>CAZKRE010000008.1:0-14619 GCA_964555075.1 uncultured Phycisphaeraceae bacterium
ATTTTCTACGAGAACGACTTCTACGACGTGACGATCAGCGCCAAGTCGACCGACCCGACGCTCGTGATCGACGCCTACACCGAGATCAGCAAGCGGTTCGACCACCCGCTGCACCTGGGCGTGACCCACGCCGGCCCGAAGGAGACGGGGACGATCCGCAGCGTCGTGCCGCTGGGCCACCTGCTCGCAAGCGGCATCGGCGACACCATCCGCATCAGCTACGCCAACGACCCGGTCTACGAGGTCGAGGACGGCCTCGAGCTGCTCTACTGCCTCGCGCTCCGCGAACGCAAGGGCGTCGATCTCGTCGCGTGCCCGACGTGCGGCCGGATCCAGGTCGATCTCTTCACGCTCGTGCAGGACGTCCGCGCGATGCTCAAGGAGATCACGCTGCCGATCAAGGTCGCGGTGATGGGCTGCATCGTCAACGGCCCGGGCGAGGCGGAGGGCGCGGACGTCGCGGTCTTCGCCGGTGACCGGCGGGGCATCATCTACGTGCAGGGCGAGCGGGTCGCGAACGTGCCCGAGGAGGAGATCCTCGACCGCCTGCTGGCCGAGTGCAAGGGGTTCGAGGATCGCGTGAAGCGGGGGGAGGCGAAGCTCGGGGAGAAGAAGGTCGACATCCTCCCGCCCGACCCGATCGGCGAACTGGGCAGCGGCTTCGACAAGATCGCCGCGGGCGGGGTGGCGAAGATGACCCCGCTCACCGTCACGCGCGCGTGACAGCCACAAGAGGCCACAGCAACGTGTAAAAAAGGAGCCCCGCATGTCGATGCCGGGCTCCTGCTCGAATGGCTCGGTGTCGCGAACAGCGGCTCAGCCCAGGTTCCAGAACTTCCCGCCGTAGACCGCCGCGTCGCCCAGCTCTTCCGCGATGCGGAGGAGCTGGTTGTACTTCGCGGTGCGGTCGCTGCGGCAGGGGGCGCCGGTCTTGATCTGGCCGCAGTTCGTCGCCACCGCGAGGTCCGCGATGGTGGCGTCCTCGGTCTCGCCGCTGCGGTGCGAAAGCACGGCGGTGTACCTGTTCCGCATGGCGAGGTTCACCGCGTCGAACGTCTCGCTCAGCGTGCCGATCTGATTCACCTTCACGAGGATCGAGTTGGCGCAGCCCTTCTCGATGCCCCGAGCGAGGAACTCCTTGTTCGTGACGAAGAGGTCATCGCCGACGAGCTGGACCTTGTCGCCGAGCTTCGTCGTCAGCGTCTTCCAGCCGTCCCAGTCGTTCTCCGCGAGCCCGTCCTCGATCGAACGGATCGGGTACTTCCTGCACCAGTCGGCCCAGATCGAAACCATGTCATCGCTGCTGATGACGTTGTTCGGGTCGCTCTTGAAGAAGCAGTAGCCCTGCTTCCCGTGCCGTTCCTGGGCCTCGTTCCACAGCTCGCTGGTCGCCGGGTCCAGTGCCACGAAAACCTGCTCACCCCACTTGTAGCCGGACTTGCTCACGGCCTCTTCGATGAGCTTGAGCGCATCCTCGTTGCTCTTGAGGTCGGGCGCGAAGCCGCCCTCGTCGCCGACGGCGGTGGAGAGCCCCTTGTCGTGCAGCACCGTCTTGAGCCCGTGGTAGATCTCAACCCCGGCGCGGAGCGCCTCGGCGAAGGTGTCGAAGCCCCAGGGCTGGATCATGAACTCCTGGAAGTCCACGGTGTTGTCCGCGTGCTTGCCGCCGTTGAGGATGTTCATCATCGGCACGGGCATGACCTTCGCCGCGCTGCCGCCGAGGTAGCGGTAGAGCGGCAGGCCCGACGCCTGCGCCGCGGCGTGCGCGACCGCCATCGAAACGCCCAGCACCGCGTTGGCGCCGAGCTTGCTCTTGGTCTTCGTGCCATCGACTTCGAGCATGACCGCGTCGATGTGTTCCTGCTCGCGGGCGTCGATGCCGATGAGCTCGGGGGCGATCACGTTGTTGACGTTGTCGACCGCCTTCTGCACGCCCTTGCCGACGTAAACCTTCTTGTTGCCATCGCGGAGCTCGACCGCCTCGTTCTCGCCGGTCGACGCGCCGGAAGGCACCGCCGCCCGGCCGATCGCGCCGTCGGTGAGGGTGACCTCGACCTCCACCGTGGGGTTGCCGCGGGAATCAAGGACCTGGCGGCCATGCACGATTTCGATCTCAAAGCTCATGTTGGGATAACTCCGTCTGGTGATTGCGGGGTCGCGAAGTGTAGCAGAGTCCCCGCTCCCGCGGCGGCACGGGATCGGCGTTGGGCAAGCGAAGGCCGCCTGATTCAGCGCGGGTCGTGCCCGAGGAGCGGGACGAACCGCTGCACCTCGGGGCGCCGCGCCCAGTCCGGTCGGCCAAGCCGCTCCGTCCCGTCGCTCCCGAGGAACACGCGCAGCGCCTCGTACGGCCTGTGGAGGTTCAGGCCGGTTTCCTCGTGACGGATGAACGTCTTGGCGTACCACCGCTCGAACGGTGGCCGCTCCGCACGGAGCAACTCGACCTCGAGGCGCTCGAGCGGCACCATCGCCTCTTCGCAGATCGCCCAGGCCGCGTCCCGATCCGGCGCATCCAGAGCCTGGATAAGCAGGATCGCCGCCTGCGTGTGCCGCCAGGTCACCAGTAGCGGCAGCTCCACGTGCTCGAAGAAGAACCGAGCCTGGCTCACCGATAGCGCCGGGCGCAGCGCGTCGATCCGGTCGAACGTCTCGCGGTAGCGGCGGTCGAGGGACTCGAGCGTGGCTCGCGTCTCTGCGGCGGGCGGGGTGAACGACCGGCCGGCGAACCGCTTGATGAGCGAGTTGATCGCGCCCACCGCCTGGTCCCCCGCGTACCACTGCCGATCCCAGCGGCCGATCAGCTCCTCGTAGCGGCCGTACACCTCCGCCACCTGATCCGCCGCCTCGTCGCCGAAGTACTCCCCGCTCCACCATCGCATGAATCGTTCGGCCGAGGCGGAGGGCTCATCGGGTGGCAGTGGGCCCTTTGCCGCCGTCGGCACGTGGGGCAGGACCTCGTCAGGCATGGGTCGGACGGGCGTGTCCGCCAGTGCCGTCTCCGCGTCCCAGCAGATCTCGGCGATCATCCGCGTCCCCATCACGAACTCCCGCAGCTCCGAGACGTTGAGCAGCATGAACTCGGTCGCCCCCGCGTGGACGATCTTCTTGAACTGATCCGCGATCCGCGCGGGCGGGATCGTCCGCATCGACTGCTTCGCGACCGGGCCGTAATACGCCAGGTGGTAGTACACGCCGTGCTTCCACCCGCCGCGGTCGGCGGGCAAGGCCCGCATCCGCCCGTCGTTGTCGTCACACCAGATCAGGATGACGTCGTCGGGCATCTCGAACGAGCCCGCGAGGTACTTCTCGAGCATCTCGTCGTAGAGGGTGAAGTGGAAGATCGCCTCCTTGTCCTCCGGCAGCGCTTCTCGGGTCACGCGCCGCTGCGCATCGATGACGTCGCGGAACACGCGCTGCTGCTCCTCCTCGCTCGTGCCCTTCGGGAAGGGGTACGGGTAGTCCTCCGTCCCGCGGAGCCCGACGGGCCAGATGGCGTCCAGCTCACCGTTCTCCTCGACCCCCGCGCGCCAGTAGCGGATCATGTTCTCCGCGTTGGCGTGCCAGTCCCAGTCGCCCGTGACGCCACGCTCCTCCGCCAGCCCGAAGCGGCGAAACCCGAACGGGTTGGAGAGCAGGATGTCGTAGTGGTGCGAGGTGTAGTAGAGCCCCCAGTCGCTCGCGGTTTTCTGGACCTCGAATCGGCGGTGGACCCGCGTGTAGGGGGCGACCATGTTCATCCGCAGGCGCAGCGCGGTCTCGAAGAACCGTTCGTACCACCGCAGCGGCACGTCGCCGATCCGCAGCGGGTACCCGCTGTACTCGAACGGCCGCGGGAGGATGTCCTCGTCGTCGTGGAACAGCCCGCGGAACCGGAACGTCGGCGGATCCACGGCATGGCGGGTTTGCTTCAGGATCAGCCGCTCGTGTCGCTCCGGTCGGTAGCCCGTCCAGTGGTGGAGCGGGTCGATGCCCAGCCGCTCGGCCAGGGTATACACGGCGAACGCCGCCCCACGCGCATCCGAACCCACCAGCCACACCGTCTCCCCGTCTTCGGCCGTGACGATCTCGTACGCCTCCCACGCGCCCCGAAGCCGGTCGACCTCGACGCTCTCCGGCAGCTCGGTCGTGTCTTCCGCATCGAGCGAGACGAGCCGGATCGATGCGCGTCCGGGACGCGCTGCCGGGCGGATCTCCGGCTCCCGGCCAGTCAGCGCCTCGATGTCGCCCGCCAGGAACCGCGCCGCCTGCCGCACCGCCGAATGCGCCCCCTCCGGCACGACGATGTCAGCGACCGCGGCCGCGCCATCCACGAGGCTGACGTCCCCCGGCTCGGCATCCCCCAGCCGGACCCAGGACCCGCGGACAGCGCCGTCCCACACCTGCGCGTCCGCGGCGGGCGGCGCAAGGAGCAGGATCGGGAGGAACATCAGCCACGCGACACGTTGCGGGAAACCATGCTTCATGAGGGTGTGCCTTCTCGGTTCAAGCGGCGAGTCGGGGTGTTACGGGGCCAACGCCGGCTCGGCATGGGCTGCCGGAGCGCCCGATGGGAGCGGCTGCGGGTCACTCGTCGGACCGTCGATCCGCAGCCGGAGCGACCCGTCCGGCTGCTCCTCGATCGTCATCCGGTCGATGGCGAGTTCGCGGCGATGGCCGCCCTTGAGGCTCTTGTGGACGTGGTACACCGCGAACCATTCGCTGCCGTCCGGCGACAGGACCATCGAGTTGTGCCCCGGGCCGGAGACCCCGTCGGTGCGCTGGAGGATCGGGTTGTCTTCCGCCTTGGTCCACGGCCCCAGGGGGGACGGGGCGGTCGCGTATCCCACCGCGTAGCGCGGGTCGTAGAACCCGTTCGCGGAGTAGGTCATGACGTAGGTGTCCCCGTGACGGATCACGAAGGGCGCCTCGTTCCACTGCTCGCCTTCCCACGGCTGGCTCGGCTCGATGCACAGGACCGGCTCCCCCGTGAGGCTCAACAGGTCGTCGGCGAGCCGGGCCGCCCAGACGCGGCTCTTCCCGCTCTCGGAGATGTCGCGGACGAAGTAGAGATAGGCCGCGCCGTCCTCGTCGATCAGGGCATGAGCATCGATGACAGCCATCCCGTGGTCGAACAGCGGGGCCGCGACATCGACGAAGGGGCCCAGTGGCGACTCCGCGCGCGCGACGCTGATCCGGTGGCTCTGGCGGTCACCCTCCACGGGGCCGCGTGAGCTGTAGAAGAGGTAGAACGCGCCACGGTGCGCGATCACGCAGGGCGCCCAGAAGAGGTCGTTGCCCCAGGTATCCGCGGTCCGCTGCAGCGCGTAGCCGTGCCCCTCCCAGTCGACGAGGTTCGATGAGGACCAGACTTTGAACCCGTCCGCCGCCGACGTGCCGTAGGCGTAGTAGACGCCGTCGTGCAGGAGCACGTGCGGGTCGGCGAGGTCCACGCCCAGCGGGTTGCGATAGCTCCCCTCCGGAGGCGTCGCGGCGGTGCCGCCCCAGGCGACCGGCACCGGCACCGGCATGAACCAGAGCAGCAGCGCGAGCAGGTAGAAGATCGGGCGTGTGCGCATCACGGAACTCCTTCAAGCGGGGCGTGGCTACTCCTTGAGCCCCGCGCTGGAGATGCTTTCGATGATCTGGCGGTGCAGCAACAGGAACACGATGAGGATCGGGGCGGTGCAGATCACGCTGGCGGCGAGGGTGAGGCCGTACTCGATCGAGTAGGAGGTCTGGAAGAGGGCGACGCCGACAGGCAGCGTGAACTTCTCGACCGAGTCGAGGAACACGAGCGGGCCGAGGAAGTCGTTCCACGAGCCGATGAAGGTGAGCGTGCCGAGCGTCGCGAGCGCGGGGCGGGACAGCGGCAGCATGACGTGCCAGTAGATCCCGAGGCGCGAGCACCCGTCGAGCGCGGCGGCTTCCTCGAGCTCCTTCGGCACCGCCTTGAAGAACTGGTGCAGCAGGAACACGCCAAACGCCCCCGCGCCCGCCGGGACGATCAGCGCCCACGGCGTGTCGAGCCAACCCAGCCGGCTCAGCAGCAGGTACACCGGCACCAGCAGCACCTGGCCCGGGACCATCAGCGTCGCCACGATGAGCCCGAACACCACCTTGCTCCCGGGCAGGTCCAGCCGCGCCAGCGCGTACGCCGCGAGCGAATCCACCGTCAGCACCAGCAGCGTCACCGCCGACGAGATGAACAGGCTGTTGAACAGCCAGCGGAAGACCGGGATCTCTTCCGGCGTCCCCAGGACGTAGTCGAAGTGCTCGAGCGTCCACGTCTCGGGCAGCAGGCCCTGGAACTGCAGGATCTCCGACTCGGGCTTGAACGCCGTCACGAGGATCAGCACGACCGGCGCGAGGAACAGCACGGCGGCGAGGAGCATCACGACTTCGATCAGGACCCGCTTCGTCATCGTCATCGCTCCCTCAACACGCGGAACTGCACGAGCGAGACCACCGCGATGATCACGAAGAGCAGCCAACTCATCGCCGCGCCGTACCCGAGGCGGTACATGTTGAAGGCCGTCTCGTAGATGTACTGCACGAGGACGCGGGTCGACATCTCCGGCCCGCCGCGGGTGATGATGAACGTCTGCCCGAACACCTGGAACGCGCCGATGATCTGCACGATCGCGACGAAGAGCAGCACCGGCCGAAGCAGCGGCAGCGTGATGTGGAAGAACCGCCGCAGCCCCGTCGCCCCGTCGATGGCCGCCGCCTCGAGGTACGACCGCGGGATCTGCTTGAGACCCGCGGCGAGGATCACCACCGGGACCCCCATCGTCCACCACAACGTCATCAGCACGACCGACGGCATCGCCCAGCCCGGCTCCGTGATCCACGGCACCTTGATCCCCAGCGGCTCGAGCAGCGCGTTGAAGAGCCCGAACTCCCCGTTGTAGAACCACCGCCACACCAGCCCCGCCACGCTGATGGTGATCATCGTCGGCAGGAAGATGATCAGGCGGTAAAGGTTCTCGCGGCGCGGCGGCAGCGCGTCCAGCCCAGCCGCCAGCGCCAGCGCCAGCACGATCGTCAACGGCACCACCAGGACGACGAACGCGACCGTCGCCCGCACCGCGTTCCAGAAGTAGGGGTCGCCCATCGCCTCGGCGTAGTTGCCCAGCCCGATGAACCGCGGCGGCTCGGGCGAGACCAGCTCGTACTCCATCGTGCTCAGCCACACCCCGTAGACCAGCGGGTAGACCAGGAACGTGCCGAACAGGACGAGGTACGGCGCCAGGAAGAGGTACCCGCCCAGGTGCGACATCGCCCGGCGGCGCCGCCGCGACGGGATGCGCACCGCCTCCACCGCCGCGCGAGGCGAGTCGATCAGCACCGCCGTCGGGGTCGTGCTCATGGCGACGCCTCCACCGCCGCGACCGTGTCCGCCGCCGCCGCCTCCGACGCCTCGTACCGCCGCATCACCCGCTCGATGTTCGCCCCCGCCGTCCGCAGCGCCGCCTCCGGCGTCGCCCGGCCCCGCAACGCCCGCTCGACCGCCAGGTCGAACTCCGTCAGGTACTCGAAGACGAACGGCGTGGGCGGGAAGTACTCCGCCGCCTCAATCTGCTGTGCGAACGCGTGCTGTGCCCCCATCGCCCGGAACCGCTCCGTCTGACGCAGGCTCTTCCGCACCGGGATCTGCCCGCCCTCCGCCCAGTCGAGGCTGTTGTCCGAAAGGAACGCGATGAACCGGCTCGCGGCCGCGACCTCCCGCGCGTCCAGGTCCGCGCGGAGGCAGAGGTTGTGCGACCCCGCCCACGCCCCCGGCCGGTCCCCCAGCACCGGCATCGGCGCCGCGCCGATCTCCAGCCCCTCCTGCCGCCGGATCTCCGGCAGCATGTAGATCCCCTCGAAAACGATCCCCACCCGCCCCTGAAGGAACCCGACCCATGAGTCGAAGTTCTGCGGCGGCGGCGCGAGCCCCTCGGCCACCAGTTCCTCGCAGAACGCGAGCGCTGCGACGTTCTCCGGCGACTCGAGCGTCTGGGTCGCCCGCTCGTCGTCGAACAGCCCGCCGCCGAACTGCATCATCACGGAATAGACGTTCGTCCGCAGCCAGGTGAAGACGAACCCCCACGTTGCGGGCCGGCCATCGCCGTTATCATCACGTCGGAGCTTGCGGAGCGCGTCGACAAACTCCGAGCGGTTCCTGGGCGGCGCGGGCTCCCCGTGCTCGTCAACGATCCCCGCCTCGCGGAAGAGCCGGCGGTTGTAGTACATGCCCAGCAGGTGGATGTCGAGCGGGATCCCGTAGTGCCGGCCGTCCCGCTCGACCGCCCCCCACACATTGGCGTCGAAATCGGCCGCGTCGATCCCACCCGGGCCCGTCAGGTCGTCCACCGGCCGCACGAACCGCCCCCGCATCAGCCGCCCCAGCGCGTAGTCGTGGCTGACGAACACCTCCGGCGCCCGGCCACCCATCCCCGCTACGAAGAGCTTGTTGTAGTAGGTCCCCCAGTCCATCCGCTGCATCGTCACGTGGACGTCGGGGTTCTCGTCGTTGAACCGCTGCACCAGCGCGAGCATCGTCCGACCGTCGGGCCCGGTGAAGCCGTTCCAGAACCGCAGCGTCACGACGTCGCCCCCGTCTGACGCCGGCCGGCAGCCCGCGGCGGCGACCAGCATCAGCCCCGCTGTCAGCAGCAGCAGCGCGACCCGGAGCCCGCCGCCGATCCCCCGTCGGCACGGTCTGAACATCACAACCCGGCGGGAGGTCGAGGTCATGGTCGGGCGAATCGATGAGACGACACGGATGGGACCGGGGGCAACGCATGGAGTATGCGTCGGCGGCTTTGCCGGTGTCAACCCTTTGGGCAGGGGCTGCGCGAAAGGGCACGAGGCCTCACGGGCAAATGCGCTTGGTGGCTTGTTTTTCCCAGAAGCGCGCCACCCTGCGCTCGTGCACCGGGCGTGACCTCTGACCCATTACTTGCGCACAAGCGTTCATTTATCTCGCATAATGGCTCTTGGGCGTTGGTGCGGCTCCGGGTATGGTCCATCTCGTGACGCCCATCCGCTGGGAGATCCTTCTGTGAGTTCGTCCCTTCGAGTCGCCGTACAGAACCCCCACCCTCACGCCGGATCCATCGCCGCCGCCGCTGGGGCGCTCCTGCTCGCCTGTCTGATGGCGGCCCCCGCATCCGGCGGAACGATCCGCCACGATCGCGCCCCCTCGGCCTACACCGCCCTCGCCGCCCAACCCCAGTTCGCCGCAGTCGGCCGGTACTCCACCGGGAGCAGCTTCGGCTCGTTCACCCTCATCAGCCCCTATTGGGCGCTCACCGCCGCCCACGTCGTCGACACCAACGGCAACGGCCGGGTCGACGACGAAGCCATCGGCAGGCACCGCTTCACCATCGGCAGCGTCACCGCCGACGCCGCCGAGTTTGTCATGCCCGGCGGCTGGACCGGCAACATCAACGACGGCTTCGACATCGCCCTCGTCCGCCTCAAGACCCCGATCAACACCGTCACGCCCGCCCCCATCTACACCAACTTCAACGAGTACGGCGCCACCCTCACCGCCGTCGGCTACGGCCAGACCGGCACCGGCAAGACCGGCGCGACCGGGGCCTCGGGCACCAAGCGCGCCGGCCAGAACGTGGTCGACAACCTGCTCAACTTCAGCAACGGCGCCACCGGCCTCCGCTGGGATTTCGACGAGCCCGCCCCCCGGGTCTCGCCCAACCGCTGGGGCTCCTCCGTCCCGCTCGACCTCGAATACAACATCGCCCCAGGCGACAGCGGCGGCGGGTCGTTCATCTACGAGAACGGGACCTGGTTCGTCGCCGGCGTCCATTCCGGAACCTACGACTACTTCCAGTACCCCGGCGCGCCGGGGGCAAACCGCTCCACCTACGGCGACGCCTCGCTCCTCACCCGCGTCTCCGCCTACCAGGACTTCATCTTCTCCCACGTCCCGATGCCCGTCCCCGAGCCCGCCACCGCGTCCCTGCTCCTCGCCGTCGGCGTGCTGGGCGCGCGGCGACGGCGGGCGCGGTGAAAGGACCGATCGATTGGAGAAGGTGCGATGAGACATGGCTCAACCGGGTGGCTTACCGCCGCCGCGATCTTCATGCTGGGCGCCTTGGCCGTAAGTGTCGGCCGCGCAGAGGACGGGTACGAGGCTTGGCTGCGCTACCGCGCGATCGCGGACGCGGCGCAGCGGGAGGCGTATCGCGCCTCGATGACCTCTGTCGTTGTCGTGGGCGAGCCGTCCGAGGTGCTCGACGCCGCGGCCGCGGAACTGCGCCGCGGCCTGGGCGTGATGCTGGGGCCGATCCAAGAGGGGGGCGACGAGGAGGCGTGGGACCCCGCGGCGATTCGGCTGGCGACGCCGGACACGGCCGACGACGCGCTGCGTGCGGCACTGGCGGAGGCCGCGCCCGCGGAGCTCGGGCCTGATGCGTACGCCCTCTGGTCCGCCGATCTGCCGCACGGCCGGTCCATCGTGATTGTTGGCGGGTCGGATCGGGCGGTGCTTCACGGGGCGTTCGACCTCCTGCGGCGGGTGCAACTCGGCGAGCCGGTCGACGACCTCCGCCTCCGCCACGACCCGCCGATCCGGCTGCGGATGGTCAACCATTGGGACAACATCGACGGCACCATCGAGCGCGGCTACGCGGGGCCGTCGATCTTCCGCTGGGATGAGCTGCCCGAACTCGACGAACGCTACACCGACTATGCCCGCCTCCTCGCGTCCCTGGGCATCGGTGCCACCTGCGTCAACAATGTCAACGCGGGCAAGGGCAACAACATCCAGATGCTCAGCCCCGCCTACCTCGACAAGGTGGCCGCGCTCGCGGGCGCCTTTCGGCCGTGGGGGGTGCGGGTGTTCCTCGCGGCCGGGTGGGACGCGCCGCGCAAGCTCGGCGGCCTGTCCACCGCGGATCCGCACGACCCCGCCGTCCGCGCCTGGTGGGCCGCCAAGGCCGACGAGATCTACGCTCGCATCCCCGACTTCGGCGGGTTCGTCGTCAAGGCCGACTCCGAGGGCCAGCCCGGCCCCTACGCCTACGACCGTGACCACGCCGACGGCGCCAACATGCTCGCCGAGGCCCTCCGGCCGCACGGCGGCGTCGTCTTCTGGCGCGCCTTCGTCTACGAACTCCGTGCCGGCGACGACCGCGCCGCCATGGCCTACCACCACTTCCAACCCCTCGACGGCCGGTTCGCCGACAACGTCCTGATCCAGATCAAGAACGGCCCGCTCGACTTCCAGGTCCGCGAGCCCGTCAGCCCTCTCCTGGGCGCCTTGCCACAGACCCGCCTCGCCCTCGAGCTGCAAATCACCCAGGAGTACACCGGCCACGACATCCACCTCTGCTACCTCGCCCAGAGCTGGAAGGACGTCCTCGACTTCGACACCCACGCCCAAGGCGAAGGCTCCACCGTCGCCCGCCGCCTCGGCCACACCGCCGGCGAGCACCCCAGCGCCATCACCGGCGTGCTCAACGTCGGCGCCGACCGCACCTGGCTCGGCCACCACCTCCACATGGCGAACTTCTACGCCTTCGGACGTCTCGCCTCGGACCCGCGACTCGAGCCCCGAGCGATCGCACGCGAGTGGGCGACCATGACGTTCGGCCACGACCCCGTCGTGATCGACACCCTCGTGGAGATGCTCCTCGCGTCGTACGACCTCTACGAGGGCTACACCTCGCCGCTGGGCCTGGGGGTCCTGCACGACGTCGCCACGCACCTGCACCCCGTCCCCGAGATCCGTCACCGCTACCACCAGGCCGACAGCCGCGGCGTCGGCTTCGACCGCACAAGCGCCACCGGCAGCGGGTTCGTCGACCAGTACGCGCCCCCCGTGGCCGAGCGGTACGAGTCGCTAGACACCTGCCCCGACGAGCTGCTGCTGTTCTTCCACCACGTGCCCTACACCCACAGCCTCCACAGCGGGAAAACCGTGATCCAGCACATCTACGACAGCCACTTCGACGGGGTCGAGGGCGTCGTCGCGATGCGCCAGCGGTGGGCCGCCCTGGCGGGGCGCGTCGACGCCGGGCGCCACGCGCACGTGCTCGCGAAGCTCGATCAGCAGATCGAGCACGCCCGCCACTGGCGCGATCGGATCAACCGGTTCTTCTTCGAACTCTCGGGCGTGCCCGATGAGGGCCGGCGGATCCGGTCGGGCTATCGCCTCCGGCACGTTGGGGAGTGAAGCCGCGACCGCCCTGCGCGGGGGCGCGGCGGGCGGGTCAGTCGTCGCCGATGCCGCCCGACACGCCCGACACGCCGCCGCGCGCCGCCGACCGCGTCTCGAGCACGACCGAATCCGCGGACGCCGCCACCGGCGGGGGGGCCGCCTCGCCCCGGTTGCTGAGGATCTCCCGCCGGTACGCCCCCGGCGTCACCCCCTCGCACCGCATGAACACCAGCCGCAGCCGACGCAGGTCCGTGAACCCGCACGCCGCCGCCACGTCCGTCAGCTTCACCCGCCCCGGCGCCGCCAGCAGGTGCTTCGCCCGATCGACCCGGGCGCGGCAGAGGAACTCGTAAGGCGTGCAATCCAGCGACCGCCGGAACCCCAGCTCCAGCGACCGCCGCGACACCTTCGCCTCCTCCAGCAGCGTCTCGACGCCGAACGGCTCGGACAGGTGCTCCCGGACATACTGCACCGCTCGCGCCACGGCCGCGTGCTCGACGACCAGCACGTCCGTCGAACGCCGCCGCACCACCCCCAGCGGCGCGACAAGCTGGTCCGCCTTCTCCACCGGCTCGCCGTCCATCAGCCGATCGAGCGTCATCGCCGACCGAACCCCCACCTGGTACCAGTCGCACGCGATGCTGCTCAGCGCCGGCTCGCCGAACTCGCACACAACCAGGTCGTTGTCCACCCCCAGCACCCCCACGTCCTGCGGCACCCGCAGCCCCACCCGCTGGCACGCCTCCACCAGCATCCGCGCCCGCTGATCGCTCGTCGCCAGAAGGCCGACCGGCGGCTCGAGCTCCGACACCCAACGGTCCAGCCGCTCCACCTCGTTCTGCCACGGGTGGCTCGCGGTGAAGGTGTTGGGCGACAGGTGCGTCCGGCAGCAGCCCGGGCCCACGTGCTCGAGCAGCGCCTCCTCGAACCCCGCGCCCCGGTCCTGCGCATACGCCACGTTCCGCAACCCGTAGTACCCGAACCGCTGGAACCCGCACGCCAGCAGGTGCTCCGCCGCCAGCCGACCCAACGCCCGGTTGTCCACGCTCACCCGCGGAAACCCCGGGTCCCGCAGCGCACCCGAGAACGTCACGAGCGGCAGACGCAGCTCCTTCGCGGCCCGCACGTCCGCCTGGTTCACAAGCACCGCAATCACCCCGTCTCCCTGCCACCCCCCAAGGCTCTGCACCGAGAGCATCACCGTCTCGGGGCTGGTGGTGAACATCCACCGGCCGTGCTCCCGGGTGTAGTCGGTGATCCCCTGCACCAGCGGCTGGAGGTGTGCCAACCCCATGGGAAACGCCAGCGCGACGTGGCGGGAACGGGATGACGATGGACGGAGACGATGCACCATGAATCAAGGCTCCAATCCGCAGTATACCTTGGGTCTTGCGCATATCTGCGCGCGCTGATCGGGAAATGGTCCTTGTTCCCGCGCCGATCCGCGGTACGGTTGAGGCGTCCACTCTCGGCCCTGCGCAGGGCCGATTCCCTTCGGCCCCGGTGAAGCACATCATGCCCCGCAAGCCCCTCCTCGCCCTTGTCGCCGCCCCCGCCGTTCTCCTCGGCCACACCGCCTCCGCGGCACTCCTGGGCCTCTACGACTTCAGCGAGTTCACCCAGGCCCAGGCCAACGCCTACCACAACGTCGGCCCGACCAACCTCTACCAGAACCACGCCACCCCCACCCTCCGGGGCGTCGCCTCAGGCCTCTACAACCCCGGCATCGCCAGCCTCGTCGCCAACCAGACCCGCGACGGCACCGGCGGCTACGTCGGCCCCGTCGCGCTGCTCATGGGCGCCAACGGCGTCGCCAACGGCAACCCCTCCGCCACCAACGCCAGCAACCTCCGCTTCACCGTCTCCGCCGGCGACTCGATCAACTTCGACAGCCTCACCTTCGACCTGGGCACCAGCGCCGGCGCCAGCTCCAACTCCGGCGGATTCACCAGCCTCGAAACCCGCTTCCGCCTCTACTACAGCTTCAACGGCACGAGCTTCACCGCCCTCGGACCCGCCCGCACCAGCGTCGCCGACAACGCCGCCGGCACCGGCGCGTTCACCGGCATGAACGCCTACGCCTTCGACCTCACCTCGCTGTCCTTGGCCCCGGGCGGGTTCATCGAGTTCCGCCTCGCCTTCAGCGACAACGACCGCGGCGGCGGCACCACCTCGATGGGCCACTACCTCGACAACCTCCGGCTCACCACGGCACCCGAGCCCACGTCCGCCGCCCTCGCCGGGTTGGGCGTGTGGTTCCTCGCCGGTCGCCGGCGTCCGTCTTCGCTAAAAGGGCGGCCCCAGGTGGCCAAAGGCACCGATTGCGCAAAACTGCGCACCCTCCACGGAAAGAAGTCCTTGTAAAACCACCGCACCGGCGTACATTCGGTTGCAGTGAACCGGGCTTTTCATCATCTGCCCGCATCACACGTATCGACAGAGGGTTGATACACCGTCCGCATCCTGTCCCG
>CAZKRE010000008.1:14719-40583 GCA_964555075.1 uncultured Phycisphaeraceae bacterium
CGCCGTCCCCGAGCCCGCGTCGCTCGCGCTCCTCGGCCTCGGCGGGCTCGCGATCGTTGGCCGTCGTCGCGCCTGATGCGTCAACCCACGCCCCGCCGCCGGGGGCGTGACTCTCACCCGACTCTTTCGCGGCGGCGCCGGACTCGGCGCCGCCGCATTTTTTTTGTTCCCCGAACTCCCGCCCCCGCTCCCCGGGGGGCCACTCGCGAGACCCACCATGCGTACCGGCCGTGTCGTCTCCGCCCGTTCCGGCCCCGGCCTCCTCGCCGCCGCGGCCGTCTGCGTCGCGCCCGCCGCGACCCACGCGAACATCCTCGGCATCACCATCAACAACGCCGACACCAACGACTACACGCTCACCAGCGTCACCCTCACCCGTGGCGCCGCCGGGGCGTTTACCTACACCCCCGCGCAGCTCATCGGCGTCGACGTCACCGATATCGCGGCCACCGGCAACAGCCTCGCCGTCCAGGTAGGGGCGCCCGTCCCCGCGCCGGGCGCCCGCGCGACCCTCCTCGAAGACAACCGGCTCGATACCGGGCTCATCAACCCCTTCAGCACCGGCTCGCCCGCGGACGACGCCTTCGAAGTCACGTTCCTCCGGCCTGTCATCAACTCCGACGGGGCCGACCTCCTCGTGTTCGAGATCGGCGGGGGCGACCCGACCGCCTTCTGGGTCAACAACGACCGCGTGAACCACCGCTACGACGTCACCGCCAGCAGCTTCAACACCAACCTGCTCACCGGCGTGCCCTTCACCCAGTACGCCTACGCCAACCCGGGCGGCGGGACGAACGTCAACGGCCTCGCGGCCCTCGAGAGCCCCACCGGGTGGGGCGGGACCGGCGCCGATGGGTCGACCGCCATCGCGGGCTTGGCCCTGGACCTGTCGAGCTTCGGCATCGCGCCCGGCGGCAGCGTCACCAGCCTCCGCTGGCAGACGACGAGCACCCCGAATCGCCTGGACGCGGTTTACGTGGCGGGCCTTCCGGCCGTCCCGGAGCCCGCGAGCCTGTCACTGCTCGCCGCGGCGGGCGTGGGGCTCCTCGCCCGCCGCCCGCGCTGCGCGTAATGGTCGATTATGTACGCAAATAGGCGCTTGTCCGTCGGCGGCAGGCGGGGATGATATAGGGGTGCAGTGACACCCACTTCGCCCGAAGCATCGCAAAGGAGTCTCCGATGACCGCTCGCAACGTTTTCCCATCGTGCCGTCGCGGCTTCACCCTGATCGAACTTCTCGTGGTGATCAGCATCATCGCGCTGCTCATCGGCATCCTGCTGCCGGCACTGTCGGCGGCACGCAAGGTTGCGAACGAGAACGTGTGCGCGACCCGCATCCGCGGCTACCAACAAGGGATGGTCGCGTTCGCGCAGGATAACGGTGGTTGGTATCCCGGCCTTAACAGCAACGGCGAGATCATCCCCGATACCGAGATCAACGCCACTGGAACCTACTCCGAACCTAATTCGCACGGCGCGTCCAACGGCGCTCGTCAGGCAATCATGCTCTCGCGTCGTTTCATTACGCCCGAGTACGCCATCAGCCCGTCGGACCGGGATAAGCAGCCTTGGGACCCGAATAGTGGCAATGGCATCCAGGTCCAGAACATCTCGTACTCGATGTTGAAGATCACGGCCACCAATGCCCCGGGACGCAAGGTTGGTGACGCCACGGCGAATCCGACGAACGTCGGGCAGGCTCGTGAATGGCGAGACACCTTCAATAGCCGCTCCATCGTCATGTCGGATCGCCCGATCAGCTACGACATCGGGGCTGGCGGTCTGGACCCGAACTCGGGTATGACGTTCAGCGTCCACAGCGAGCACACGGGCGCGCCCAACTGGCGGGGCCACGTCGTCTACAACGACAACCACGTGGAGTTCCTGACCAACCACGTCGCGTCGACGCAGTATGCCGATGGGCCCACCATCAATAAAGACAACATCTTCCTTCACCCCACCGAGGGTGCCCAGGATCACGAGATCGGCGGCGGGCAGACGCCGACCCAGGCGGTCGGCCACACGGCCGTGATGGTGTTCCGCGGACACAACCAGCGGTTTGACGCGATTGGGAAGTGAGATTGCACCTCGGGCCTTCGCTCCGAGGGTCGCGTTCGATGAACGTCAAAGGCCCGACTTCCGACCCGGCAGGGCGGCTGACGCCTTGGCCTTTCCTGCGCCTCGCCCGGATCGAACTAAAGAGGATCGCGATGTTTCGATTGACTGGAATCCTGCTGGCGTTGACCCTGGCCTGGGGCACGCCGACCGCCTTCGCCGCGGACGGTCCGCCGATCGTCGCCGAGACCGCCGCCGCGGGGGACTTCCGCCTCGCGTCCGGTGAGGCGCTCGCGGACGTGTACGTGGACGCGGAGGACCACCGCGTCGCCCGCATCGCCGCCGACCACTTCGCCGCCGACGTCGAGCGGGTGACCGGCCGCAAGCCGGCGGTGAAGCACGACGCCGCGCAGCTCGGCAAGGTCGCGGTGCTCATCGGCACGCTGGGCAGGAGCCCGACCATCGACCGGCTGGCCGAGGCGGGGAAGATCGACGTCGACGCCGCCCGGGGGCAGTGGGAGACGTTCGTCATCCAGACGGTGGACGACCCGGGGCTGGCGGGCGTGGAGTCGGCGCTGGTGATCGCGGGGAGCGATCGGCGGGGGACGGCGTTTGGCGTGTTCGAGCTGTCGGAGCAGATCGGCGTGTCGCCCTGGTACTGGTGGGCGGACGTGCCGGTGGAGAAGCGGGAGACGCTGGCGATCCGCGCCGGGAGTTACCGCGTCGGCCCGCCTTCGGTGAAGTACCGCGGGATCTTCATCAACGACGAGGACTGGGGCCTGCACCCCTGGGCCGCGAAGACGTTCGACCCCGAGTTCGGGGACATCGGCCCGAAGACCTACGAGAAGGTGTTCGAGCTGATGCTGCGGCTCAAGGCCAATCACCTCTGGCCGGCGATGCACCACACGACGATCGAGTTCGGCAACGTGGAGCGGAACCTCACGCTGGCGGACGAGTGGGCGATCGTGATGGGCGCCGCGCACAGCGAGCCGATGAACCGCAACACCGTCTGGTGGTCGAAGGACGGCACGGGCGACTGGCGGTACGACACGAACCGGGCGAACGTGCTGAAGTACTGGGAGGAGTGGGCGGAGCGGCGCGGGCCGTACGAGGCGGTCTGGACGGTGGGGATGCGCGGCATCCACGACCGGGAGATGCTCGGCCCGACCCGGCCGCGTGAGCAGGCGAAGCTGCTGGAGCGGGTGATCCGTGACCAGCGGGCGCTGCTCAAGCGGTACGTGGACCGGGACGTGGAGTCGGTCCCGCAGGTGTTCACGCCCTACAAGGAAGCGCTGGCGCAGTACCAGGCGGGGCTCGACCTGCCGGAGGACGTGACGATCCTGTGGGCGGAGGACAACTACGGCTACATCCGCCAGCTCTCGACGCCGGAGGAGCAGGCGCGCAGCGGCGGGTCGGGCGTGTACTACCACATCAGCTACCTGGGCTGGCCCCGGCCGTACCTGTGGCTGAACACGACGCCGCCGGCGCTGATGTGGGCGGAGATGACCCGGGCCTACGCGTACGGGGCGGACCGGGTGTGGGTGCTGAACGTCGGGGACATCAAGCCGGGCGAGATCGGCATCGAGTTCTGGCAGCGGCTGGCGTGGGACGTGGACCGGTACGGGCCGGACGCGCAGCGGGTGTTCCTGAAGGAGTGGGCCGCGCGCGACTTCGGCGACGCCCACGCGGAGGAGATCGCGTCGATCATGGACGGCTACTACCAGCTCGGTTTCCAGCGGAAGCCGGAGCTGATGGTGGAGGACGTGTTCAGCGTGGTGCACTACCGGGAGGCGGAGCGGCGGCAGGAGGCGTACGACGCGATCGAGGCCCGGGCGACGTCGCTGTACGAGCAGCTTCCGGAAGAGAAGCGTGACGCGTTTTACCAGCTCGTGCTCTACCCGGTGCGGGTCTCGGCGGGGGTGAGCGAGGCGTTCGTGAAGGCGGATCAGAGCCGGCTGTACGCCAAGCAGGGCCGGATCACGGCGAACGCGTATGCGCACGCCTCCCGGGACGCGGTGCGGAAGCTGGAGATCGAGACGTCGTACTACAACCTGCAACTGGCGGGGGGGAAGTGGCGTCACATGATGCCGCTCAAGGGGATCGGGGGGAACTGGAACGTGCAGTGGCCCGCGGGCGGCGGCATGACGGCGACGGCGGAGCCCCGGCTGGGCGTCGTCGTCGAGGGGCAGGGCGTCCCGCTGCTCGACAGCGAGATCCGGCGATCGCTCGAGGGGACGATCCTCGACCTGCCCGCCATCGACGGCGACGCCGAAGCGGGCTGGGCCCGGAAGCGGGACGGGGACATCGAGTACCTCGTGGTGCCCAACGGCGTGGGCGATGAGCTCCGGCCGGGCGCGGGGGCGAAAGTCACGTACACCTTCGACGCCCCCGAGGCCGGGCGCTACAACCTCTTCATGCTCATCAACTGCCCGACCGACAAGGACGACTCCTGGTTCGTCCGCGTGAACGACGGGGAGTGGAGGACGTGGAACAACATGGGCACGCGTTCGGAGTGGGACTGGCGGAAGCAGGGCGAGTACGACCTGGCGGCCGGGCGGCACACGCTCACGATCGCGCACCGCGAGGACGGCGCGATGTTCAGCCGGATCCGGTTCACCGACGGCCCGTCGCCCCAGCGGCTCGAAGAGGTGTACCCGGCCGACGCGATCGACACGCTGCCGACGTTTCAGCGCGGCGTGAGCCCGCGGCGGTACGTCGACCTCTACAGCACGTCGGATCAGCCGGTTGCCTTCGAGGCCGAGGCGAGCGCGGATTGGATCCGCCCGTCCGAGACCGCGGGCGAGGTCGACGGGCAGCGGCGGGTGTGGGTCGAGGTCGACTGGGCGAACGCGCCGAGCGAACCGGGCGCCGCGGGGGAGATCACGTTCCGCGGCGGCGGGGCGGAGCGGGTCGTTCGGGTCGAGCTGGCACCCTCGGAGGCGGCCGGCGCGGACGCGGGCTTCGTCGAGGCGGACGGTTACGTGTCGATCGAGGCGGAGCACTTCACCCGCGCCAGGCCGGGCAAGGACGGTGCGGCGTGGCAGGCGATCGAGAGCCTCGGGCGAACGGGTGACGCGGTCACGGTGCTGCCCGCCACGACACCGAGCCTCGAGGGCGTGGAGGCGGTCGCCGCGGACGCGCCGGTGATGGAGTACGACCTGCACATCCGCGCCGCGGGAGACGTGGAGGTCACGACGTATTGCCTCCCGACCCACCGGATCCACGAGGGTCGGGGCCTGCGGTACGCGATTGCGCTGAACGACGAGACGCCGACGATCGTGGACTTCTACGAGAGCGGGGGCCACGGCGGGGAGAACAGCCCGCGGTGGCGGACGAACGTCTCGCGCAACATCACCGCCAACGTCACGCGTCACACGGTTGCGTCGCCGGGGCCGCAGACGCTGCGGGTATGGATGGTCGATCCGGGGGTGGTGGTGGACAAGCTCGTGGTGGACACGGGCGGGTTGAAGCCGAGCGAACTCGGCCCGCCCGAGACACGCGCGGACGGAGAGGCGGAATGATGAGCGGGCGAACGTACGCCGCCGCCGTCGCACTCATCGCCGCGTTCGGCGCCGGCATCACGGGCGCGTCTGCACAGGATTCGGCCGACCGGCCGCAGGACGAGGTAGCACGCGATATGACGGTCGCCACGATTTACTTCCCAAGCTGGCACGCCGACGACCACTACTCCGCCTGGTACGGCGAGGGGTGGAACGAGTGGAAGCTGCTCGAGTCGAACCCGGAGCGGTTCCCCGGCCACCACCGCATCCAGCCCGCGAAGGACTGGGGCTACTTCGACGAGGCCGACCCGCAGTGGATGGCGAAGCAGATCGACCTCGCGGTCGAGCACGGCGTCGACGTCTTCATCTTCGACTGGTACTGGTACAGCGGAGCGCAGATCCTGCACCGCCCGGTCGAGGAGGCGCTCCCGCAGACACCCAACCGGGACAAGATCAAGTACGCCCTGATGTGGGCGGACCACACGTGGGTGGATTACTTCCCCTACCCGTACGACCTCGACAAGCTGAACTGGCTGCTGCCGATCCGTCACACGGCCGCGAACTTCGAGCGGGTGATGGCGCACTGCATCAAGAAGCACTTCAGCCAGCCGAACTATTGGCGGCTCGACGGCGGGCTGTACTTCAGCCTGTTCGCGCCCGAGGAGTTCATCCGCCAACTCGGCGGGGCCGAGGCGGCGCGGAAGGTGCTCGACGCGGCCCGGCAGCAGGTGCGCGACGCCGGGCTGGGTGAACTGCATTTGGTCGCGTATACCGGCATCCCGCAGAGCATCGCGGACATCGAGAAGGCGGGCTTCGATTCGATGACGAGCTACAACGTCACGACGATGTCGTCGGGGCTGCAGTTGCCCGACCAGCCGTTCGAGCCGTATGAGGCGATGATCGAGCGGCACGAGTCGTACTGGGACAACATGGACACGGGCGTGCTGCCCTACGCGCCGGTCGTCACCGTCGGCTGGGACGTGACCCCCCGCTGGGAGCAGGACGTCCCCTGGCCGCCGCAGAAGAACCACTACCCCTACACGCCGACCATCACGGGCAACACGCCGGAGAAGTTCGGCGACCTGGTCCGCCGCGCGCTGCGGCACGCGGAAACGAGCGAGCGAGGCGCGCCGTACATCCTGATCAACGCGTGGAACGAGTGGACCGAGGGCAGTTCGCTCCTGCCGTCGGAGAAGTACGGCGACGGCTACCTGCGTGAGCTGAGCCAGGCGGTGTCGCAAGGCGCCGCCACCGAAGTGGAAACGGGAACGAAGTGACGACCTACGCCGATGCCAACGCCGCGTCTCGCCCCGCGCGTCCCGGTGCCGCGCCGCCCGCGGAGCAGGTACGCGCGGACGGCTCGGGGATGAGGATCACGGACATCAAGGCGACGACGGTGACGGTGCCGCTCGAGGCGCCGCTGCGCCACGCCAACGGCTGCCACTGGGGCCGATTCGTCCGCACGATTGTGGAGGTCGAGACCGACGCGGGGATCGTGGGCCTGGGGGAGATGGGCGGCGGCGGCGAGTCGGCGGAGGCCGCCATCCGCGGGCTGAAGCGGTACCTCGTGGGTCACGACCCGGCACGGATCGAGGAGATGCGGTTCCGCATCGCCAACCCCACCGCGTCGCTCTACAACAACCGGACGCAACTGCTCGCCGCACTCGAGTTCGCCTGCCTCGACATCCTCGGCAAGCGCTGGGGCGTGCCGGTCCACGCGATCCTTGGCGGGAAGCTGCAGGACCGCGTGCCGTTCGCCTCCTACCTCTTCTTCCGTTATCCGGCCGACGGGCGCGGCGAGGTCCGCACGATCGATCAGCTCGTCGCCAACGCCGCGGAACTCAAGAGCCGCTTCGGCTTCACGTCCCACAAGCTCAAGGGCGGCGTGTTCGACCCGGACTACGAGCTCGAGTGCTACCGCGCGCTTGCGGCCGCGTTCCCGCAGGACCGCCTGCGGTTCGACCCCAACGCGGTGTGGTCGGTCGAGCAGGCCGTCCGGTTCGGGCAGGCGATCGAAGGGCTCAACAACGACTACTTCGAAGACCCGACGTACGGCCTCAACGGCATGCGCCGCCTCCGCCAGATGGTCCGCATCCCGCTCGCCACGAACACCGTCGTCGTCAACTTCGAGCAGCTTGCGGCCAACGTCCTCGACACGGCGATCGACGTGATCCTGCTCGACACGACGTTCTGGGGCGGCATCCGGCCTTGCGTGAAGGCGGCGGGGGTGTGTGAGACGTTCCAACTCGGCGTGGCGGTGCATTCGTCGGGCGAACTGGGCATCCAGCTCGCGACGATGCTGCACCTGGGCGCGGTGATCCCGAACCTCAGCTTCGCGGCCGATGCGCACTACCACCACCTCACGGACGACGTGATCGCCGGAGGCAAGATGACCTACGAGGGGGGCGCGATCGCCGTGCCCGATGCACCGGGGCTGGGCGTCGAACTGGATCGCGAGAAACTGGCGGAATATGCCGAACTCTATCGCGACCTCGGCCCGTACCCCTATGACCAGGACCCGCTGCGCCCCGACTGGGCGCCGACGTTGCCCAACAACCGATGGGCCGACCCTCGAGACGACCGCGAGCCCAACCTGCTCGGCGGCTGAGAAGAAAGCACGCGTATGAACTCAAACCACGATCTCCAAACGTTGACGCGCGACGCCGCGGCGACCGGCATCGCGGCGCCGCAGCGGCGCCCGACGCCGGCGATGCCCAAAGCCTCCGGGCGCGAACTGCGGTCCGACACGGAGGCACTGCCCGCGAAGAACTTCACCGACCTCACCGGCCGCGTGGCGGTGGTGGTGGGGGGGACGTCGGGGCTGGGGCGTGCCATTGCGCTGGGCCTTGCCGACGCCGGCGCGGCGGTCGTTCCGACGGGCCGCCGCCAGGGGTGCATCGAGGACGTGTGCGACCAGATCACCCGCCGCGGTCGGGAGACGCTCTGCCACGCGGTGGACGTCCGCCGACGGGAGGAGGTGGCGGGCCTGCGCGACCTCGTGGTGGATCGCTTCGGCGGGGTGGACATCCTCATCAACGCGGCCGGTTGCACATCCAAAAAGCCGACGCTCCAGGTGAGTGACGAGGAGTGGGGGCGGCTGATGGACATCAATCTCGCCGGCGTCCTGCGGTCGTGCCAGACGTTCTTCGAGCCGCTGCGCGCGAGCGGGCGCGGCCGCATCATCAACATCGCGTCGCTGGCGTCGTTCGTGGCGTTCCACGAGGTCGCGGCGTACGGCGCGTCGAAGGCCGGCGTGCTCGCGCTCACGCGGAGCCTCGGTTCTGAATGGGCCCGCGAGGGCGTCAACGTCAACGCCATCGTGCCGGGCGTGTTCCCCACCGACCTCAACGCCGGGATCCTCAACGGCACGGAGCGGGGCCGGGAGTTGCTTGTCCGCACGCCTCTGGGCCGCTTCGGCAAGCACGAAGAACTGGTCGGCGCCGCGGTTTTCCTCGCGTCGGATTGCGCGAGCTACATCGTGGGGCAGGTCATCACGGTCGACGGCGGGTTCCTCGCGTCGGGCGTGAACTCCTAAACCGGGGGCCGCCTGCCGCACGTCGTCGACCCTCTCAGGAGTTCACCTGTCGTGATGAAGGACCAGAGCCCCGCCACGCCCGCCGCGGACCCGAGTCACGTCCTCGATCGGAGGCGGTTCCTCGGGAGCCTCGCCGCGTCGGCCGTCGGCTGGTCGTGTCTCCCCCGGCTGGCCGCCGCCGCCGGCGCCATCGTCGCGCCGGCCCGCCGCCCCAACATCCTGTTCATCTCCGTCGACGACCTCCGGCCCGAACTCGGCTGCTACGGCCGGTCACCTATCCAGTCGCCCCACATGGACCGGCTCGCGGCGGGGGGCACGCTGTTCGAGCGCGCCTACTGCAACGTGCCGGTCTGCGGCCCGTCCCGCGTGAGCGTCCTCACCGGGCTCCGCGTGGGGCCCCGCCCCTGGAGCACGGGCGGTGTCGACCGCGACTTCATTACCCTCCCCGCCCACCTCAAGGCCCAGGGCTACCACGCCATCTCCAACGGCAAGATCTTCCACCACATGCGCGACAGCCAGGACGACTGGTCTGAGGCGCCTTGGCGCTCCGAGGAGATCTATCACGGCAAGGAGGACTGGGCGAAGTACAACACCTACGGGCAGTGGCAGAACCCCGACTCCGGCGAACACCTCCACCCCAGGACCGGCCGCGGGCCTTACTTCGAGGCGGCGGACGTGCCGGACAACGCCTATCAGGACGGCAAGGTCGCCGACAAGTCGATCGCGGATCTCAGGCGGCTCGCGGCGGGGGACCGGCCGTTCTTTCTCGCCTGCGGATTTTGGCGTCCACACCTGCCCTTCAACGCGCCCCGCAAGTACTGGGACCTTTACGACCGGGACGCCATCGAACCGGCCCCCAACCGCGCGGCGCCGGAGCACCTTCCGCCCAACCTCCGGTCGTCGACGGAGATCGACGGCTACGCCCTCGCCGGTGACCGGAAGCAGACCGAGGCGTTCCACCGCGAGGCCCGCCACGCCTACTACGCGTCCGTCAGCTACGTCGACGCGCAGATCGGCCGCGTCCTCGACGCGCTCGACGAGCTGGGCGTCGCCGACAACACGATCGTCGCCCTCTGGGGCGATCACGGCTGGAACCTCGGCGAGCACGGGTTCTGGGGCAAGCACAACACCTTCCACAACTCGCTCCACTCGCCGCTGATCGTCCGCGCCCCCGGCCGGGGCGAAGGGAAAACGACCCGGGCGCTCGTCGAGCTCGTCGACCTTTACCCGTCGCTTTGCGAACTCGCGGGCGTGCCCGTGCCGTCGCATGTCGAGGGGGCGAGCGTCGCGCCGCTGCTCGACCGGCCCGACCGGCCCTGGAAGTCGGCGGCGTTCGCCGAATGGACCGGCTGCCACGCCGTCAAGACCGACCGATACCTGTACACCCAATGGGCCGGGGAAGAGGGCGAGGCGACCCGCCACATGCTCTTCGACCACGCGACCGACCCGGAAGAGAATCGCAACATCGCGGACGATCCCGATGCCGCGGAGGCCGTGGCACATCACCGCGAGCTGCTCCGACAAGGCTGGAAGGCGGCGCTGCCGGCCGGATGACCGCCGCGAGCGTCAAGGACATCCCCCTCGATCGAGTGACGACATGTTGCGAACCCTCAGCTTTTTGATTGCCCTGATCGTCTTCGCGTCGCAAGCTTCGGCCGCGGCGCGGCCGAACGTACTCATCTGCGTCGCCGACGACTGGGGTTGGCCCCACGCCGGCGCATACGGCGACGCCGTCGTCCGCACCCCGACGTTTGACCGTCTCGCGCGGGAAGGCGTGCTGTTCGAGCGGGCGTTTGTTTCGTCGCCGTCTTGTACGCCCAGCCGCAACGCGATGCTCACGGGGCAGGACTTCTACCGCCTCGATGAGGGGGCGAGCCTGCGCTCGACGCTCAACGTGAAGCACCCGAACTTCATGTTCATGCTCCGTGACGCCGGCTACGCGATCGGCCATTGGCGCAAGGCCTGGGGCCCGGGCGAGCTGGAGCCCGGCGGGTACGAGGAACACCCCAACGGGCCGCCCAGCCAGTTCGACGCGTTCCTCGCCGGCCGCGCGGACGACCAGCCGTTCTGCTTCTGGCTCGGCACGTCGGACCCGCACCGCCCCTACGACCGGGGCAGCGGGGTCGCGTCGGGTATTGACGCATCGCGCATCCACGTCCCCGCATTCCTGCCCGACGCCGAACCGGTTCGCAGCGATCTGGCCGACTACTACTTCGAGATCCAGCGGTGGGACCGCGACATTGCGCACGCCATCGAGCTTCTCGAACAGGCGGGCGAACTCGAGAACACCATCATCATCGTGACCAGCGACAACGGCGCACCCTTCCCCCGTGCGAAGGGGAACCTGTATGACTGGGGCGCCCGCGTGCCGCTGGCGATCCGCTGGGGCACGGGCGTCCGCGAGCCGGGTCGGCGGGTCGACGAGTTCGTGGTGCTCACCGACCTCGCGCCGACCCTTCTGGAGGCGGCCGGGATCCAACCGCCGGACGTGATGACCGGTCGCGCGCTGCAACCCCTGCTCGCCGAGCCGGATCCGCAGGGGTGGCGGGAGGCGGCGGTGTACGGCCGGGAGCGTCACGCCGCGGCGCAGGCCATGCCCTCGCTCGACGGCTATCCCTCCCGAGCCATCCGCACCGACCGCTACCTCTACATCATGAACCTCGAACCGGATCGCTGGCCGGTGGGCGTACCCCAGGGCGCTACGCATCCGATCGGCAGCTTCCCGGACTGCGACAACGGGCCCGCCAAGTCGTTCACCATTGAGCATCGGGACCACCCGGACCATCAGCGGGCATACGAACTCTGCTTTGCGCACCGCCCGGCCGAAGAGCTCTACGACGTCGACGCGGACCCGGAGCAGGTCCGGAATCTGGCGGATGACGCCGAGCATCGCGACGTCGCCCGGGACCTGCGGCACCGCCTCACGAGCTACCTCCGCGACTCGGAGGATCCGCGGTTCACGGACGAGCCGGTGCGGTTCGACGAGTACCCTTATCGCGACCCGCGGATCCACGACCGGATCCGGGCGTGGCGGGAGGCACAGGCGGCCTCGGGCGCCGCGACGGAACCCGCCAAGGCCAACTGAACGCGCCGATGCCCTTCGCAGGGCGTGGGAGGTGCGCACAAAGCAGCCCGCGGACCGGGTCCGCGGGCTGCTCCATTGGTTTGGCGCGCGATGAGCGTGTGCGGCCGCTAGTACTTGCGGACGTTGACCCTGCGACCGACCCGGCGCTTGCGGTTCAGCAGCTTCCGACCGGTGCTGGTCTTCATGCGGGCGCGGAAGCCGAACTTGCGGGCACGCTTGATGAGGCTGCGGCGCTTTTCGTAATGCGTGGGCATGGCGTGATCTCGTGGCTTTTACTGGCCCGGCCCGTCGTCATCGAGGCCGGCGGTTGCGGATTCACTCTGGTTGGAGCAACACGGGCACATGCGTCGTGTTGCCACGCCGATCCCGGACGCGCAGTGTCACCACATGCGGGCCCGGGGAAAGATCGGAGATCGTAACGGAGAACCGCTCCGTTGTCGAATCGAAGATCAGGTCTCGGGGCAGGATCGTCTCGTAGTGCTCCCCCGAGTCCACGACGTAGCCCAGGCTCGCCACCAGGGACAACTGATCGGTTGCCCGCCCGCTGATCGTGACGCGGTCACCTTCCCGGGTCGTCTCAAGGTCCGTCAGAGCCGGCGGGGTGTTGTCGACGAGAACCGGATCGCTCCGGCGGACCGCAGACAACGCCATGTCCGACGGATTGCTCGGGCTGTCGCTGGCGACGACGCGGAGCAGGTATCGCCCGTCCGGCACGCGACGGGTCTGCCACTCGTACGACGTTTCCGCGTGATCTTCGACCAAGGTGATCCAGGCGTCGCTGCCCTCGGGCTGGTATTCGACGCGGTAGAGCAGCGTGTCGCCGTTGGGGTCGGAAGCCTCCCAGTTGATGTTCATCGTGGTGGACGCCTCGGGCTGCGGCTGGCCCCGCTGGCCCGTCGGCGTGTCGGGGTAGGCCGCTGTCAGCGTGCTGACTGTCGGGCGGAGGTTCGGCGTCACATAGTTCGACTCGACTCGATCCACCACCGGGGAGCGGCCGTCGCCGCCCTTGAGCGTCAGCCGGTACTGCAGGAACCGCGCCGGCGGCGCCTGCACCGGCACTTCGCGCGGCGTCAGCGGCCCCTGGTCCGCCTTCGGGTCGAGGATCGTCGCGTCCGTCCACTCGCTCCAGGGCGCGTGTTCCGCGTCGGCGACGTTGCCGCTGCGGGTCTGCACGAGCAGCCGCGTCCCCTCCGGGACCTGGGCCACGATGCCCATGTTGCCCCAGAGGCTCACCTGCTGGGCGTCCATGATCGGGCCTGTGAACGTCCCCTCGTCGGCGATCGCGTCGCTCAGCGACACGAGTTGAGCCGGGTTCGCGGTGGCGAGGATCAGCCCCCCATCCGGGCCCGTCAGCAGCGCCGGCACCTGCTCCGCCTCGAGATCGACGAGGGTCGTTGTTTCTTCCGCACGAGGATCGACCGAAAAGACCTGGCCCTCGCTCCCCGTCGCGATCAGGAGGCGGCCGTCCACCTCCACGATCCGCAGGATCATCACCGACTCGCGGAAGACCTGCGACACGAACCCCTGCGGGTCGATCCGGTAAACGGCATTGCCTTCCTGCTGCGGCTGGGCGGGCTGAGGTGGGCGGGAGCGGGAAGCACCTGCGGTCGGCCGAGTCGGTCGGCGGGCGGTGGCGGCGCGGCCGCCGACCTGCAGTTCACCCGTCTTCCGCGCCGCCTCCAGCCGCGAGCGGATCACCTCGCGAAGCCGGTCGTACTGCGCCGGGGTCGGGGTAGGGGGCTTCGCGCCGGCATCCGCCTCGGCAGGACCCGCTCCGTTACCGGCCGGCGTCTCCGACTGCATCGAGGCCGGGCGCTCGCCGCGGAGCGTAGCCATCTCCCCCCCCGGCGCCGCGGGCTCCTCCGCCTCGTCGCGGGGTGCTGGGACCGGATCACTCGGGGGCGGCGGCGGGGGCTGGTCGCCCGGATCGCCCGGCGTGCCGTCGCCACCGTCCGGCTCACCGATCGGCGGCGCCTTCGGCGGCACCTGGGGCAGGTCGCCCGGCTCCGCGACGTCGCCTCCCTCACTCCCTTCACCCTCGTCGCCCTGGCCGGGCGACGGCTCCGTATCGCCCGCGCCGGACACCTCCGGGCGTCCCGCCTGTTCCGTCGCCGCCTCCGCCAGTCGGCCCGGCTTCGCTTGCTCAGCGTCCGCCGTCCCGGCGTACACCGTGCCATCCTCCAGGACGTGAAGCGCCCCGATCTCCGGTTCAGCCGCGTCGTAGATCACAAACGCCGTGTACGTGCCATCCTCCGCGGGCGTGAGGCGGTAGATGAGGCCGTCGGTATCGGTCCCGGCGTAGACCCGCCCCTGGCCGTCCGCGGCGAGGCAGAGGACATTCGCCTGGTTCGCGTCGAGCACCGGCTCGGCCACCGGCGGCTCCCCGTCGGTCCCGCCCGCGACCCGGGCCACCGCGTCCGCTAACCCGCTCACGCGGAAGACCTGCCCGTCCGACCCCGTGGCGATGAAGGCATCGCCCCCCACGGTGAGGACGTCCCAGATGTACCGCACATCGGGCACCGTGACGATGTCCGCGAGTTCACCGTCCCGCAGGACCGCGAGGCGGGTCCGGTCCTGGGCGCTGATCGCCGCGACCAGGGAGCCCCCGACTTCGGCGAGCGCGAAGACCTGCTCGTTCTCGAGCTTGACGATCTCCTCGATCGCGTCGCCCCGCTTGCGGAGCAGCCGCCCCTCGGGGCCGGCCGCGATGTAGAGCACGCCATCGAGCGAGACGATGTCGTTGAAGACGGTGACGCCCTCGGGCGCCTCGGCGATCGTTTCGGTGCTGCTGGCGAGCTTCACGTCGCCGAGATTCGTCACGACGGTCTTGTCGGTTTGCCCGGTCGCGAACTCGGCCTCGGTCGTGTGAACCCACGACTGGGGTGTGACCGCGAGGGCGGGGGTGGTTGTCAGGAGGGCGAGGGCAGCAAGGGTCCGCGGTGTCATGCGAGGTCTCGGAAGGGCGACGCGAGGCGACGCCGGGCGTCAGGATTGGATGGGTCAGGGCGTGGTCTGCACGGGCTGGAGCCGCGTAGCCGCGGGGCGGCGGACGCTGAGTTGAAAGGCCAACTGGCCCTGGACCACGACGTCGGTCGGCACCACCGCGACCGCCGTCTCCATAAAGGGCGTCGCCAGCGTGCTGGTCGGCGTGGCAATCATCGCCTTGCGGCTCGACGGGAGCCGGGGCAACTCGCTGCGGCCGATGGCGATCCCTTCCTCCGGCAACTGCAGCACGAGGTAGACCGCGTCGTTCTCGACCGCCATGATCCGGCGCACCGTGTCCACCAGGTCGTCCACCGACGACGTGGCCCGCAGGTGCGGGCGCGACATCAGCACCTGGCTCGTGTAGGTCGAGGCGTCCATCAGCGCCAGCGGGTAATCGCCCTCCGCCAGCCCCTCGGGCACCTTCAGCTCGGCGTGGATCAGCTCCGCCGGCCGGCCGTACGGCTGCATCGTCGCGGTCAGGCGGACCCGCTCGCCCGGCGCCACCTCCGCCTTCTCCAGGCGGGCGTTGACGAGCGTCCCGACCTTCAGCTCCGGCTCGACGGTCGCCGACAGCTCGACTCCCGTAAGCAACAGGTTCTCGTGCGGGTTGTTCATCATCGCCGCGACGACCGGCATCATCTCCAGCACCGCCGCCTCCGGGCCCTGACCCGAGGTGAGGCTGTCGATCTCGATCGTCCGGCCGCCCGAGAAGCCGAGCCGGCCGGTCAGGCGCACGGTGTGCTCGAGCGGGAACTCCCGCGACGCGGTCAGGCTCTGCAGGGTCAGCAGGGCGGTCAGCGTAGGGGTCAGCCGCGGGTGGTTGACCGCCTGATAGCTGAACGACTCGCGGTAGCCCGGCATTTCGAAGTCGATGCGGACGGGGGCCAGTTCGTACCGGGCCTGATCGATGCCCGCGACCGCGGCGTTCTGATCCTGCACCAGCGACCCGAGCAGCCGGAGGCTGCCCATCTGCTTGAAGCTCGTGGTGATGCGCGGGACGAAGAAGTGGACATAGCCGGTCGCCATCGGCAGGCCCACGGCCCCTTCGCCGAACATCGCGTGGCCGAACCCGAGGACCGTGCCGTCCGGTCGGACCTCGGTGACGGTCCCCGCGGCCGACAGGTCCAGGTCGCCAAAGGCCAGTGGGACCGACAGGACGCTCCCGGGGGCGTAGGTGGTCCCCTCCACGTCCGTCCCGGCTGGGGGCGGGCCGGCAATGCCCCCGGCAACGGGGGTGATGCCCAGCGGCTCGAGCAACGGCAACCCAAACTCCGCGACCCGCGGTGACGCGACCGACATCGGCAGCATCAGCCGCTGCACCCCGGTGTCATCGAACCCGCGCGGCGCCTCCGGCAGCAGGGGCTTAGCGTCCCCCACCTCCCGACCGACCTGCCGCTCCATCACGCGGGCAAGCGCGTCGAGCCGGTAGCGGTGGCTCGGCCGCAGTTGCCGGGCCGACGCCAGCGACTGCAGCCGCCGCATCAACGTCACGGCCTCGACGGGGGACCCGGCACGTCGGGCGGTTGCACCCGGCTCGGGCGGCGTGCGATCGATGTCGTCGCCGACCGCGCGCATCAGTTCGATCGGCTGCACACCCGCGAGGCACTCCTTGACCATGGAATACCCGTACGCGAACGCGCCCGACAGCCGCCCGCCTTCGCCCAGCGTCCCTTCCTCGCCCTCGTCCCAGAGGAAGATGGGTGAACCGGACATCCCTTGCACCGGGCCCGAGACGTTGAGGATCGGGTGGTCGGAGCGGATCCAGATCGTGCCCCGGCCCGGGCTGAAGTCGCTGATGACGCTCACGACCTCGACGGGGAACGGCTCGATCTTCGTGCCGTGGAAGACGGTGAGCCCGTAGCCCTTCATCCCGATGCGGACGTCGGAGAGCGGGATGATCGGGGTCTCCTGCCCCACGATGGCGGCGTCGGTGGCGGGCGGGGGCGGAGCCTCCTGCGCGGGAGCGGGGGGGGCGGCCAGGAAAGCCGCGGCGGCCGCGCCAAGCAGGAGAGGGAACCGCGAGAGAACGAGGCGGTCGAATGGCATCATGAGAGGGCCGTTAGCCTATCCCCGCCCCCGTCCATTGACAAGGGAGGAAGCGCCTTCGATACTTCTGAAGACCGCTGTCTCCGCGTGGGACCGGGCGTGGCCCGGGACGTCGCGGCGGCACCGGCGAACGAGGTGTTCCTTTCGCCTCACTCGCGACGGGTGTGCTGTGCATGATCAACCGTGCCGCTGAAGTCCTGGGCTATACCTTTCAAAATGAGGCGATCCTCGCGGAAGCGTTGACCCACGCTTCGAGCGCGGATTCCCGCCTCCGCTCCAATGAGCGGATGGAGTTCCTCGGGGACGCCATCCTGGGGTACGTCGTCTGTGCGTACCTCTACGAGAACTACCCGGGCCTCCTTGAGGGGGACCTGACCAAGATCAAGAGCGCGGTCGTCAGCCGGCGCGTCTGCGCAGAAATCAGCCGGGAGATCAACCTGGCGGACCTGCTGAACCTGGGCAAGGGGATGTCGGGCCGGCCGGGCATCCCCAGCAGTGTCGCCGCCGCCGTGTTCGAGTCGATCATCGCGGCGCTCTTTCTCGACGGGGGCATCGAGGCCGCGAAGGCGTTCATCCTCCGCCACATGACGCCGCACATCGACGAGGCAGCCCGCTCCGCCCACCAGAGCAACTTCAAGAGCGTCTTGCAGCAGTACGCCCAGAAGCACCTGCCGACCAACCCGCAGTACGTCCTCCTCGACGAGAAGGGGCCGGACCACGCGAAGTGCTTCGAGGTCTGCGTCGAGATCGACGGGCGCCGCTTCTCATCGGCCTGGGCCAACTCGAAGAAGGAAGCCGAGCAGAAGGCGGCCTTGCTCGCACTCACCGACCTCGACCTCGCCCACGCGGACGGGGATGGCCGCATCCACGTCCGTGCAACGCCCGGTGTGTCCGTTGCGGTCTCGGACAGTGCCGAGGCGGAAGGGGAGACTCTGATCGACGCCGATCCGGGCACCGCCTCGCAGCTTGACTGACCAGCAGGCGGGCGGATGGCGAGATGCCACCTCAACCGGGTCGCCACGGCCCGGTTAAGGGGCATCCCACCCCCTCAGCCCGCGACACCGGAGCGGGGATCGTGCAGCCGAGTTGGCTTGATAACCCCTCGCCCCGCGACTCAGCGGCCCGTGCCCGCAAGCGCCGCTTCCGCCTCGTTCCAGTTCTCTTCGTCCAGCCCGTTGGGGCACCCCTTGGCGAGCCAGATCTCGTAGGCCTTCTGGGCGATCTGATCGTGGGTGACGTTCATCACAACTTCGAGCGACCCCGCCCCCGACGCCGCCTTGCCGCCGCGACCACGGGTTGCCTTCGGCGCGGCAACGGCGGTTGCGCCGCCGTTCGTCACCGCTGCCTTCGCGGCGTCCGCCTTCTTCGTTGTTGCCTTGGGCGGCGTCGCTGCCGCCACGCCGCTCGTCACTTTTTTCCCGGTTGCCTTTGCCATAACTAAGCGTCCTTTCTCGCCGACCTCACGGAATCCCCGACCACGGAGAAATGGAACTCCCCCGCGCGGCCGCGCGATACGAGTCGATTCTAGTGATCGGACATTGCAGATTGTTTCCGCATTGTCAGATCAGGAAAAACGCTAGGTGCCACTCCGGGATAACAGAAGAAGTGCCGGGCCAGGGCCGCGCAGCCTACGCTGCACCGACGGCACCTTCCCGTTACTCGTGCGCGGGAGCGAACTGTTCGCGGAACAGGCGCAGCACCTCCGCCGCATGGCCCGCCACCTTGACCTTGTCCCACCGATGGGCCACCCGCCCCTGTGGGTTGATCAGGTAGGTTGTACGGACGACGCCCATGTACTTCCGGCCGTACATCGACTTCTCCCGCCAGACCCCATAGGCCTTGCACACCGCTGATCCGGCGTCCGCCAGCAGCGGGAAGGGCAGGCCATGCTTGTCGGCAAACTTCGCGTGCGACGCCTCGCTGTCCGGGCTGATGCCGAGCACCACAAGCCCCGACCGGTCGAGTTCGGCATCGGCGTCGCGGAACTCGCAAGCCTGCTGCGTGCAGCCGGACGTGTCGTCCTTCGGATAGAAGTAGAGCACCATCCACCGCCCCGCGTAGTCCTTGAGGGCGTGACGGCGCCCCGCCTGGTCCGGCAGTGTCCACGTCGGCGCCGCCTGTCCAACCGGAACAAGCCCATCCGTTTCCGTCGTCGCCATCGGCTCTCCTCTCGATCCAGCGGAAACCGCGGATCGTAATCGCCGATGGCGTGCATTGACCAGTGGCACCGGGTTTCGGTACCGTGCCCGGCCCGGCACCTTGCCGCGGTCGAGGATCCGCACCCCCTCCACGAAGGGCTTCGTTCATGGCGATCAAACGCGACGGTCACTTTGTTACGATCCAGGAACACCTCGTCGACCAGCAGCGCGAGCACCCGACCGCGAGCGGCGACTTCTCCTGGCTCCTCTCCGCCATCACGCTCGCGACGAAGATCATCGCCCGCGCTGTCCGCCGCGCGGGCCTCTTCGACGTCTGGGGCGAGGCCGGGACCGGGGAGAACGTCCAAGGCGAGACCGTCCAGCGGCTCGACGTCATCGCCAACGAGACGCTCAAGCGTTGCCTCGGCTACCGCGGCAACGTCGGCATCATCGCCAGCGAAGAGGACAACGACCCCCGCATCATCCAGGACGTCGGCACGGGCGGGAAGTACATCGTCATGTTCGACCCGCTCGACGGCTCGTCGAACATCGATACCAACGTCTCGATCGGCACGATCTTCACGATCTTCGGGAACCCGCCTCAGGCCCTCGATACGGCCGAGGCCGTCCTCCAGCCGGGCATCCGCCAGCTTGCCGCGGGCTACGTCGTCTACGGCTCGTCGACGACGCTCGTCTACACCGCGGGACGCGGCGTCCACATGTTCACGCTCGATCCGCAGTTCGGCTCTTACCTGCTGACGCGCGAGAACATCATGATGCCGGCTCACACGCCCGAGTACAGCCTCAACGAGGCGTACCGGGCGCAGTTCCCGCAGCCGTACCAGGACTACCTCTTCTGGTGCAAGGGCGAGCGGCCCGACGGCCCGACCGCCCCGCCGAAGAAGGGCTTCAGCCTCCGGTACATCGGCTCGCTGGTGGCGGACTTCCACCGGATCCTCGTCAAGGGGGGCGTCTTCCTCTACCCGCCGACCATCAAGCAGCCCGAGGGCAAGCTCCGCCTCATGTACGAGGCGAACCCGCTCGCCTTCATCGCGGAGCAGGCGGGCGGCCTCGCCAGCGACGGCACGAACCCGATCCTCCGCAAGCGCCCCGTCAGCGTCCACGACCGCACGCCGCTGGTCATCGGCAGCAAGCAGAACGTCGAGGAAGTGCTCGCGTTCGTGAACGCGGCGAAAGGGAAAGAGGCCCGGGCCCTAGCGAAGTAGGCCGCCGCCCTCGGCGCCGATCACGCGGTAGATCGCGATCCGGGAGTCTTCCGCCAGCGGGAGGACGTTCGGCAGGCGGCCGTGCAGCGGCGAGTCGGGCGGGATCGCGATGAACTGCCCCCGCGGCACCTCGGACCAGTGGAACGCCTCGTCCTCGGCGACCACTTCGGCATCGGTGTAGAACCGCAGGCGACACTGCGGCCCCGCGTCAATCCCGCTCACGTAGATCACCGGAGTGGACTCGCCCGCTCCCGCCGCGGCTCGCACCTGCTCCCGGATCGCGCCCGCCGCCGCCCGGACCGCGGGCGAGTCGAGGCGATGGAGCTGGACGTTGAACACCTCCAGCAGCACGAGGAGGATCAGCGCGACCACGGCGACGTTGGGCAGCACCCACGTCCGCCAGTGGGGCCAGAGTCGCGTCCGAGACAGCGCGTACGCGGCCGCGATCGACACCGCCGGGTACCAGGGGATGAGGTACCGGTCGTGCTTGTAGGGGGCGAGGTGTGCGACAAGCAGCCACACCCCGATCCACGTGACGAGCAGGCGGACCGTCGCCTCGGGCTGCCGCCGCGCCTTCCGCGTCAGGAGGTAGATCCCCGCCGCGGCGAGGGGGAGCCACGGCCAGTAATCCGTGATGAGCTGGTAGGCGAAGAACCAGACCCGTTCCCCCCCCGGGTCACCGGCTTCCACGCTGCCGGCCCCGCGGCCGAAGTAGGCGTCGGTGAACGCGTTGCCGTAGGTCTGGTACTGCTGGAGGTGCCAGGGCGCCCAGATGGCGAGGCAGGTTGCCGCGGCGGGGACCCAGCGCCAGTTGAGCAGGAGGTCCCATCGGCGGAGCCACGCGTAGGTGATCAGCGTGATTATCGCCGCGAGCAGCACCACGGGGCCTTTGAGCATCATCCCGAGGCCCCACGCCGTGCCCATCAGCAGCCAAAGCAGCAGGCCGCTGCCGCGGCCCCCGCGGCCGATCGCGAGGGCGCACCATAGAGCGGCCAGGGTGAAGAAGGCGACGCCCGGCTCGAGGCGGACGCCGACGGCGTGACGGAAGAAGGTGTAGGTAAGTGTGAGGATGATCCCCGCCGTCGCCGACAGCGCGGGCGAGTAGCGGGATCGCGCGATCGCGTAGGTCAGCACCACGCAGAGGAGCCCGAAGATGGGCGTGATGAGCTTGGCGGCCCACGTGTTGATCCCGAACAGCTTGTAGCTGATCCCCATGAGCCAGAACTGCAGCGGGGGCCGGTTGAAGTAGGGCGTCTGCCCCCGGTCGTAGTAGAGGTTCAGCCAGTCGCCGCTGACCACCATCCACTTGCTGACCCACGCGTAGACCGCCCCCTCAACCCGCACGTCCCCCTGTCCCAGTCCCGCGAAGAGCATGAGCAGCGCCAGCGACACCATCCCGACAAACGGGTGCTGGAGCGCGAGCACAAGCGGGGAGCGGTGGGGGACATCCATCGCGGCGGAGTGTAGCGGAGGCGCGCCCCATGCCGCCCGGACACGATCCGCTATGCTTCGCCCCGATGACCGGCGGCAGTGTGGTGACGATCGGGAACTTCGACGGGGTGCACCTCGGGCATCAGGCGCTGCTCGCGCGGTGCCGCGAGTTGACGCGGGGGACGGCGCGGGCCGCTGTGGCCGTGACGTTCGAGCCGTCCCCGGCGGTGATCCTCCGGCCGGGCAGCGAACCGCCGCGGCTGATGAGTCCCGAGACGAAGCGAACCCGGCTCCTCCGCCACGCCGACGCGGTGGTCACCCTTGAGCCTACCCGGGAGATGCTCGCCCAGTCGCCCGAGGCGTTCGTCCGCTGGCTCGTGGACGAGCACCGCATCGCGGCGATCGTCGAGGGCCCGGATTTCCACTTCGGCAAGAACCGGGCGGGGACGCTTGACGTCCTCCACGACCTCGGCGCAAAGCATGGCTTTGCTGTCCATATCATTGAACGAACCAGGATCGAACTGGCCGACCAGTCCCTCGCGCCAGTGACCAGCTCGCTCATCCGCTGGCTCATCGGGCGTGGGCGGGTCGCCGACGCCGCCCGCTGCCTCGGCGAGCTGTTCAGTCTCACCGGTCGCGTCGTCCGCGGTGAGCAGCAGGGGCGCACGCTGGGGATCCCCACCGCCAACCTCGACCCCGCCGGCTACGAGGGGTTCATCATCCCCGCCGACGGCGTCTACGCCGGCGTCGCCTTGATTCCCGGGCATCCGCCGCTCGCCGCTGCGATTTCCATCGGCACCAAGCCGACGTTCGGCGTCAAGCAACTTACCGTTGAAGCCCACTTGCTCGACTACCACCCCGAGCCGTTCGAAGCCCTCTACGGCCAGACGATCACGCTGGCGTTCCACCGCTGGCTCCGCGACCAGTGGGCCTTCCCCGACCTCCCCAGCCTCCGGGCCCAGCTCGACCGGGACCTCGCGGAGACACGGGCGGTCTCCGCCGCATGCCCGGAGAATGGAGCTCCTGCACCGTGAACGAGTACACCTCCAACACCACGCTCGCCGACGCCGCCGACCTGCTCCGGCAGGCGGCGCAGGACACCCGCCCGGTTGTCCTGCTCACGCACGCGAAGCCGGACGGCGACGCGTTTGGCAGCGTCGTCGCGTTGGCGGCGGCACTCCAGCAACTCGGTGGGCGGCCGTTCGCGTGCCTCGTCCCGCCCGTGCCCGAGCCCCTGCGGCAGCTCGGCGGGCAGGAACTCATCACGACCTATGAGCCCGCTGCGACGCGATTGCCCGACGATCCGGCGCTTGTCGTCATTCTGGACACCGGTGCGGCATCACAGGTCGGGCCGGTGGTCGGCTACGTCCAAGCCCATCTCGATCGGGCGCTGATCCTCGATCACCACCTCAGCGGGGACCTTCCGGCCGCGCACCGTTTCATCGACGCGACCGCCGCCGCTTGCGCCGAGATCGTCGCGGACGTGCTCGAGTCGTGGCCGCTACCGCGGCCGTGTCCGCCCATCGAGGAGGCGCTCTTCACCGCCATCGCGTCCGACTCGGGGTGGTTCCGCTTCTCCAACACCACCCCGCGGACGCTCCGCCTCGCGGCGACGCTCAAGGAGCGGGGTGTCGATCACGCCGCGATCTACGCGCTCACGGAGCAGGGCGAGCGGCCGCAGAAGCTGCTGCTCCTGCGGCGGGCGCTCGGGAGCCTCGAGCTGCTTGCGGGCGGGCGTGCCGCGGTCATGACGCTCCGCCAGCGGGATTTTGCAGACACCGGCGCCACCGACGCCGAGACCGAGCGGATCATCGACGTGCCGCAGCAGGTGCGGGACATTCAGGTCGTCGCGCTGGTCACGGAGCGGACGGTTGCCCGAGGCGAGCGGCCGGTGACAGCGGTGAGTTTCCGAAGCAAGCCTCTGCCCAGCGCCGTGAACGTCGCGACGCTCGCGGGCCGGTTCGGTGGCGGCGGGCACGCCCGCGCGGCCGGCGCGAAAGTTCATGCCCCCTTGGACACGGTTCTCGCCGACGTGAAGGCCGCCCTCGGCGACGCCATGGGAGCGTAGCGATTCCGTCCAGCGGAAGCGGTCAGCTCCTCCGCCCGCGCCGGGGGCCCTTGAAGGCGCGAAGCCTCTCGACGGGCTTACCAGTCCAGCGGCTTCTTCCACGCGTCGCGGAGGTCGTCGAGGCTCGCGTCGAGCAGTTGGCCCTCGCCCGGCGTGCGGAGCGTGAGCCGCTGGTGGTCGGCGAAGGAACCGACCTGGCCGAACGGCACGTCCGCCTCGCGGAGTTGCCGCAGCACGCGGTCGAGGGCGTCTGGCTTCACCTCGAGGAGGTAGCGGGACGCGGACTCCGCGAAGCACGCCGTCGCGGCGTCGAGCGGGCGCGACGCGGGCAGGTGTGTCAGATCGAGGTCGAGGCCCACGCGGCCGGAGAACGCCATCTCCGCGGCGGCGACGAGCAACCCACCTTCGGAGCAGTCGTGCGCGGAAGCGACGAGGCCGTCAGCGATCAGTCGGGCGACGGCGCGGGCGATTCTGGGGCCGCGGGCAAGGTCGACGCGGGGGATCGTGAGGTCGTCGCTCGTGCTCGCGAATCCGCAGGCGGCGTAGTGGGAACCGCCGAGGTTCCCTGCCGTCTCGCCGACGATGAGCAGCGCCCGTCCCGGGGCTTTGGCGTCCATCGTCCGGCAGAGCATGACGTCGTCAACGATCCCCAACGCGGTGACGAGCAGCGTTTGCGGGATCGTGATGACCTCGCCGGTCTCGGTGGTGAACTGATTGTTGAGCGAGTCCTTGCCGGACACGAACGGCGTGCGATACGCCACTGCGCCGTCGTAGCAGGCCTGCGCCGCGCGGACCAGCGTGCCCAGCATGTAGGGGTCATCGCAACTGGGCCAGCAGAAGTTGTCGAGTATCGCGATGCGGTCGGGGTTGGCGCCGACGCACACGGCGTTACGCACGGCTTCGTCGATGGCGGCCATCGTGGCCCAGTAGGAGTCACCATCGCGGGCGAGGCCGCGCTCGGTCGCTTTCTCCGACAGGTGGGGCGATAGGCCCGACGCGATCGCGATGCCGCGGCGCGACCCGAGCTTGGGACGGATCACCGCGGCGTCGCTCGGGCCGTCCTGCTCCGTGCCGACCAGCGGTTTCACGACGCTCCCGCCCTGGACCTCGTGGTCGTACTGGCGGATGATCCAGTGCTTGCTGGCGATGTTCGGATGGCCCAGCAGAGTCTCGAGCTTCGCGTTCAATGTCTCGTGTTGCCGCGTGCCATTGCCCACCCGCAACTCCGGACCCGCAGCCCCGGACGGTCCCCGCGGCGGCCAGGCGGCCTCGCGCGTCGGCGTGGGGATACCGTCGTGCAGGAACCGCATCGACATCCGCCCGACTTCCTGCCCGTGATACGACAACGCCAGAGTCGCCACGCCTCGCTCATCGGAAAGCCCGAACTCCCCCAGGTCGCAGAAGGGCACGTCCTCCGCCTCGCACATCGCCCGCAGCGTTTCGACGTCGCCCGGCGGGACGGCGAGCACCATCCGCTCCTGCGCCTCGCTGATCCAGATCTCCGTGTAGGTCAGCCCCTGGTACTTCAGCGGCGCCCGCTCGAGGTGGACCGAGGCGCCGACTTCGCCGCCCATCTCCCCGATGGCCGAGGAGAACCCGCCCGCACCGCAGTCGGTGATCGCGTGGAACAGGCACCGCCCGCCCGACGGCCCGTGCTCCCGCGCCGCGAGGATCACGTCCATCGTCTTCTTCTGCGTGATCGCGTTGCCGATCTGCACCGCGTGGCTGAACTCGTCGGCGTGGGTGTCGGTGAGTTCGGCGGAGGAGAAGGTCGCGCCGTGGATCCCGTCACGCC
>CAZKRE010000009.1:0-36538 GCA_964555075.1 uncultured Phycisphaeraceae bacterium
CCGGTGGCGCCCGTGCCCATGCCGGTGTCCGTGCCGGCGCCGGTGCCGGTGCCCGTCGTGTCCGGCATCGTATCCGCCGGCGGGAGCGTCGTGTCCTCTTCGGCGCAACCCCAAAGCCCCACGCTCGCGATCGCGGCGGCGGCAGCAAACCCGTAAACCTTGAACATGCTCATCGACCTCTCTCCTCGTAGGTGAACCATGATCTAAACGTTACCAGCCCGTAGCGTAACGGCTCGCGCCGCTTTCTTTCCCCGGCCGATCCCGTGTTCGCCCCGCAGGGTTTCCCCCACCCGGCCCCAACCCCAGCCTTGGTATCCTCGCACCCATGATGGAAAACGTCCCCTTCGGCAACACCGGACTCCTCGTCAGCCGCCTCGGATTCGGCGCGGGCCCCATCGGCTACCTCGCCACCGAGCAGCAGCAGGTCGAGGCCGTCCTCCGCTTCCTCCTCGACTCGGGCGTCAACCTCATCGACACCGCCGCCTGCTACCGCGGCTCCGAAGAGGCGCTGGGGCAGGCGATCGGCGGCCGCCGCGACGAGTGCGTCCTCGTCAGCAAGTGCGGCCACGCCTCCGGCCTCGCCACCCCCGACTGGGACCCGCGCACCATCCGCGACTCCATCGATCGGTCACTCCAACGCCTCCGCACCGACCACGTCGACGTCATGCTGCTCCACTCCTGCGACCGGGACGTCCTGGAGAAAGGCGAAGCCCTCGCCGCCGTCGTCGAGGCGAAGCGGGCAGGCAAGGTCCGCCACTGCGGCTACTCCGGCGACAACGAAACCGCGGCCTACGCCGCCTCGCTGCCCGACGTCGAAGTGATCGAGACCTCGATCAACATCGCGGACCAGCGGAACATCGACGTCGTCCTGCCGATCTGCGTCGAGCGGGGCCTGGGCGTGCTGGCGAAGCGGCCGATCGCCAATGCCGCGTGGCGCGACCTCGATGAGCAGCCCGGCATGTACCGGGAGTACGCGAAGGAATACACCCGCCGGCTCGCGGCCATGAAGGTCTCGCCGGGCGACCTGGGCTACTCCGGCCACGCCGAGGTCGAGTGGCCCGACATCGCGCTCAAGTTCACCCTCGCCCACCCGGGCGTGCACACCGCCATCATCGGGACCACCAACCTCGACAACGCCCGCGTCAACGTCAAGGCCTCCCGCGGCAGCGTCCTCCGCGAGGAGGCCGTGAAGAAACTCCGCGACGCGTTCGCCGCCGCCGAGGAGGAAGACGGCCAGCCGTGGCCGGCACAGACCTGACCCCGCCCGCCCGGAGCCGTCGTGACCACCGCGTTCCCCCTGCCCCAGCTCGCGCCCGCCGATCCGTTCGCCGACCGCCTCGCGCGCGACGGGCAGACGCTCGAGCGCGCCGCGATCACGACGCTGCAGCTCAACATCGGCAAGCTGTGCAACCTCGCCTGCCACCACTGCCACGTCGAGGCCGGGCCGAAGCGGACCGAGCTGATGTCGTGGGACACGATGACGCGCATCCTCCGCTGGCTCGACGAGCACCGGGACGCGCTGGGTGTGGAGACGCTCGACGTCACCGGCGGGGCGCCCGAGATGAACCCCCGCTTCCGCCAACTGGTCGCCGAAGCGGCCGCCCGCGGGCTGCACGTCATCGACCGCTGCAACCTCACGATCCTCCTCGAGCCGGGCTACGAGGACATGGTCGACTTCCTCGCGGCGCACCGCGTTGAGGTTTCCGCCAGCCTTCCGTGCTACCTCGAGGACAACGTCGAGAAGCAGCGCGGCCGCGGCGTCTACGCCGGATCCATCGAGGCGCTGCGCCGCCTCAACCGCGCGGGCTACGGCGAGGAGGGCACCGGCCTGCGGCTGGACCTGGTCTACAACCCCGTCGGCTACGGCCTGCCGCCCGCGCAGCCGGCGCTCGAACGCGACTACAAGGAGCACCTGCTCGCGCAGTTCGGGGTGCGGTTCAACCGGCTGTGGACCATCACCAACATGCCGATCAAGCGGTTCGAGCACGCGCTGCGGCGGGACGGGAAGTACGACGACTACCTGGGGGCCCTCGCCGCCGGCCACCGCGCGGAGAACGTCGCGGGCGTGATGTGCCGGTCGCTGGTGAGCGTGGGCTGGCGGGGCGGGGTGTACGATTGCGACTTCAACCAGATGTTGCAGTTGCCCATCGACCCGCCGACGGGCGGGGGCGACGAGCACGCGGTCGAGGCCGCCGCGCGCAAGCTCTGGGACTTCGATCCCCGCGAGCTGATCGGTCGGGCCATCCGCACCGGGCCCCACTGCTTCGGCTGCACCGCGGGCCACGGGTCGAGCTGCACCGGCGCGCTGAGCGCCTAGCGGGACACGATGCCGCCGCGGAGACCGGGGCGGGGTGGGGGGGGAGATGGTGGCGACCATGAGCGGCCGGGGCGTCGGATTCTCGCACCGCGCGGCCGCGGCGGGGGGCGAACGCTCGCTCATCCCGCGCCGCGGCCGTGCCCCGTTTTGCAACGGGGCGCGTCATTCCTACAACGCCGACGCAGCGGAGTCAGGCGTCCGCCTCTTCCATCGCCTCCGCGTTGATGATCGACTCAGCGAGCTCGGTGAGCTTCCGGTCGGTCGTCTCTTCCTCGCTCATGTTCTGCTTGAGCAGCTTGAGCGCCGCCTTCTCGCCGAGCAGTTCCGCCCAGGTGCAGACCGTGCCATACGACGCGATCTCGTAGTGCTCGGCCTTCTGCGCGGCGCCGATGAGCATCGCGTCGAGGACGTCGCCCTTGTCGACTTCCTGCATGGTTTCCTTGCCTTCTTCGACGATGCCTTTCATCCCGTCGCAGGGCTTGGGCGTGGCTTTCATGCCCAGCGACTCGATCACCTGCTCCATCCGCTCGACCTGCTTCTCGGTCTCCTGCGCGTGCTTCTCGAACGCGGCGCGGAGCTTGGGGTTGGTCGCCTTCTTCGCCATCCGGGGCAGCGCCTTGGTGAGCTGCTTCTCGGCGTGGAGGAGGTCCTTGCATTCGTGGATGAGGGCTTCCCTCAGGTTGGTCGGACTGGCCATGAGACTGTTCCTTGATGGGGTTCCGTGGGTGGGGCCGGCGCAACGCCGCCGCGCCCCCGCATGATTTGTTCGGCAAACCGCGTGCCGGGCGTGTTCCGCCTCGCCGACACGCCTACGATCGACGCACACAGCGCGACCCGGAACGTCGCGCATCAGGTAAGGAGCCGACGCATGAAACGATGGCCTCTCGTAGCGGTCTTTTCCATCCTCCTCGCGGGCGGCGCGGCGGCGCCGGCGCAGACGGCGGGCAACATCGAGACGAAGACGATCGAGTACCGCGAAGGCGGCGTGACCTTCCACGGGTACCTCGCGCGCCCGACCGGCCCGATCCCCGCGGCGCTCGCCGACGGGGACGACGACGACCGCCCGGGCGTGCTGGTCGTCCACGAGTGGTGGGGCCTCAACGACTTCACGAAGAAGCAGGCCGAAAAGCTCGCGGAGCTGGGGTACGTCGTGTTTGCCGTCGACATGTTCGGCGAGGGTCGGACCACGACCGATGCGGAGGTTGCGAAGTCGCTGGCGGGGCCGATGTACCAGGACCGCGCGACGATGCGGAAGCGCGTGCAGGCGGGGCTCGACGTGCTGGACGATCTCGAGAATGTGGACGACGACCGCCTCGCCGTCGTCGGCTACTGCTTCGGGGGCACCGTCGCGCTCGAGCTGGCGTATGCCGAGGGGCGCGACGAGGATGACGACGACATGGACCTGCGCGGCGTCGTCAGCTTCCATGGCAACCCGATGCCGCCGATGGCGGACGACCGGAACGTGCCGACGCGGGTGGTCTTCTTCCACGGCGAGGACGACCCGATGGTCGAGCGGAGCGACCTGGACGCGGTGGTCGCGGCGATCAACGGGCGCAAGGGGCGTGCGCAGCTCGTGACGTACCCCGGCGCGCAGCACAGCTTCACGAACCCCGGGGCGGACAAGTTCGGCCTCGAGGGCGCCGCGTACAACGAGGACGCGGATCGGGCGAGCTGGCAGGCGGCGCAGGCGTTCCTGCTCGAGGTGCTGAGGGACGATGACTGAGGGCCGGCCGCTCGGGGCTATCGCCGGCGGGGTGCAGGGTCGTGGCCGCGGTTGCCCAGCAACTGGTCGGCCACGACCCGCTGCATGGCCTGAGCGGTGACGACCTCCTCGACGACGACGACGTCGGCGCCGGCGTCCCGCGCGAGGTGGCCGCGGCTGAGGAAGTTCGCCCGCGTCGCGATGAAGATTTCCGGGTGCAGTTCGCGGGCGATGCGACAGGCGCGGATGGCGGCCTCCTCGTCGGGGACCGTGACGATCAGGGCGTCCGCCTCGGTGATCCCCGCGCGGATCTGGACCTCGCGGTCGCCGATGTCGCCGTAGACGACCCGGCGATCCAGGCCGAGCTGGGTCTCGATCGTCTTGAGGTTGAGTTCGACGATGACGACCTCGACGTTGCCCGCCTGCAGCCCCTCCGCGACGATGCGGCCGACGGGGCCCCAGCCGCCGACGATCACCCGGCGGTGGCGGAGCGGCGGGGCGGGATCGGGGTCCGGCTGAGGGGTGGTGTGACGCATAGGGTCTCCGCGGACAGTTCCGCCAAGCTACAGTCATCCGACGCCGCCGCAACCGGCCGGACCAGGACGCGCCCCATGCCCGCCACGCCAAGCCGGCTCATCCTCAACCCCAATGCCGGCGCCGCGGCCGACGCTCAAGGGTACGCCCGCCTGCGGGACGCCGCCGCGGCGCACCGGCTCGAGGTGTGCGAGTCCGCGGGGGTGGGCGATATCGAGCGGCTCGCGCGGGAGGCGGTGCGGCGCGGCGCGCCAACCGTGGTCGCGGCGGGCGGCGACGGGACCGTCAGCGAGGTCATCAACGGCCTGAGCGAGGACTTCGACCGCTGCCGACTGGCGATCGTCCCGCTCGGCACCGCCAACGACTTCGCCCGCACGCTGCAGTTGCCCGCCGACGACCCCATCGCGGCGCTCGCACTGCTGGACACCGGCATCGAGCACCGCATCGACCTCGTCGACTCCCACGAGGTCCGGCCGGGCGGGCGGCAGCGGTACATCATCAACGCCGCGACCGGCGGGTTCAGCGAAGTCGTTCACGATTACCTCGACAAGGACGTGAAGCAGCGGTGGGGCGCGCTGGCGTACCTCCGGGCCGGGCTCGACGCGATGCCGGAGGTCTGCTACCACGCCGCGACCCTCGAGATCGACGGGACCCGCCTGAGCGAGCGGACCTGCGCGGTGGTCGTCGCCAACGGCCGATCGGCGGGGGGCCTGGTGCTCGCGCCCGAGGCGAGCGTGGAGGACGAGCGGCTGGACGTCCTCATCGTGCGCACGGAAACGTGGTTCGACCAGCTCCGCCTCGCGTCGCGGTTCCTCTTCGGCAAGCACCTCGACAGCGAGGGGATCGGCTTCCATCACGCGAGGCGGGTGCGGATCGAGACGAACCCGCCGATGCGGTTCAGTGCCGACGGGGAGCTGGTGGGCGAGACGCCGATCGAGTTCCGCGTCGTGCCGAGCGCGTTGCGGGTTCTGGTGCCCCCCGCCCCGCCGAGCCTGTGAGTCATGCCGCGCACGCCCCTGTGCATCGTCGACGCTTTCGCGGACCGGCCGTTCACGGGCAATCCGGCGGCGGTGGTGGTGCTGGACGCGGCGGTGGACCCGCCGGAGGCGTGGCTGCGAGCTGTCGCCGCCGAGATGAACCTTTCGGAAACCGCGTTCGTCCGGCCACTGCAACGGGTGTCGTCACCCGGCGAGGCGGCATCGCACTTCGCGCTGCGGTGGTTTACGCCCGCGGCGGAGGTGGAGCTGTGCGGGCACGCGACGCTGGCGGCGGCGCACCTGCTGTGGGAGACGGGGCGGGTTTCGCGGGAGCGGGCGATCGCGTTCCAGACGCGGTTCAGCGGGGTGCTGACGTGTACGCTCGGGGCGGGGCGCGACTCGGGCGAGGAAGGGGGCGCGGGCGCGGCGATGATCGCGATGGAGTTCCCGGCCGACGTGCCGGTGGTCGCGGGCGCACCGGCGGGGGTGATCGCTGCACTGAACCTGCCGCCGGGCGCGGTGGTGGCGGCCGCCCGCGCGCGGTACGACTGGATCGTGGAGGTCGATTCGCCGGCGGCGGTGGGCGCCGCTGCGCCGGACTTTCCGGCGCTGGCGCGTGCGTGCGCGGCGGGCGCGGGGGAGGGGGGCGAAGCTGGCGAGGTGCGGGGGGTGGGGGTGACGGCGCGCGGCGGCGTCGCGGGTCCGGCGGGGGCGGACGTGGTCTCGCGGTTCTTCGCGCCCCGGCTGCGGATCGACGAGGACCCGGTGACGGGTTCGCTGCACTGCGCGTTGGCGCCGTACTGGTCGCCGCGGCTGGGGAAGGGCACGCTGCGATGCGTGCAGGTGTCGCGGCGCGGGGGCGAACTGGTGACGACGTGGGAGCCGGGATCGGATCGGGTGCGGCTGGCGGGGCGGGCGGTGACGGTGGTTCGGGGCGAGGTCGAGGCGCCCGCGGGCGGGGGCACGCATCCGTTCACTAGCGATCAACGGCCGTGAGCGAACGACCTATCGGATGATTAGCAACCCGCCGGAGTGCGGGCGGGTCCGTGGCGGGTGCGGGGTCGCGAGGATTGCGGGCGGGGCGGCGTCTATGCTTGGGGATGCTGGTCTTCTTCTCGAATCGGGCGGGGTGTCTGGGGTCGCTGCTGATCTCGCTGATCGGGAGCGTGGTGCTGGTGCTGGTGATGTACGCCTGTTCGGGGGGCGGGGTGTGAAGGGGGGGAGGGGGTTTCAGGGGGTGGCGGGCGGTGGGGAGAAGTCGGTGGGGTGGGGGGCGAGGCCTTCGAGCTTTTGGAGGAGGCGTCGGAAGGCTTCTTCGGGGAGGACGTGGCAGGCGGCGGCCCAGGCGATGAACTCGGTGACGTCGACGCGGCGGTTGCCGGTCTCGCAGTTGTAGACCCAGGACTGGGCCTTCTGGAGCTGTTTGCCGAGGGAGCGCTGGGTGTGTGGGGCGTGCTCGCGGAGTTCGCGGAGCAGCGTGGGGAGGGCGACGTACATCTCGCTGTGTTGGGCCTTGAGGACCATGCGGCAAACCGGTCTGGTCGGGTGAGCGTGAGCGAGGTCGGTCGGGTGGTGGGCGGTCGCGTGTGGGGCCGCCGGTGCCGGATCATTCGCGGGAGGCGGATGGGCCGGCGGGCGTGCGATGGGAACGATTTTAAGATCGGGTGGGTGGCGGCGGTATCAGGGTCTTCCCGATCCGGGCATCCGCTCAGTAGCCGCGGTCGCGGGAGACGAGGTTGCGGAGCGGCTGGTCGGCGAGCCAGCGGGCGATGTTGTCGGCGACGAGGGTGGTCATGCTCTCCCAGTCGTTGGGGTCGCCGCCGACGTGGGGGGTGATGAGGGCGTTGGGGAGGGAGCGGAGGGGGTGGTCGTCGGGGAGGGGTTCGGGGTCGGTGACGTCGAGGCCGGCGCCGCCGAGGCGTTTCTCGCGGAGGGCGCGGACGAGGGCATCGGTGTCGATGGTGACCCCGCGGCCGACGTTGACGAGCAGGGCGTGGGGCGGGAGGAGGGCGAGCCGGCGGGCGTCGAGGAGGCCGCGGGTCTGCGGGGTGTCGGGGAGGGCGTTGACGAGGGCGTCGGCACGGGGGAGGAGGTTGTCGAGGCGGTCGATGGGGTGGAGCTCGTGGAAGGGCTCGTGGGGGTCGCCGCCGGTGCGGTTGACGGCGAGGATGCGCATGTCGAAGGCGGCGGCGCGTCGGGCGACGTGGGCGGCGATGTCGCCGGCGCCCAGGAGCAGGAGCGTCTGGCCGCGGAGGGATCGGACGCGGCGGCGGGAGCGGTCCCAGGTGGTGGTGCGGGCGTAGCGGTGGAGGTCTCGGGCGAGGGCGAGGAGGAGGGCGAGGGCGTGTTCGGCGACGACGTGGCCGAACGCGCCGCGGGCGGTGGTGAGTTGGACGTGGTCGGGGAGCCGCTTGAGGTGCTGGCCGGCGCCGACGCTGGTGAGCTGGAGCCAGCGGAGGTTCGTGGCGAGGTCGAAGTCGTCGCGGGAGAGGGAGCCGACGACGGCGTGGGCGTGGGGGAGGCGTTCGCGGAAGCGGGGGTCGTCGCGGCGGATGGCTTCGAGGGTCGCGGGGGGCGGGCCGGCGGCGGCGTCGCGGAGGCGTTGCAGTTGGTCATCCGGGAAGCGGGGGAGGACGAGGATGAGCATGGTGGGTGAGCATAGGCGCGGGGGGAGCGGTTCCGGCGAGCCGCGACGGGCGGGGGATTGCGTATGCTTTGGGGATGGGTGTTTCCTTGCCGGCGCACGAGTTCGATCCCGGTCATTACGGGCTGCTTCAGGACCAGCTTCCCCCGAGCGATCGGGGGCCGATCGACCTGCGGGGCTGGTTCGGGGAGGAGCGGCGGGGGAACCCGCTGGAGCTGGAGATCGGCTCGGGGAAGGGGACGTTCCTGATCAAGCAGGCGACGCTCGTTCCGGAGGTGAACTACATCGGGCTGGAGTGGGCGAAGGCGTTCTGGCGGTACGCGGCGGACCGGGCGCGGCGGCGGGGGGTGGAGAACGCGCGGTTCGTGCGGGTGGACGCGGCGGCGTTCGTGCGGTCGTATGTCGCGACGGGCTCGCTGCGGCAGGTCCACATCTACTTCCCGGACCCGTGGCCGAAGAAGCGGCACCAGAAGCGGCGGCTGGTGCAGGCGGGGTTTTTGAGGGAGCTGCACCGGGTGCTCCGGGACGCGCCCGCTGAAGCGGGCGAGCCGGGGATGGAGCCGGGGCCGATGGTGCGGATCGCGACGGACCACGCGGATTACTTCGCGTGGATGGAGGAGCACGCGGCGGCGGTGTCGGACGTGTTCGAGCGGCTGCCGTTCGAGAGCCCGGCGGCGGCGGACGCGGGGGAACTGGTGGGGACGAACTTCGAGCGGAAGTATCGGCGTGAGGGCCGGCCGTTTTACGGGATGATCCTGCGGAAGCGGTGAGCCCGGTCGGGCTCGCTATCATTCGGATAGGCAACGGTAACTCGTGGAGAGACAGACATGTTGAAGTGGACGCTTACGGTGGCGGCGCTGGCGGGCGCGGGTGTGGTGGTCGGCGGGTGCGCGTCGGGCCCGGGCGAGGCGACGGGCGGGTCGGGGGCGACGGGCGTCCCGGCGACGCGCGCGGCGGCGGCGGAGCCGGTCGAGGTGCTGGAGCTGGTGCGCGGGGACAACGCGGCGCTCTCGCGCGGCGGGGTGATGCTGGTCAAGGACGCGGCGGCGCTGGAGGCGACGGGCCTGACGACGATCGAGGGGCTGTCGCCGAACTGGGACGAGCAGGACGTGGTGATCCTCGCGCTGGGCGAGCAGACGACGGGGGGGTTCTGGGCGGACATCCGCGGGATCCAGCTCGTGGGGGACACGCTGTACGTGCAGGGCGTGGTGAACCGGCCGGGCGACGACGCGGCGACGACGCAGGCGATCACGCACCCGTTCGCGGCGGCGCTGATCCGCGAGACGTCGGCGACGCGGGCGCAGGGCGACTACGAAGAGGTGGTCGGGGAATCGTTGCCCGAGTGATCGCGGCGCGGCGGTGTGAACGTTAGCCGCGGCGCTTGCGCCGCGCGTGGGCGCGGGCGGTTTGCGCGTCGCGTCCGCGGGGTGCGCACAACGACGTCGAGCGCCGCGCGCGGAGCGAGCTCCGCGGCTAACGCGCGACGACGTGGGACTCCGCGGTCAATGGCGGTGGCGGGCGATGGGGTCGGGGTTGAGGTCGCGTTCGAGGGCGGTCATGCGCTCCTCGACCTTGCGGGCGACGTCGAGTTCGCGGTCGAGCTCCTCGCGGATGCGGGCGACGGCCTGGGCGGTGTCGCCGCGCTCGAGGGGGGCGGCCTGGAGTCGGTCGAGGGTGAGGGCCCACTGCGCCGCGCCGTCGCGGACCTCGTCGAGCATGGCTTCGCGCTTCTGCATGAGCTCCTCGCGGGCCTGGCGGGTCGCCATCTTGCGGGCGGTCTCCCAGAGGGTGGCGGAGCGTTCGAGGGACTCGACGCAGGTGTCGTAGAGCTGCCGGCTCATGGCGGCGAGTTCGGGGGGGACGGGGAACGCCTGCTTCTCGACGGCTTCGTCGAGGCGCTGGCGCTGGTCGCGGAGGGTGCGGATGAGGGCGAAGGTGCGGGGGTCGCGGGTTTTTTCGAGTCGGCGTTCGACTTCCTTGAGGCGTGCGAAGACGGCGTCGCGTCGGCGTGCGTCGCTTTCGTCGAGGACTTCCTGGCCGAGCTTGTCGGTGCCGAGGAGGAGCCGCGTGGTGCCGGCGCCGATGGCCCAGACGAGGCCGGTGATGCCGAGGAACCCCATGAAGCCGTAGAAGTCGCCCGCGGCGAGGCCGACGGCGACGGCGGCGGCGCCGAAGACGCCGGGGAAGAGGACGGTCGGGGCGGTGACCGCCTTGAGCATCACGCGTTTTCGGAACTCGGCGGGGTCCATGGGCAGGGAATCGTATCGCGGGGTGGGGCGGCGGGAGGGGATTGTTGATTGCGTGATTGCGTGATTGCGTGATTGCCTGATTGGTTGAGTGGTTGCTTGCTTCGATTCATGTCTTCCTGCTTTCCTCAGAGGTCTGCTGGCGCCCGGACACGCGAGGGGCGGGGGGTCGCAGGTTTGCGGCGCGGGGGGTGGGAAGTTGCGGGGGTGGGGCGGTGTGTCGCGGGGATGGGGGTATGATTCGCGGGAGCGCCATTTTCAAAGGAGCGAGACATGTTCAGCGCCGTCGGCCGATATCTGCGAGCTTTGGGGTACCTCGTCACCGGCCGGATCGATTCGGCGCGGAAGGAGCTGTCCGCGAACCCGTACGTGATCCAGGCGACCTTCGACCGGGTGATCGAGGAGAAGAAGGCGCGGATCCAGCAGTACAAGGACGCGGTGGCGCGGCTGATTGCGCAGCAGGAAAAGAAGATGGCGGGCGTGCGGACGCTGAGCAACGACGTGAACCAGCTGGAGCAGCTCAAGCAGGGCGCGGCGGCGAAGGCGCGGCAGGTGGTGGCGCAGCTGAAGGCCCGCGGGCTGAGCGAGGAGCAGATCAAACACGACGAGGAATACCTGCGGTGCATGACCGCGTTCAACGACTTCACGTCGACGGAGAAGGAGAAGAGCGAGCGGATCGCGGAGCTCGAGGCGGACGTGAACAACCTCGGCGAGAACATCAGCGGGCACAAGGTTCAACTGCAGCAACTGATGCGCGACCTGGACAAGCTCAAGGAGGAGTCGGCGGCGACGGTGGCGGACGTGATCACGGCGAAGGAGGAGAAGGAGATCGCGGACATGATCTCGGGGATCTCGACGGACCGTTCGAGCAAGGAGCTGGAGGAGCTGCGGGACCTGCGGGGGACGATGAAGGCGAACGCGCGGATCAGCCGGGAGGTCGCGGGGACGGACACGAAGCGTCAGGAGGCGGAGTTCATGGAGTACGCCCGGACGAGCGTGGCGACGAGCGAGTTCGACAAGCTGATCGGGCTGGCGGGGGACGCGGACAAGGGGGAGAGCGCGGCGCCGGAGCGGGCGGTGGATGCGAAGCTGCCGGAGGCGTGAGGGGGCGTCGGTTTAGCCGCGGAGCTTGCTCCGCGCGGGGCGTCAGGGGGGTTGGGGCGCTCAGGGCGCTCGGGGACGACGCGGCGGGAGCGCGGAGCGAGCTCCGCGGCTAACGACGGGGGGCGGAGGGAGTGGTCGCGGGATGGCGGAAGCGGTTTCGTACGCGTTCTATTCGGCGCTGGCGCGGATCCTCAACAGCGGGCAGTCGCGGAGCGTGCTGCTGCATGGGAACGTGCAGGACCTGTTTCAGCAGGGGGACGGTTCGTACGTGCCGCTGATCCCGTTCCTGGTGGGCAAGTCGGCGGTGCCGGGGCTGATCGTGCTCGTGTACGAGTTGAACGGGCCGATCCGTCTCACGACGTCCGGGGGTGCGGGGGAGAGCTGGGACAAGATCAAGAGCGGGTGGATCGCGTGGCGGACGGGGGTGGATTACGACACGCTGGTGTTGCAGAGCCTGTCGGATCGGAAGGCGCAGCACGAGCGTCGGCTGCTGGAGGAGCAGTTCGAGGCGAACATCCGGGACTCGATCGGGCAACCGACGGTGGCGCTGGAGTTCCTGCGGCAGTTGACGTTGTGCTCGCGGGGTGTGGACTCGCGGGGGCGTGCGTTCATCCCGGAGCACCTGCTGATCATCATCGAGGGGGCGGACATGGTGCTGCCGGCCGGTGGGGGCGGGGCGGACATCAGCTCGCTCAACGCGGCGGACCGGCAGCGGGTGACGATCGCGCAGGACTGGTTCGGCGATCCGGGCTTCATGGCGGGTGGGGACAGCGTGGTGCTGCTGGCGGAGTCGCGGAGCCTGGTCCACCCGCGGGTGACGGGGTTGCCGCAGGTGATCGGGGTGGAGGTGGCGGCGCCGGGTGAGGGGGAGCGGCGGGCGTTTATCGAGTCGTTCGAGAGGGCGGGGGGCGCGGGGAGCGCGGGTGGTTCGGGCGGGTTCGCGAAGCCGCAAGCGGCGGAGCTGGCGCGACAGACGGCGGGGCTTTCGATCCATGCGCTGCGGCAGCTTCTGGTGGGTGCGGCCCACGCCGGTGGTCAACTGCGGCACGACGAGGTGATCGCGCAGGTGGAGCGGTTCATCCAGGCGCAGCTGGGGGAGGACGTGGTCGAGTTCAAGAAGCCGACGCACTCGCTGGAAGACGTGGTCGGGTTCACGAAGCTCAAGGCGTTCATCCGGGAGGAGCTGCTGCCGCGGTTCCGGTCGACGGGCTCGGATGCGCTGCCGGGCGCGGCGGTGGCGGGGCCGATCGGTGGCGGGAAGACGTTCATCTTCGAGGCGATGGCGGCGGAGCTGGATGCGCCGGTGCTGGTGATCAAGAACATCCGCTCGCAGTGGTTCGGGCAGACGGACGTGATCTTCGAGCGGCTGCGGCGGGTGCTGGAGGCGCTGGGGAAGGTGCTGATCTTCGTGGACGAGGCGGACACGCAGTTCGGCGGCGTCGGCGGGGACACGCACGAGACGGAGCGGCGGCTGACGGGCAAGATCCAGGCGATGATGAGCGACCCGAAGCTGCGGGGGCGGGTCGTGTGGCTGCTGATGACGGCGCGGATCCACCGGCTGTCGCCCGACATCCGGCGGCCGGGGCGGGTGGGGGACCTGATCATCCCGGTGCTGGACCCGGAGCCCGGGAGCGAGGATCGGGGCGCGTTCATCCGGTGGGCGATCGAGCCGGCGCTGGGGCGGGAGGCGACGGACGAGGAGGTGGCGCGGGTGGGCGAGGTGACGAGCGATTACTCGGCGGCGGCGTTCGCGTCGCTGCGGTCGAACCTGAGGGCGCGGTCCGCGAGCGGGGGCGGGTCGCTGAGCGTCGATCAGGTCGCGGAGATCGTGCACGACATGCTGCCGCCCGCGATCGAGGAGACGCGTCGGTACCAGACGCTGCAGGCGCTGGTGAACTGCACGCGGCGTTCGCTGCTGCCGGACCCGGGGGTGACGGAGACGCAGCGGCGGGAGTGGCAGCAGGAGATCCGGGCGCTGGAGATGCGGGGGATCGATTGAGCGGCGTTTGATCAACGGATTAGCCGCGGAGCTTGCTCCGCGTGTGGCGCAGGATGACAGTGCGAGCTCGCGCGGAGCAAGCTCCGCGGCTAACTGAACCGTGTTTCTTGCAATGGTTTGCGGCGGGTCGCCCGATAACGGGGGGATGGTGACGCCGCGCGTCAGGTTGTTGAGTGCGCCCGAACGGGCCGTGAAGCGGGAGCTGACGGCGGCGCTGGGGCGTGGCGATCTGGACGCGGCGGAGGGGGCGGTGGCGCGGTTGGGGGGCGAGGTCCCGGCGGAACTGCTCGAGCCGGTGGCGATGGTCCACCTGGCGCGGGAGCGGTGGTCGGAGGCGGCGGCGGCGCTGGGAAGCGTGGGGTCGCGGGATGCGAACCTGGAGGCGCTGCGGCGGTACGCGGCGAACCTGGCGGCGCTGGAGCGGCATCGGCCGGCGGCGTACGCGGCGCTGATGGCGGCGCCCCAGGTGCGGACGTACGAGATCGACACGTCGCGGGCCGGTCGTGCGACGATCACGCGGGTGGAGGGGCGCGAGCGGGCGGCGGTCGTGCCGGGATCGGACCCGGAGGCGCACCTACGGGACGCGTTGGCGCGGGTGGCGTCGGCGGGGGCGGCGGCGGCGGTGGGCGTGCTGGGGGTCGGTGACGGGCGCCTGCTGACGCACCTCGCGGCGCACGCGACGACGACGGCGTACGGCAGCGTGCAGGTCGTGTACGTGCTCGAGCCGGACGCGGACCTGGTGCGGGCGTGCCTGATGGCGCACGACTGGTCGGGGGACGGGGGGCCGATCGAGGCGGAGCGGTTCGTGTGGGCGGTCGGCGGGGGTTGGGCGGACGGGTTGCGGGAGGTCCTGGCGGGGGAGCCGCAGTTGTCGATGCCGGCGAAGTTCGTCGGGCAGTCGCGCGACGCGGTGGCGCTGGCGGAGACCTGCCGGACGATCGCGGGGGAGCTGGAGTCGCGGGACGGGGAGACGCGGCTGGCGGTGGAGCGGTACTACGCGTCGCTGCCGGCGGAGGCGCTGGCGCAGGCGATGCGGGGGGAGCGGGGTCGTCGGCCGCGGGCGCTGCTGATCACGTCGCGGTACACGACGGTGCTGCAGTACTCGACGCGGGACACGGCGGAGGGGTTGCGGGCGAACGGGTGGGATGCGCGGGTGCTGATCGAGTCGGGGGCGCACCTGCGGCTGACGGGGCGATCCATCCGGGCGCAGCTCGCGGCGCACAAGCCGGACCTGGTGATCGTGCTGGATCACCTGCGGTACGAGTACGGCGACCTGTTCCCGCCGGGGTTGCCGTTCGCGTGCTGGATCCAGGATGAGCTGTCGAACCTGACGAGCGCGCGGGCGGGCGCGTCGATTGGGGAGCGGGACTTCGTGTGGACGTGCGCCGGGGTGACGTACGCGAGGGACTACGGGTACCCGCTGGAGCAGTGCGTGTACCTGGAGAAGCTGACGCGGGTGCCGGAGAGGCCGGCGCGGTGGTCGAGCGACGGGGAGGACCTGGCGTACGTGTCGAACGCGTCGCAGCGGCCGGAGGAACTGGTCGAGGTTCTGACGGCGATGGCGGGTGGTGACGCGAAGATGCGGGCGGTGCTGGGGGACTGCTGCGAGGCGATCCAGGGGGTCTACGAGCGGGGGGGGCACCTGCACTCGTACAGCCAGGTGCGGGCGATCGTAGGGGAGGCGTGCGCGGCCCGGGGGGTGGGGCCGCTGCCGACGGGGACGCGGGAGCGGGTGGTGCTGGAGCTGTTCACGAAGCTGAACAACGCGCTGTATCGGCAGCAGGCGCTGCGGTGGGTCGCGGCGGCGGCGGGGGAGATGGGGCTGCGGCTGTCGCTGTACGGGCAGGGGTGGGAGCGGCACCCGGACTTCGCGGCGTTCGCCCGCGGGCCGATCGCGTACGGTGCGGACCTGGAAGCGCTGACCCGGCGGGCGAAGATCAACCTGCAGATCCTGCCCTACAGCACGATGCACCAGCGGCTGCTCGACGGCGTGGCGGCGGGGGGGTTCTTCCTCGTGCGGGCGCACCCGATCGACGGTTTCCTCGCGGCGCTGATGCGGTTCGTCGGGGGGTTGCCGGCGTCGGTGTCGACGGTGGAGGAGGCACGGGCGGCGCTGCGGGACGAGGCGCTGGGCGAGCTGACGGCGTTGCACGCGCGGTACGACGTGGTGTGCGAGCACCGGGGTGCGGACATGATCGGGCTGGCGCGGACGGTGATGGCGCAGGGGGGCGAGCCGCGTCTGCGGGGCGTGCCGCGGCTGGACGAGGTGACGTTCGACGACGCGGCGACGTTTCGCGCCCGGCTCGAGCGGTTCATCGGGGACGGGGGCGCGCGGGCGGAGGTGTGGCGGGAGCAGGCGTTGTACGTGGAGCGCCACCTGACGTACCGCGGCGACCTGCCGCGGGTGCTGCGGTGGATGGGTGATCGGCTGAGCGCGGCGAGGGAGCGTCCGGCCCGGGAAGCGGTGGCATGAAGCTCAGTACGGTCATCGTGACACACAACCGACGCGAGGCGCTCCGCCACACGCTCACGATGATGCGCGACAACGCGCCGCTCGCGGGGCTTGCCGGCGAGGTGATCGTGGTGGACAACGGCTCCACGGACGACACCGCGGCGATGCTCGGGCGCGAGCACCCGGGCGTGCGCGTGCTGCGGCGGGCGAGGAACGAGGGTGTTTCCGCGAGGAATCACGCGTTCGCGGTCGCGAGCGGCGAGTACGTGATGCTCTGCGACGACGACAGCTATCCGGTCGGCGACGCCGCGAACCGCGCGGTGGCGTACCTGGCGCGGGAGCCGCGGTGCGCCGCGGTGGGGGGGCGGGTCGAGTTGCTCGACGGCCGATGCGAGGCGAGCGCGCTGCCGACGGTGACGATCAACTGCGGCGTGGTGTTACGCAAGCGGGTGATCGACGAGGTGGGCGGGCTGCCGACGGAGTTCTTCCGTCAGGCGGAGGAGTACGACTGGTCGTTCCGGGCGTGGGGCGCGGGGTACCGGGTGGAGCGGTTCGAGGACCTGGTGTGGCGGCACAACAAGGCGGCGGGCAACCGCCCGAGCGGCCGGGTGCACCGGTACGACGTGCGGAACAACCTGATCCTGCTGGAGCGGTACGTGCCCGAGCCGCTGCGGAGCGAGTATCGGCGGGACTGGGTGGCGCGGTACGGCGCCCTGGCGCGATCGCATGGGAGGCGGCTGGCGCACCTGCACGGGCGGTGGAGCGGGTGGTGTTGGTCGCACCGGGAGGCGCGGCGCGGGCGTCGGGTGCTGCGGCCGGAGGCGATCGAGGCGATCTTCGGGCTCGAGGCGCAGGGCGCGCGGGTGCGGAAGTGGGCGAGCGACCAGGCGATCGGGCGGGTGCTGATCGCGGACATGAGCAAGAATCTGTATGCCACGTGGCGGGCGTGCGAGGCGGCGGGGCTGAAGGTGGTGGGGATCGCGGAGAACGGCTCGGCGTTCGCGGGCATGGCTTACCGGGGCGCGGTGGTGCAGCCGGACGAGGCGTGGCGGGCGGCGCGGTTCGATGGTGTGGTGCTGTCGAACGTCAATCCGGCGCAGGTCGAGGCGCGGGCGGCGCAGCTCGCGGCGCGGTTCGGCCGACCGCTGCTGACGGTGTGGCGGCCGCGGCTGCTGGGCGCGCGGTCGGCGGACGCGGCCACGGCGGCGGCGTGAGGGTTGGAGCCTGGGTCCGGGTGCGGCCGATAAGCGGTGGATGATCGAACGGATGACGCAGGCTCCCCCCCCGGGTTGGGCGGCACCGGTGTGCGACGCCGCGGACGTGCAGGCGCGGCTGGGGCTGGCGGAGCCGTTCGTGCCGACGGAGGCGATGCGGGCGACGCCGCTGCACGCGTGGGACATGCGGACGCACGACGCGCCGCTGCTGGCGTACCTCTACGGGCAGGCCCGGCCGCGGCGGCACCTGGAGTTCGGCACGTGGGAGGGGTTCGGGGCGGTCCTCTGCCTGGAGAACTGCGACGCGACGGTCTGGAGCGTCAACCTCTGGGAAGGGGAGAGCGAGGCGAGCGGGCACTGGTTCTACTACAAGTCGTTCGCCCCGGGCACGCCGTCGCCGCCGGGCACGAACACGCGGGTGACGCCGAAGGGGAACACGGCGGTGCAGACGGACGGTGGCGCGGCGATCGGGTGGATGGTGCGGGAGCGTGGGCTGGGGCACCGGTTCTGCCAGGTCTACTGCGACAGCCGGGCGTGGGACACGACGCAGTACCCCGAGGGGTTCTTCGACAGCGTGTTCATCGACGGGGGGCACACGGAGGAGGTCGTGCGGAGCGACACGCGGAAGGCGGTGTCGCTGGTTCGTCCGGGCGGGCTGGTGATGTGGCACGATTACTGCCCGGACGCGGGGTGCGCGGGGTATCCGTCGGTGAAGGGGGTGCTGGCGGGGGTTGAGGCGGAGCTGCCGTGGCTGCGGGAGCAGCTGCGGGACGTGTTCTGGGTGAGGCCGAGCTGGGTGCTGGTGGGGGTGAAGCGATGAGTGATGGCTGCGCGGCAGATCGACCCCCTCTCCCCTCCGGGGAGAGGGGACCGGCGAGGGGCGAAGTCATTGGGCGCCCGTCTTTGCTGTCTGCGCGTGGGGAGGCCGTCCCTCACCCTGGCTCTCTCCCCAAGGGGGAGAGGGGGCCGGAATACCTGTCGATCGTCGCGACGGCGCGGAACGACAACCACGGGGGGGACCTGCTGCGGCGGATGCAGCTGTTCATCGACGGGCTCGCGGAGCAGTGCGAGCGGTTCGGGCTGGATGCGGAGCTGGTGCTCGTCGAGTGGAACCCCCCGCCGCCGGAAGAGGCGGCGCGGCTGGAAGAGGTGTTGCAGTGGCCTGCGGGGGGGAGCCGGCTGCGGTGCCGGATCGTGGGGGTGCCGGCCGAGGTCCACCGGCGGTTCCGCTACAGCGATCGGCTGCCGCTGTTTCAGATGATCGCGAAGAACGTGGGGATCCGCCGGGCGCGGGGGCGGTTCGTGCTGGCGACGAACGTGGACCTGCTGTTCAGCGACGAGCTGATGGCGTTTCTGGCGAAGCGGGAGCTGCGGGAGGACGCGTTCTACCGCTGCGACCGGCACGACGTGGAGCCGCCGCCGGAAGGGCTGACGGCCGATGCGCTGGCGTGGTGCCGGGGGCACGTGATCCGGCGGAACGGGTATGACGGCATCCACGACGCGCGGACGGGCGCGCTGCACCGCGTGCATTGGGAGCGGACGTGGCGGGTGCGGCTGCTCGAGCGGTTGCAGGATTGGGGGATCGTGCCGACGGTGACCCGGCCGCGGGTCCACGTGAACGCGTGCGGCGACTTCACGCTCATGGCGCGGGGCGCGTGGGAGCGGCTGCGCGGGTACCCGGAGCTGGAGGTGTTCTCGATGCACCTGGACTCGGTGCTGCTGTACCAGGCGTGGGCGGCGGGGTTGCGGGAGGTGGCGCTGGCGGAGCCGATGGTGGCGTACCACGTGGAGCACGCGGTGGGGAGCGGGTGGTCGGTGGAGGGGGAGGCGAAGCTGAACGAGCGGCTGGCGGAGCGGGGGATCGAGCAGTTGCCGGTGGAACGGCTGAACGCGTGGGCGGTGAAGATGCGGCGGGAGGGGAAGCCGATGGTGCTCAGCGGCGAGGGGTGGGGGCTGGCGGGGGAGGAGTTGGCGGAGGTGTCGGCGAGTGCAGGGGAAAGGTCCGGGCGGCCGATAAGTTGCGCGAAGCCGCAAGCGGCGTGAACACTATGACGGCAGCAACCTTCCAAGACGTGGGCATCGAACGGGTCCAGGAGTACTGGGACCGGCGGCCCTGCAACATCCGCCACTCGACCGCGCCGATCGGCACGCGGGAATACTTCGAGGGAGTGCGGGAGCGGAAGTACCTCGTCGAGCCGCACATCCCGCGGTTCGCGGAGTTTTCGCGGTGGGCGGGCAAGCGGGTGCTGGAGATCGGCTGCGGCCTGGGCACGGACACGATGAGCTTCGTGCAGGCGGGGGCGGCCGTGACGGCGGTGGACCTGTCGACGAAGTCGCTCGGGCTCGCGAGGCAGCGGGCCGAGGTGTACGGCGTGAGCGACCGGGTGACGTTCTACCACGCCAACGCGGAGGAGCTGGACCAGGCGGTGCCGGTGGAGGGGTACGACCTGATCTACTCGTTCGGCGTGCTGCACCACACGCCGCACCCCGGCCGGGCGTTTGCGCAGCTGCGGAAGTACCTCAAGCCGGGCGGGACGCTGAAGGTGATGGTGTACCACCGGCGGAGCTGGAAGGTCGCGCACCTCGTGCTGACCGAGAGCGGGGGGCGGTTCTGGCGGATCGACGAGGCGGTGGCGAAGCAGAGCGAGGCGCAGACCGGCTGCCCGGTGACGTACAGCTACACGCGGGCGTCGGGGACGAGGCTGCTCGAGTCGCACGGGTTCCGGGTGACGGATGCGGCGGTGGACCACATCTTCCCGTGGCGGATCAAAGACTACGTGGAATATCGCTATGTGAAGGCGCTGCCGTGGAGGCTGATGCCGGAGGGGGTGTTCCGGGCGCTGGAGCGGAGGCTGGGCTGGCACCTGTGCCTGACGGCGACGGGGTGAGAACGCGGGATCTCCCGTTAGCCGCGGCCCTCGGGCCGCGCGGAGCCGCGAGGTCGTTGGGCGCCCGCGCCGTCCAGGCGCGGCGGCTAACGGGGGCATCGCAGAGAGTGAATGGATGAAGCTGCATCGCGAGCCGTTGGTGACGTTCTTCACGATCGTGAAGCCCTTTCGGGAGCCGATCGCGACGCTGCAGCGCAACGCGATCCGGAGCTGGACGCGGCTGGGTGATGATGTGCGGGTGCTGGTCCTGGGCGATGAGCCGGGCGCGGCGGAGGCGGCGCGGGACCTGGGCGCGACGCACCTGCCGACGGTCGGGCGGAACGAGTACGGCACGCCGCGGATGGACCTGGTGTTTGCGCAGGCGGCGGAGGCGGCGGACACGCGGGTGCTGTGCTACATCAACGCGGACATCCTGCTGCTGTCGGACTTCCGCGTGGCGCTTGAGCGGGTGGCGCGGGAGAAGCGGCAGTTTCTCATGGTCGGGCAGCGGACCGATTTCGATCAGGATGGTCCGATCGACTTCGGGGGCGAGTGGGAGCCGGCGCTGCGGGCGGAGGCGGCGGGGCGGGGCCGGCTGCATCGGCCGACGGGGATCGACTACTTCGCGTTCACCCGCGGCGTGTGGGGGAACCTGCCGGGCGGGCTGCCGCCGATGGCGATCGGTCGGTTCGTGTGGGACAACTGGCTGATCTACCGGGCGCGGCAGCGGCAGGTGTCGGTGATCGACGCGTCGCAGCGGGTGCTGGCGATCCACCAGAACCACGACTACGGTCACGTGCAAGGCGGCGTGAAGCGGATCGCCAACGGCCCGGAGGCGCGGTTCAACATGCAGCTCGCGGGGGGGAACAAGCACCTCTTCACGATCTGGGACTCGACGCACGTGCTGACGGAGCGCGGGATCGAGGCTCGCAAGGCGGTGGCGGGGAGCCTGGGCGGGGGCGTGTGGTCGTATCGGCGGGCGGCGGGGTTCGGCGGAATCTGAAGCGGGTTTGCGGGGGCGGCCGATAAGTGGAGTGTTTCGCGCTCGCGGCTTGTTCGCGCTCGCGGCTTGGCGGAACCGTCCGGCGCCGCGGCGTTTCGCGGAGCCGCGAGCGGCTGCGCACGAGACCTGCCCATGACTACTTCGTTCGATCGCGTCTCAGTCGTCGGCCTCGGGAAGCTGGGGTCGCCCATCGCGGCGGCACTCGCCCACCGCGGCTTCACCGTGGTCGGCGTCGACACCGACGGGTCGAAGGTCGACGCGATCAACCGGGGCGAGCCGACCGTCTTCGAGCCCGGCTTCCCGGAGCTGCTCGGCCGGACCGGCGGCCGGCTCTGCGCGACGACGGACACGGCCGCGGCGATCCGCGTGACCGACGCGACGATGGTCATCGTGCCGACGCCCAGCCACCCCGCGGGCAGCGGCGACGCGGCGGGCTCGTTCTCCCTCAAGTTCATGCTCCCGGTCTGCCAGACGATCGGGCAGGCGCTGCGGAAGAAGGACGCGTACCACGTCGTCGTGATCACCAGCACGGTGATGCCCGGGCACACGGACGGGCCGATCCGCGAGACGCTCGAGCTCTACAGCGGCAAGAAGGCGGGGCGGGACTTCGGGCTCTGCTACAGCCCGGAGTTCGTGGCGCTCGGGAGCGTGATCCGCGACTTCCTGCACCCGGACCTCGTGCTCATCGGCCAGTGCGACGACCGGGCGGGCGCGGCGCTGGAGTCGATCGCGCTGCGTGCGGCGGTGACCCGGCCGGGCGTGGCGCGGATGAACCCGGTGAACGCGGAACTCGCGAAGCTCGCGGTGAACACCTATGTGACGACGAAGATCACGTACGCGAACATGCTCGCGTCGATCTGCGGTCGGCTGCCGGGCGCGGACGTGGACGTGGTCACGCAGGCGATCGGTCTCGACAGCCGGATCGGGCGGAAGTACCTCAAGGGGGCGATCGGGTACGGCGGGCCGTGCTTCCCGCGGGACAACGTCGCGATGTCGGCGCTGGCGCGTTCGATCGGGGCCCAGGCGGACCTGGCGGAGGCGGTGGATGCGGCGAACCGGCGGGGGGTGGAGCGGCTGGCGTCGCTCGTGCGCTCGCAGATCGAGCCGGGCGACACCGTGGCGGTGCTGGGGATGGCGTACAAGCCGGACACGGACGTGGTGGAGCAGTCGCAGGGGTTGCAGTTGGCGGCGGCGCTGGCGGACGGGGAGATGAGCGTCATCGTTCACGACCCCGCGGCGATGCCGATGGCCCGGCGGGTGCTGCACGGGTCGGTGCGGTACGCGACCGATCTGGCGGACGCCGTGCGGGCGGCGGACGCGGTGGTGGTCGCGACGGCGTGGCCCGAGTACGTGGGGATGGACCCGGCGGTGTTGGCGCGGCCGCAGCGACGCCGGGTGGTGATCGACTGCTGGCGGTGCCTGGATGCGGGCGCGGTGGAGGCGCACGCGGACCTGGTCGCGGTGGGGGTGGGGACGCGCAGCGCCGCCGTGCCGTCGTTGACGCGGCGCGTGGCCTGATCATCCCGACGCGCGGGTCGGCCCGGCGCCCGCGGCTACCTGAGGCCACGCCCGCGCTTCCGGTGCGGGCGCGCGATTGCGCCTACCATCGCCAGACGCCCCTCAGGAGCAGACATGTTTGGCGACGATCCGGGCATCATCCTGACGAAGATCCTCGCGACCGTCGGCCCGGCCTGCCGGGAGACGAGCGTGCTCGTGCGTCTCATCGAGGAGGGGGCGCGGGTGTTCCGGCTGAACTTCTCGCACGGGACGTTCGACGACTTCGCGGAGTCGGTCCGCGCGATCCGCGCCGCCGCGGGGCAGGCGAACGTGCCGGTTGGGATCCTGGGCGACCTGTCGGGGCCGAAGATCCGCGTGGGGCAGGTCGAGGGGGGGCGGTTCGAGCTGGCGGTGGGGGAGATGGTCGCGTTCACGCGGCGGGAGGGGCTGACGCGACGGCTGCCCGGCCGGGGCGAGAGCGTGATGAGCGTGAACTACCCGCAGATGATCGACGAGGTGAAGCCGGGCCACCGGGTGTTCATCGACGACGGCGCGGTGCGGATGCTCGTGGTCGAGCGGGCGTGGTCGGAGGAGGATGGGGACGACCGCCTGCACTGCCGGGTGACGTCGGGCGGGCCGGTGAGCAACCGCAAGGGGGTGAACCTGCCCGACTCGGAGATCACGGCGCCGTCGCTGACGGAATGGGACCGTCAGTGCGCGGCGTGGGCGGTGGAGCACGAGCTGGACTTCGTGGCGCTGTCGTTCGTGCGGAAGCCGGAAGACCTGATGGAGCTGCGGCGGCTGCTGGAGGGGCTGACGGGCGGGCGGGGTCGGCTGCGGATGCCGATCATCGCGAAGATCGAGAAGCCGCAGGCGGTGCGGGCGCTGGAGGCGGTGATCGCGGCGTCGGACGGGTTGATGGTGGCGCGGGGCGACCTGGGGGTGGAGATGGACCTGGCGGAGGTGCCGGTGATCCAGAAGCGGATCATCACGGCGTCGCACGAGCAGGGCAAGCCGGTGATCGTGGCGACGCAGATGCTGCAGAGCATGGTGGAGGACTCGACGCCGACACGGGCGGAGGTGAGCGACGTCGCGAACGCGATCATCGACGGGGCGGACGCGGTGATGCTGTCGGGTGAGACGGCGGTGGGCGCGTACCCGGTGCAGGCGGTGCGGGCGATGGCGCGGGTGGCGGCGACGACGGAGCAGTGGCTCGCGGAGACGCAGCGCGACCGCGTCCGGCCGCTGAAGCTCCCGGCGAACCGGTACCGGACGGCGGCGATCGCGCACGGGTTGTCGGTGGTGGCGAAGGACCTGGGGGCGAGGTGGGTGGTGGCGTGGAGCGAACTGGGCGGGACGGCGCGGCACCTGTCGCAGAACCGTCTGCCCATGCCGATCCTGGTGATGAGTTCGAACCCCGCGGCGCTGCGGCAGATGACGCTCTGGTTCGGGGTTCACCCGGTGTCGATGCCGCGGCCGGACTCGGCGGAGGCGTTCGTGGAGGCGGCGGACCGGCTCCTGTGCTCGACCGGCCGGGCCCGGCCGGGGGACGCCGTGGTCTTCGCGGTCGGCGTGCCGATCGGGACGCCCGGCGTGCTCAACGGGTTGCGGATCCATTACCTCGGCGACGTCTGCCGGCTGACGTGGCACGCGAAGGGTTAGCCGCGGCGCTTGGGCGGCGCTGGGGCGGCGCGAAGCCGCGGCGTGATCGGACGCCCGCGCGGCCCGAGGGCCGCGGCTAACGAAGGTGTCGCGGGTGGCGCGGATTTGAGCCCGAGCGGCGCGTGTTCTGCGTCAGCCACCCCCCTCATTCTGCCGATAGGAGCCAGGGTTCTGTTCGCGAGCGGTTCGCGTTCGGCATCATCGGGTTGATCCGCCTCCCCCACATTCGCCCCGGGAGCTCCGCATGACGTTGCGTCTCGTCTCGATCGGCAAGGATGGCATCCTGCGGCTCTCGCTGGAGGGTTCGGTGGCCAGCGAGGAAATCCGCCCCGATGCCGTGCACCCCTTCGCCGCCGTGATCGGCGACGACTGGGCGGCGAACCGGGCGGTGCTGAGCCTCCAGCAGACGGGGTATCTGGACTCGTCGGGGATCGGGTGGCTGATGACGGTCCACCGGACGTTCAAGCAGGCGGGGGGGCGGCTGGTGCTGCACTCGATTTCGCCGCCGGTGCGTCAGCTCCTCGAGCTGCTGCGGTTGCAGAAGCTGTTCCAGATCGCCAGCGACGAGGCGGGGGCCGTCGAACTCGCCCAGGAGGTGCCGGCATGACCGCGACCGCCAGCAACACCGCGCTTCGCCATCCGCCCGCGAGCCCGTCGAAGGCGGTGGGGATGATCGACCTGAGCACGCTGTCCGCGGAGCATGCGCTCGAGCGGCTGGTGAACCACGCCGTGCAGATGCGGGCGGGCGACCTGTTCCTGCTGACCAACGAGGAGTACCTGTCGATCCACGTCCGGCACCTGGGGGTGATGCGGCAGATCGGGCTGGTGGGCGGGGAGCACGGGCGGCGGATCATCTCGCACCTCAAGGCCGCGGCCGGGCTCGACATCAACGAGCGCCGCCGACCCGCGGACGGGCGGTGGATCCACGAGAGCGAGGACGGCGCGGCGGTGGACCTGCGCATCTCGTCGATCCCCACGCTCCACGGGGAGGACATCTGCATCCGGCTGCTCGTGCGTGAGAACGCGCTGCTGGGCGTCGAGACGCTCGGGCTGGCGGGGTCGCAGCGGCAGACGGTCGAGTCGATGATCGCCAGCCCGGGCGGGCTCATCCTCTGCACCGGGCCCACCGGCTCGGGCAAGACCGCGACGCTCTACGCGCTGCTCACGAAGCTCAACGACGGCAAGCGGAAGATCAACACCATCGAAGACCCGGTGGAATACAACCTGCCGGGGCTGCGCCAGTCGCAGGCCCACCCCGCGATCGGGCTCGGCTTCGCGGACCTCCTGCGGAGCGTGATGCGGCAGAGCCCGGACGTGATCATGGTGGGCGAGATCCGCGACAAGGAGACGGCCGACACCGCGGTCCGCGCCGCGAACAGCGGGCACCTGGTGCTCTCGACGCTCCACGCCCCGATCGCCGCGGGCGCGGTGCAGTCGATGCTCAGCCTCGGGACGCACCCGCACTTCCTCGCGTCGGCGCTGCGGGGCGTGATCGCGCAGCGGCTCGTGCGGACGCTGTGCCCCGCGTGCCGATCGAGCTTCCCGCTCGACGACGCGCCGCACACGTTCGACGAGGTCCGCCCGCTGCTCGGGCCGGAGGAGGGCAAGACCTTCTACGGCCCCGGGGCGTGCGACGCGTGCGGCTTCAGCGGGTACGACAACCGCACCGGCGTCTTCGAGGTGCTCGAGGTCGGGCCGGAGACCCGCGAACTCATCGCCCAATCCGCGTCGTCGCCCGTGCTGCACGAGCGCGCCGTCGCCGCGGGCATGCTCGACTTCCGCAAGGCCGCGCTCCTCAAGGTCGCCCACGGGATCACGAGCAGCGAAGAGGTCTTCCGCGTCATCCCGATCGAGCACCTGCGGCCCGCGTAAACGGCTCCCGTCAGCCGCCGCCCTTGGGCGGCGCGGGGCGCACGATGACGACGCGGCGTCCACGCCGCCCAAGGGCGGCGGTTAATCCGGCGCCACCGGCTCGGGACTCGCGAGCACGACGCTGAACCCCGCGGGCAGCGAGAGGTCCTCGTTGGCGATGGAGAAGAGGCACCGGATCGTCCGGCTCGCGGAGTCGATGTTGGGGTCGATGAACTTGAGCCGCGCGAGCACCTCGCCGTTGACCGGCTCCGACGCGCTGAGGCGGTAGGTCTGCCCGAGTTGCAGTTGGCCGTACATCCGCACCGGGAGGAAGAGCGTCGCCTCCAGCGGGTCGAGCGACACCATCCGCAGGATCGCGTGCTCCGTGGTGACCGTCTCGCCCGGCTCCACGCTCACGTGCGTCACCACGCCGTCGAACGGCGCCTCGAGTCGGTACCGCCGGAGCCGCTCCTCTTCGAGGCGGAGCTCCGCCTCGGCGATCTTCGTCGCCTCCCGCGCCGCGTCGTGTTCCGCCTCGGCCTGCTTCACCTCGGTCTCGGCCCGCTCGACTTCCCAATCGCCCGCGGCGCCCGCGTCGTGGCTCCGCCGCACGTTCGCGAGGGTGCTGATCGCGAGCTGCACCCCCGCCGCGGCGCTGCGGACGCCCGCGTCACTCACCGCCTTCAGCCGCGCCGCCTCCACCATCGCCCGCTGCATCGCGTCGTCGACGCGGAGCAGGAGGTCGCCTTGGCTCACGTGGCTGCCCTCCGTCACCGCGACCTCCCCGACCAGGCCCTCGATGGGCACCCGCAGATCGACGGACCGGCCCGGCGCGACGAGCCCGTCGTAGCGGACCGGGCGGAGGGGGGGCGTGTCGACCGTCTGGCCGGGCAGGGGGGCGGCGGCGGCGAGGACCACCGCAGCGAGCATCACGAAACGCATCGTCATCATCCTTAGTGTTCCACGCCCGCGAAGCCGAGCGATTCTTCCAGCCATTCGTCGTTCCGCAGGACGCCCTTGCGCTGGGCGAGCGCGTGCCGCTGCGCGCGGGCCTGGGCCATGCGTATCCCGGCGACCGCGACGAGCCGCCGCCACCCGCGGAGCTCGGTCCCCCCGCCGAGCGCGAGGTTCCGAAGCATCTTCGAGCCGTGCCGCACGAACAGCTCGTCGTCGAGCGCCGCCAGCGCGACCGCGCTGCCCGGGTCCCCCTGCCGGCCGGCCCGGCCGAAGAGCTGCCGGTCCACCCGGCTCGAGTCGTTCAGCTCCGCACAGATCACGTGGAGCCCGCCCGCCTTCTTCACGTCCGCGTCCAGCTTGATGTCCGTGCCCCGGCCCGCCATGTTCGTCGAGATCGTCACCCGCCCCGGCTGGCCGGCGTGGGACACGATGCCCGCCTCCTCCGCGTGCCGGACCGCGTTGAGCACCTCGTGCGGCTGGCCCATCCGCTCCAGGATCTGCGACAACTGCAACGTCGCGTCCACGCTCTTCGTCCCCACCAGCACGCTCCGCCCCTGCTCGACCAGCGACCGGCACTGCGCGGCGACCGCTTCCCACTTCGCCCGCTGCGTCGCGTGGACCCCGGTCGGCCACTGCCTGCGGATCCGCGGCTTGTTCGTCGGGATCCGGACCGTCGGCAGCTTGTAGATCTGCCAGAACTCGTCCCGGCCCTCCCACGCCGTGCCCGTCATCCCGCACAGCCGCCGATACCGCCGGAAAAACCGCTGGAAGCTCACCCGCGCGAGCGTGATCTTCTCCGGCGTGATCTCGACGCCCTCCTTCGCCTCCACCGCCTGGTGCAGCCCGTGCCGCCACGATCGGTCGGGCATCAGCCGCCCGGTCGATTCATCGACGATCACGATCTTGCCATCCTGGACGACGTACTGCTTGTCGCGGAGGAAGAGGTGCTTCGCCGACAGCGCCTGGGAGGCGAGTTCTTCGCGCAGCCGGGCGAGCCGCCACTCGCCCCCGAGCTCGCGCGCCGCCTCGCCGAGGCGCTGCTGCCCCTTCTTCGTCAGCCGCGCCTCCCGCCAGGTGTGGTCGACGCGGTAGTCGCGCCCCTCTTCGAGCCGCTCCGCGAGCCGCTGGGCGACCGCGAACCGCTCCGCCGCCTCCTTGCCTCCCGCTTCCTGCGAGATGATCAGCGGCGTCACCGCCTCGTCGATGAGGATCGAGTCCGCCTCGTCCACGATCGCCTGGTACAGCCCCCGCTGCACGAGGTCGTCCGGGCCCGCGGCCGGCCGGCCGGACTCGCTCGGCCCGTTCAGCTTCGCGAGCAGCGCGGGCGTCAGCGACTTGATCCCCGCCAACTGCAACTGGTCCCGAAGGAAGTCGGCCGCGGCCTCCTTGCTCGTGCAGGTCGTCACGTCCGCCGCGTACGCCGCCCGCCGCGCCCCCGGCTCCATCTGCCCCTCGACGTGCGCGATCCGCAGCCCGAGGAACGCGTACACCGGCCGCATCTGTTCCGCGTCCCGCTTCGCCAGGTAATCGTTCGACGTCACGATGTGGCACCCCCGCCCGCGCCACCCGGCGATCACGCCCGGCATCGTCGACACCAGCGTCTTGCCCTCGCCCGTCGCCAGCTCGCACAGGCACCCGTCGAGCATCGCCAGCGCCGCCGCCACCTGCACCCGGAACGGCTTCATCCCCACCCGCCGCCGCGCGACCTCGCGGATCACCGCCAGCGCCCGCACCACGTCCGGCCGCGTCTCCCGGCCGCGGGCGAAGAGCACCCGCGCCTCGTCCGCCTGGGCCCGCAACTGCTGGTCCGTCAGCCCCGCGATCGACGGCTCGAGCGCGAGCACCCGGTCCGCCCGGCGGAGGCACAGCGTCCGCCGGGGCACCAGCCGCGCCGCCCGACCCGCGACCGCGTCGTACGCCGCGTCGAGACCCTTCGGCCGCTTGGGCATCGGCCGACGGTCCGCCAGCGTCCGCCAGAGGTCCACCGAGACCCGCGGGGGCAGTTCAGGATGCGTCGGCGTCGCGGTCATACGTCTCTGCAATCATCTCCGTTGGCCGCGGCGTTCACGCCGCACCGGGCGCCAACGATCATCGTGCGCCCGCGCGGCCCAAGGGCCGCGGCTAACCCTAAATCTGGAACCTCTTCTGAAGGAGCTGCCGAAGCGCCGTCCACCCCTGCGCCAGCAGCGGCTTGTCCGGCAGGTCGAACCGTGCCACCACCCGTTGCCCGCTCAGCAGCAGCGCTTCCTGCGCCGCGTCCACCGCCTCGACGTGGACCTCGAAGAACGGCACCGCGGCGCGACCCTCCTGCCCGCGCTCCTGCGACTCCTGCACCCCGCCGCCTGCCGCGTACCCGAGCGCCACCGACGGCAGCTCCCGCCGACCCGCTTCCACACGCCGCACGATCCGCCCCTCGAACTGCTGCCCCGGCCGACCCTTCACGCGGACCTCGACCCGTTCCGCCTCGCCCAGCCGCGGCCCGAGGTACTGGTCCGCCGTCACCCGCAGCACCATGTCGCCCGGCGTGACCACCCGCCCGATCGGCCGGCCCTGCGTGATGAACCCGCCCGCCACCCGGTCCAGCTCCCCGCACACCCACACCCCCTCGAACGGCGCCGCCACCCGCAGCCGAGCCAGTTGGTCGTCCACCCGGCGGACCTTCTCCTCAATCGCATCGAGTTGATCGAGCATCGGCTGCGCGGTCGCGGGGTCGTCCTGCATCGCCTTGCGGTACCGGGCCTCGAGCTCCCGCTGCTGCGCGACGTGCCGCCGCCGCTCGCTCTCAAGCTCGAAGCTCCGCGCGATCAGCAGCGGGTCGCCACCCGGAGCGACGCGCGTGCCCGAAGGCAGCACGTGCTCGATGAACCCGTCCGCGCCCGCGTACACGTCGGCATACCCCCGCGGCTCCACCACGCCGTCCGCCCGGCCGCGGTCCGGCACCGGCCACGACGCCAGCGGCAGCAGGATCAGCGCGATCGTCCCCACGGTCACCAGCACCGCCCGCGCCCGCGTCCGCTCGAGCTCCGGGTTCGTCACGAGGTACCGGACGAACTTGCCCAGCGGCACGAACACAAACCCGATGACCCCCACGATGGCGAAGATCGCGCCGATGAAGAACAACTGATCCGCGACGTACAACAGGATCGTGACCGACAGGAACACGCGGTAGATCGCGCTGCTGATCCCGTACCCCACCAGCCAGGGGACCTCGCCGTTCGTCCGCGACGGGTCCCGCGGCCGGCGGACCTTGTACGCGAACTTCTTCACCACGTAGTTGAGGTACTCCTTGCTCCGCTGCGCGAGGTTCGGCATCTCGATCAGGTCGGAGAGGATGTAGTACCCGTCGAAGCGGATGAGCGGGTTGGCGTTGAAGAGCAGCGTCGTCACGCTCGAGATGAACATGACGTTGTAGGCGATGGCGTTGATCGGCGTGTTCTCGGCCGTGCGGACCCAGATGAACGCCGCGACCGCCGCGAGCGCGAGCTCGACATACATGCCCGCCGCACCGACGAACGCCCGCTTCCACTTGCTGCGGAACGCCCACGCGCTCGACGCGTCGACGTAGGGGATCGGGATGAACACCATGAGCATGATGCCCATCGTGTGCACCTCGCCCCCGCTGCCGTCCTGCTGCCCGAAGTGCTTGCAGGAGAAACCGTGCCCGAGTTCGTGGAGGAACTTCGTGAGCACCGACGCGACGTAGAGCCAGAAGAGGTTGTCCGGGTCGAGCACGCCCGCCGCCTCGCTGACGAGCGCGGAGCCCGAACCCATCAGCTGAAACACCGCCGACACGATCAGCACCGCCCACAGCGCCAGCCCCACCGGCCCGAACATCCAGCCGACCAGCCCGACCCACCGATCGAGGAACTGGTCCGGGTCCCACAGCGGGACCTTGGCGAACAGCACGTTCATCAGGTAGCCGCGGACCTCGCGGTTGACGCGCTTCGTCCGCCGGTCGAACAGCCCCGCGGCGTCGGGCGGCAGCTCCGCCTCGATCAGGTTGCTCGTGTAGAGCTGCCCGAGCAGTTGGATCGCCTCCCCTTGCGTGGGGGCCGCGTCCTCGAGCTCCTCGCTGGTGAGCTTCCAGACCTCGTCGACCGTCCGCCGCCCGTCGAGCAGCCCCACGAACAGGTAGCTCGCGTCATCGAGGCGGAAGAACTTGTTGTTCGACGGGTCGCGGAGCACGTGCCACGTCTTGCCCCGGTACTGCTGCCGATAGCTCTGCACCATCGACCGCAGCCGCGGCCGCAACTCCGCCACGCGGTACCAGGATTCGTGGAGCGTGGGGCGGTCTACGGACACGGCTGCTGCCCTCCTACCCCCTCTCCCCCCCGGGGAGAGGGCCGGGGTGAGGGGCGAACGTCATTGGACACCGTTTCGGCGGACGGCGGTGTGTCGATCAGCGCCGCACGGAGGACCTGCTCACCTACCCACGTCACGTCCGCGAGAACCTCGTCATTGGTCACCCGAACCACTCGCAGCCCACGTGCTTCCAAGTACGTCTGGCGCTCGAGGTCTTGCTGCAGCCGACCATCATGGCTCCGCCCGTCCAGCTCGACAATTAGGGCCCGCTCTGCGCAGTAATAGTCGGCGACGTATCGGCCGATCGGCACCTGCCGACGAAACTTGAGTCCGCCGAGACGACGAGCGCGTACCAGTCCCCACAGCAGGCGTTCCGGGATCGTCGCACGCTGGCGCAGTTCACGAGCGCGCGAAGTCAGCCGTCGGTCGTCCTTCCGCACCGGACGCGATGGCCGATCGGCTGCGGCACTCGGGTTGTCGTGTCGTCCTGCGTCCATGGACGTTCGCCCCTCACCCCGACCCTCTCCCCGAAGGGGAGAGGGGGTCGAAGTCAAAGCCACAGCTTCATCCGCACCCAGTTCACCGCGTCGCGGGTCCACAGCCAGAGGTACGGCGCGTGCCCCGCGTCCACCTTCGCGAGGCCTTCCACGCCCGGGCGCAGCCACTCGGGGGAGGCGTCGAACTTGGCCTGGACCTTGAAGATGTTGCGGCCGTCCACCACTTCCGCGACCGGCTCGACGCGGGTCACGGTGAAGCCCAGGTACCGCCCCGGGTGCGACGCCGCCGCGAGCGTCCCCCGGACGGGCGCGTCCCCGGCGAGGAGCTTGTTGATGTCGCCGATCCGGGCTTCGGGCACCGCGAGCTCCGCCTCCAGGTCCGCCAGGCGCACGATCTCGAAGAGCGTGTCCCCCCGCGAGACGGCCGAGCCGATGCGTCGCTTGAGGTCCCCCTCCGCGATCACCCCCGCGACGGGGGCGACGATGCGCGCCCGCTCGATCTTGTGCCGCGTCACATCCAACTGGGCCGCGACGCCCTCGGCCTGGGCCTCGGCGATCTGCGCCTCGGCGGTCTTGCCCTCCCGCCGGGCCAGGTCCGCCTCCCGGAGAAACCGCGTGTATTCCGCCTGCGCCGCCGCCAGCTCCAGCCGCAGCTCCGCCGTCTCCATCTCCGCCAGCGGGTGCCCCTCCCCGTCCAGTTGCTCGCCCACCGACACGTGGACGTCGGCGAGGTAGCCGTCGAACGGCGCCGTCACGACGTGCCGTCGGCTCGACTCGACCATGAACGGCGCGTCCACCCGGTGGGGCGCCGGGTACAGCAGCGTGAACAGGAGGAAGAGCGTCACCCCGATCGCGGTCAGCTTCGCCCACGTGTGTCGCGGCCCGACCAGCCCAGCCCCGAACCGCCTCGTCGCCTCCGCCGCCTTGAACCCCACCCACCGGTCCCGGCGGTAGAGCTCGAAGAGGAACGGCGACACCAGGTCCGAAAGGATCCGCAACCCCTCGAGGTCCGCGGCAGCCAGCGCCCGCTGCGGGTCGAACTCCACCGTCAGCACGCCCTCGACCTCGCCCAGCCGCCGCAGCGGCAGGCTCACGACGTGGCACGGGCCCTGCTGCTTCGACAGGTGCTGGTGCTGACGGTTCACGATCGGCGCGTTGGGCGGGCAGGGGAGCATCACCTCGATCCCCTGATCGAGGCACTCCTCCATCGCCGCCTCGAGGTCCTGCACCAGCCTCATCTTCCGGCTGAACTGTTCCGCGTGGCTCGTCGCCGCCAGCTTCAGGTGCCTCGCCCCCGGCATCGGCAGCATGCCCAGGCTTACCCGCGTCGCCTTCCACCGGCTCGCCACCTCATTCGTCAGCGCCATCGCCGCCTTGCGGAACCGCTCGTGCTGCTGCACGCTCGACACCACTTCCATCGCCCCCGTCGCGAGCCGCAGGTCGGCCTGACGCCGCTGCAGCGACAGCCGCAGCTCGTACTGGCCGAGCAGCGTCAAGGTCAGCTCCAGCTCCTGCTGCGCCTGCGCCAGCGCCTCGCCGCTCAGCGGCCCGAACGTGTACGCCGCCGCCCCCCGCATCCCCCCCGGCCGACGCAGCGGGATCAGCACCACGCTCTGGCCCGGCTGGCTGTCGTAAAGCTCGTCCCCCCGCTGTACCGGCAGGACCCGCGGGCCCTTCAGGACCGTCGCCCGGTCCGCCAGCATGTCCCCCGTCTGCTTCAGCCACTCCGCCGGCGCGCCGTTCACCACCGCGTCCGGCGTCGCCGACACCACCTGCACGACCCCGTTCTCGTTCGTCCGCAGCACCGCCGCGCCACCCGCCCCCGTCATCCGGCACTGCGCGTGCAGCAGGAACTCCAGGAACGCCTCCGGCGGACCCTCGAACAGGGAGAGCTGCTCCAAAATCACCGACGTCGGCGGGCCGTCCGGGATCGCCCCCCCAGCCGCACCAGCCCCGCCCGTCGGGTCGCCGGGCGGGCCGGCCCGCTCGCCTGGATTCGTCGAAACCGACATCAACCATCCCTGATACAGGTGTCCGAACACCGGGAACCCCGGCTGCGCGCAGCCGGAAGCCCCCGCTCCACGATCGGCAGTCTAGCCGGTTCGCCCACCCATACTCCGGAATCGACCCCCGGGTTCCCCCAAAGCCCGGGGGAACCGGCGGATTCGGCGGCGGCCGCGCCTCACGGTCGCCTCCCAGGGTTCCCGGGCTTGATCCCACCCAGCCGCAACGGCGTCAGTTGTAAACCTCCAGAAACACCCGTTCCGTAGTCTTGATCTGCTTGTTGAGCATCATCCGGCCCCAGCTCGCCACGTCCCCCAGGGCTTCGGGCGTCACCCGCAGGTAGGCCTCGAGCTGCGACGGGCTCAGGTGCGTCGCCAGTTGCCGGAAGATCCCGATCTCCATCCCCGCGATGCCGCAGACGTAGATCAGCGTCCGATCGCTGTTGAGGACCGGCAGCAACTCGTCCCGATTGGTCGTCAGCCGCTGGTCGACGTACATCCGGTCCCGTCCGTCCGCCTGCCGCTCGCGGGAGATCGCGGTGATGTAGTGGAAGTTCGGGTGCTCCGCCGCGAGCTTCAGGAAGTCGTCGTGGTACAGCAGGTCGGTCGCGTAAGGGGTGCCCATCAGCAGGTAGATCTGGCTCTCCGCCTTCTCGTGCAGCAGGTCCAGCAGCATGGACCGGAACGGGGCGATCCCGGTGCCGGTGGCGAAAAAGATGTAATCGTGCTCCCCCGGGTTCTGCGGGAGGACGAACCGCTTGCCGTTGGGCCCCGAGACCTTCACCTCGTCCCCCTCATCCAGGTCGCAGAGGTAGTTCGAGCAGACGCCCAGGAACAGCTTGTGGCTCTCCCAGTGCTCGTCGACGACCCGCTTGACGGTGGTCGAGATGATCTTGCCCCCGCCATCTTCCCCGCGGCTGGGGGCGGCGATCGAGTAGAGACGGGGCTTGTGGTTCTTGCCGGCGGCGTCGCAGCCGGCGGCGACGACGCCGAACGACTGCCCCGCGATCCAGTTGCCCTCCAGTGGCGTGCCGGAGACGTCGATCTCGACGTGTCGGATGAACGCGGCCGCCTTGCGGCTGGCGGTGCAGATCGTGTTGCGGACGACTCGCCCGATCACCGGGGCCGTGGGCTTGACCAGGGACATCTGAACCGGTCGGAGGGTCGGCCCATGAACCGCTGTTGAGGTGCTTTCCGCCACGCGTCACCTTTCAAGGAGAAGAGACAAATGTTCGGCCACGGCCGGTGTCGCCGGTTCCCATTCTAACCGCGCTTTTCACCCTCAGCCGGTCGCGAGCAGTTCCGCCAGCGCCAGCGTGTGGACCGCCGCCAGAGGGGCGAAGCTGGACAGCTCCATCCATTCAGGCGTGGCGGAGCCGTCCGCCGACCGTTGGGAGCAGTGGGAGTTGAGGCCGGCAGGCCCGAGGCCGTCGAGGATCGGGACCCCCAGCGTTGCGAGGGGGTTCGCGTCGCTGATCCCGCCCCGGTCGGTCGGCCGGACCTGGCGGCCGAGGCGCCGCGCCGCCCGGCGCCACGTTTGGATCAGCCGCCCGGTGCCTTCCCCGCCCGGCCAAGGGATAACCCCTTCGACAATCGAAACTTCCCGCACGCACGCCGCCCCGTCCGTCACCGCCCGGACCTCCCCCTCGCCCGCCAGCCGCAGCAGCACCTCCCTCGCCTCCGCGAGACACTCCGGGTCGAACGCCCGCACCTCCAGCTCCGCGACGGCGTGGTGCGGCACACGGTTCACCACCCCCGGCACCCCCGCCCGCGCTGTTGCCGGGTTCCACGTGACCTCCCGCGCGGGATCCGTCCGGGCCGCGAGTGCGGCGACGATCCTCGCCAGTTCCACCAGCGCGTTGACGCCCGAGCCGTGGTCGGCACCGCTGTGGGCGGATCGCCCGTGGCAGGTGATCTGCGCGTTGAGCCGGCCCTTCCGCCGCTGGACGACGGTGGTGGTCGTCTCGTCCACCGGGTCGGCCGACTCGAAGACGAGGACTGCCGCCGGGCGGCCCTGACGCGTCAGCCGGTCGACAGCGAGGTCGACGAACTGCGCGGAGTCGGTCTCTTCCGAGGCGTTGAGCGCGACGACCCAGCGGGCGCCCGCCGCCGCCTCTGGAGCGAACCGGTCGATCGCCCGCAGGACGAGCCGCATCATCGCGGTGCCCCCCTTGATGTCGTTCACGCCGGGCCCGTAGACCCGGTCTCCCTCAACCCGCCAGCGGAAGTCGTTTGCCTCCTCCTCCTCGGGAGGGAAGACGGTGTCGAGGTGGCTGACCAGGACGACCGTCGGCCCGCCGGCCAGACCCGGGCGCTCGAGGAACAAGTGGTCGCCGTACCGCGGCTCGGCCGACCGCACCGCCTCGGCCGCGAAGCCCATCGGTTCGAAGGCGTCCCGGATCAGGGCCGCGTTCGCCAGGACGCCCTCCCGATTCGCGGTGAAGCTGTTGACAGCCACGAGCGACCGGAGGAAGTCGAGCGTCTCGGGGAGCCGCGATTGGGTGTACGCGAGGACGGCGCGGGGATCGATGGGATTCGTCACGCCATCAGCTTACCGCGGCGGCTGGGGGCGCTGTCATGCTGCCCCGCCTCTCGATCGATCAACGCCGGGAGACCGGACCAAGCCGCGTTCGCGAAAGCGGGCGAAGGGACTCGAACCCTCAACATTCAGCTTGGAAGGCTGACACTCTACCAATTGAGTTACGCCCGC
>CAZKRE010000010.1:0-25674 GCA_964555075.1 uncultured Phycisphaeraceae bacterium
GGGGCTGTCGGTGGCGGTGGTGGTGGGGGATCCGGTGGAGCTGGTGACGGGGGGGGAATCGGGGGGAGGGGGGGGGCTGCTGCCGGCGCTGACGGGGGTGCAGCCGCCGCCGCTGGGGCTGCGGTGGGCGCGGCTGGACCTGTCGGGTGAGGTGGTGCAGGAGTCGACGCCGCTGGAGCTGGCGGTGCATTACCCGCTGGAGAACCGGGCGGACTACGCGGTGATGCTGGCGATCGCGGGGCTGGCGATGCTGATGCTGCTGCTGTTCTGGCGGCGGGACCCGTCGTGGGTGGCGCTGGACCTGCCGGACGAGGTGGTGCTGGCGGAGCTGCCGCGGCGGGGCCTGTCGGGGGCGATCGACTTTGCGCCGCCGATGCTGATCGCGATGCAGGTTTATGGGTTGAGCGCGACGGAGCTGTTGCAGTTGCACTGGCCGGGGGCGGTGTCGAGCTTCGAGGCGCTGGTGCCTGGGGCGGTGGCGATCGGGCTGTTCGTGGGGCACACGACGCTGGCGGAGCTGGTGGGGGGGCGTTCGCTGGGCAAGCTGGTGACGGGGCTGCGGGTGGTGGACCTCAAGGGGCGGCGGCCGCGGGTCTGGCAGGTGCTGGTGCGGAACGTGCTCAAGGCGTTTGACCTGATCGCGCCGCTGCTGCTGATCCTCCCGGCGATCGGCCCGCTGCGGCAGCGGCTGGGCGACCTGATGGCGCGGACGGTGGTGGTCGTCCCGCGGGGGGACGAGGCGGGCGACGGGGCCCGCGAGCGCGGGGACACCGAGCGCGGGGACACCGAGCGCGACGACGAGGACAAGAACGGGGACCAGAGCGGGGACCAAAACGAGGGTCGGAACGGGGACAAGGAATAGGAGCGGATGGGAAGGCACCCCCTCATCCCGTGGGCGATCCGGGCGGTGGCGGCTTCCGCGGCGGTGCTGTGCGGGGTGCTGCTGTGGCAATCGCTGCGGGCGGGCGGCGGGGGCGTGCCGGGGTGTGCGCCGGGGTCGGGGTGCGACACGGTGCTGTCGAGCGGGTGGTCGCGGGTGGCGGGCGTGCCGATCGCGGCTCCGGCGCTGGTGGTGTATGCGGTGATGCTGGGGGCGTCGCTGCACATCGGTCCGGGCGCGACGGAGGCGCGGCGGCGGGGGGCGTGGCTGGTGCTGATCGTGGCGAGCTATGCGGCGGCGCTGGCGGCGGTGTGGTTCACGGCGATCCAGCTCGTGAACCTCGGGGTGCTGTGCAAGTGGTGCACGGCGGTCCACGCGCACGGGGTCGTGCTGGCGGCGGTGGTGTTCGGCGGCTCGCCGTATCGGGGGCGGCCGGCGGCGGTGGCGGCGTGCGCGGCGGTGCGGGGCGTGGCGGGGCTGGTCGGGGTGCTGGTGGCGGCGCCGCCGCCGCCGGTGCGGGTGGGCGGGGGGGGGGGCGGCGCGGGGGGCGTGCCCGGGGGGATTCTTGGGGGCGTGACGCTGCCGGCGGAGCTGGCGTCGCTGCCGGGGCGGGGGTTTGCGGGGGGGAGCGTGCGGCTGGACCCGGCGCAGTTCCCGCTGCTGGGTTCGCCGGAGGCGGAGGTGGTGATCGTCGAGCTGTTCGACTACACCTGCCCGGGCTGCCGACGGCTGCACGCGTATCTCGAGGCTGCGCGGGGGCGTTACGGGGAGAGGCTGGCGATCGTGGCGCTGCCGGTGCCGCTGGACGCGGACTGCAACCCGATGGTGACGCATCCGGACCCGGCGCACGAGACGGCGTGCGAGCTGGCGACGGTGGCGCTGGCGACGTGGCGGGTTTTGCCGGGCGCGTTTGCGGAGCTGCACGGCTGGCTGCTCGAAGGGGATGCCCCGCCGACGCCGGAGGCGGCGCGGGCGCGGGCGGCGTCGCTGGTGGGCGCGGGGGCGCTGGGGGAGGCGATGCGGGACCCGGCGATCGCGGACCTGCTCGGGCGGACGATCCGGCTGTACCAGGTGACCGACTTCCGGGGCGGGGCGCTGCCGCGTCTGCTGACCGAGGACGCGATCCTGTCGGGTCGGCCGCCGACGGTGGAGGCGTTTTTCCAGATCCTCGAAGAGGAGACGGGGTTAGAATCGCCCCGGGAACAGGGGCACTGAAGTGCCGAACCGTAGTGGATTGAGGATCGAATGCCTGTGCGTGTCCGCGACGAACTGAAGACGAAGCTGGTGGTGGGCATGGAAGTCCACGTGGAGTTGGCGACGCGGTCGAAGATGTGGACGGCGGCGCCGAACATCGCGCACCGGGACTACTTCGAGGCGGCGCCGAACACGCTGTGCGACCCGGTGGTGATCGGGATGCCCGGGACGCTGCCGGTGATGAACCGCGAGGCGCTGGAGATGTCGGTGCTGGTGGGGCTGGCGCTCAACTGCGAGATCGCGGAGCGGACGAAGTGGGACCGCAAGAGCTACTACTACCCCGACCTGCCGAAGAACTACCAGATCTCGCAGTACGACCAGCCGCTGTGCGGGGAGGGGTATCTCGAGATTGAGGTTCCGGGAGAGGACGCCGGGGGGCTGAAGTCGGCGAGCCTGAAGAGGGTGCGGATCATTCGGGCGCACCTGGAGGAGGACGCGGGGAAGCTGCTGCACGAGGCGCCGGGCGGGGGGGCGATCGAGGGTTCGATCGTGGACCTGAACCGGGCGGGGACGCCGCTGCTGGAGATCGTGACCCACCCGGACCTGAGCACGCCGGACGAGTGCGTCGTGTTCGCGCAGACGCTGCGGGACATCTGCCGGCACCTCGGGGTGACCGAGGGGGTGATGCAGCGGGGGCACATCCGCTTCGAGCCGAACATCAACGTGGTCATCGAGCAGGACGGCGAGGTGTACAAGACGCCGATCGTGGAGATCAAGAACCTCAACAGCTTCAAGGCGGTCCGGGACGCGGTGGCGTACGAGTACGACCGGCAGGTCGAGGCGTGGCTGGAGGATGGGCAGACGCTGCGTCCGGGCTCGAAGAGCACGCGGGGCTGGGACGACGCGAAGGGCGAGACGTTCCTGCAGCGGGAGAAGGAGGAGGCGCACGACTACCGGTACTTCCCGGACCCGGACCTCGTGATGGTGCGGGTCGACGCGGCGTGGCGGGAGCGGATCGCGGCGCGGATGACGGAGCTGCCGCCCGCGCGGCGGAAGCGGTACGCGGAGAGGTACGGGCTGGACGCGAAGCAGATCGACGCGATCCTCGCGGAGCCGAGCAACGCGAAGCTGTTCGACGCGGTCGCGGCCGCGGGGATCGAGGGCAAGCGTGCGGCGACGGTGCTGCTGAACAACCTGTCGCGGCGGGCGAACGATCGGGGCGTGGCGGTGGGCGAGCTGCCGATCACCGCGGAGCAGGTCGCGGGGGTGATCCGGTTGCAGGACGGGGACAAGATCGGCAGCAGCGCGGCGGACAGGCTCTTCGACCTGCTGCTGGACGGTGCGAACGCGGGCGAGTCTGCCGAGGCGCTGGCGGAGAAGCACGGCCTGCTGCAGGTGAGCGACACGTCGGCGCTCGAGGGGTTCGTGGACCAGGTGCTCGCGGACCCGAAGAATGCGAAGTCGATCGAGGACATCCGGGGCGGCAAGGACAAGGCGATCGGCGCCCTGATGGGGCAGATCATGAAGCTGAGCAAGGGGCAGGCGAACCCGAAGCTGGTGACGGGACTCATCCGGGAGCGGCTGACGTCGTGAGCGAACGGCAGGACATCGACTGGGACGCGATCACGTCGCGCGTGGACGGGATGGACGACGCGGAGGCCGCTGCACTGGCCCGGGCGCTGGCGGGGGAGCTGCGACTGATCACGCCGGTGACGGCCGACACGAAGCGTGCGCTGGCGCTGCTGCGGGAGGCGGAGGAGGGGGACCCGACGCTGATCGACCGGCTGGAGGCGCGGCGGGACGAGATCGAGGCGGAGTTCTTTCAGCTCGACGCGGAAAACGACGAGGAGGCCCCGGCCGTGTTCCAGCAGGCACGGGCGATGACGGCGCTCCTGCGGGCGACGAAGGGGGTGTACAGCGACGCGGTGTACGAGGCGGCGCAGGCGGTGGAGGAGCCGGGAGAACTGCTGCGGGCGCTCGGGCTGCGTTAGCCGCGGAGCTTGCTCCGCGTGGTGCTGCGGAGCGGGACGGAGCGGGGCGGAGCGCGGGGCGAGCCCCGCGGCTAACGGGGAGGATTTTTTGAGGAACACGTGGGGGGCTGTGGGACGTAGGAAGTGTATGAAGATGCGCGCTGCGATCATCGTCGGGGCGGGTCTCGTGGGCGTGGGACTGCTCGTGGGGTGTGCCGATTCGGTGGACCCGGCGCCCGCCGCGTCGACGGGCGCGAGCGCTACCATCACGCCTGCCGCAGATCGAGCCCCCGCCCCCAACCCCGGAAGTGGAGCCATGCCTGAGAATCAGAAGCCGGAGAAGATCGTCCGGTCGGACGAGGAGTGGAAGCAGATCCTGACCCCCGAGCAGTACCGCGTGCTTCGGCAGCAGGGCACCGAGCGCGCGTTCACCGGGGAGTACAACGCCGAGAAGACGCCGGGCACGTATGTCTGTGCCGGCTGCGGGCTGGAGTTGTTTCACAGCGAAACGAAGTTCGACTCGGGCACGGGCTGGCCGAGCTTCTACCGGCCGCTGCACGAGGCGAACGTCGAGCAGCAGACGGACACGAGCCACGGCATGGAGCGGACCGAGGTGCATTGCGGCCGCTGCGGCGGGCACCTGGGGCACGTGTTTCCCGACGGCCCCAAGCCGACGGGCCTGCGGTACTGCTTGAACTCCGTGTCGTTGAAGCTCGTGCCGGAAGGGGAGGCGGAATAGGGGCGCCTGACGGTGCATGAATGGATGTTCATGCGATTTTAGGAGGGGTTTCATCCCAGCTCGTCATGATCCGCGTGTGGATCGGGCGGATGAGACGACGCGTGTCGTGCCGCCGATCGACAAGCGGGGCCAAGGCGATTTGAGCGTCTGCCTTGCCCCGCGACGACCTTACCGATGCGGGCAACCGCAACAGCCAACCCCACGGAAGCCAGCCCCCGTGGGGTTGTTTTTTGCGCGCAGCACGTCAACCATGGCGGTGAAGGCCGGTCGGCGCACGTGACACGTCGCGGCGGGGGCGAGCGGGGGATCGGCGGAACGGCTGTGAAGCGGGGGCGGAGGTCCTACCATGGCGCCCCGCCCGCGGTCGATCCCGCGGGGGGCTGGCAAGGAACACCGGATGCTCAAGACCCTTCGACTCGTGCTGGGAGTGCTCTTCGTGACGATGACCGCATGGACGGCGACGGCGGACGACGGCAAGGACGCCAACGGAACCTACACCCTTCTGGAGGAGCGCCCCGACCGGCTCATCGCCACGCTCCCGAACCGACTGGTCATCATTGCCCAGCGCGTGCCGACGCAGCCGGTCGTCTCGGTTCAGACGTGGGTGAAGACCGGCTCGGTCTACGAGCAGGAGCACGTGGGGGCGGGGCTCTCCCACTTCCTCGAGCACCTGCTGTCGGGTGGCACAACGTCGACCCGCACGGAGGCCCAGAGCAACGCGATCCTCGGGGAGATGGGGGCGCAGATCAACGCCGCCACGAGCCTCGACAACGTCCACTACTACATCAACACCACCGCGGCCCACGCGGAGACGGCCGTGGACCTGCTCTCCGACTGGATGCTCAACAACCTCGTCACCGAGGAGGAGTTCACGCGGGAGCGGGACGTGATCCAGCGTGAGTTCGCGATGGGGGAGGGCGACCCGGGCCGGATCTTCTGGAAGCTCACCCAGCAGGCCCGCTACACGGCCCATCCCGGGCGGCACCCGACGATCGGTTACCTCGACGAGTTCCTCTCGATCACCCGCGACGGCATCTACGACTTCTACAAGCGGATGTACGCCCCGAACAACACGGTCTTCGTGGTGGTGGGCGACATCGAGCCGCGGGCCGTTGTCGATCAGGTCGCGCGCCTCTGGGCCGACGAGCCGGCCCGTGACCTGCCGGAGCTGAGCTTCCCGGTCGAGCCGGAGATCGAGTCGCCCCGCGAGCTCTCGGGCACGGCGGACATCCAGCGGCCGCGGCTCCGCATGGGCTTCCCCGGCACGCGTCTTGCCGGCGAGTTGGACTACGAGCTCGACCTGCTGAGCACGGTGCTCGGGTCGGGTGAGTCGAGCCGGCTCGTCCGCACCGTGCGCGACGAACTGGGCATCGTCACCAGCATCGACGCCTACAACCTCAGCTTCCACTGGGGCGAGGGGTACTTCGGCGTGGACGCGGAGATCAGCCGGGCCGACGCGGGTTCGGTCGATGCGGTGCGGGACGCGGTGATGGAGCAGATCGCCCGGTTGCGGGAGGAGCCCGTGACCGAGGCCGAGCTCGACCGGGCGAAGCGGAAGACGCTCGCCGCGATCGCGCTGCGGAACCAGACGGTGGAAGGCATCGCGTCGCGTCTGGCGAGCGACCTGATCGCGACGGGCGACCCGGACTACCTGCAGAAGTACGCCGAGAAGATCCAGTCGCTCACGCCCGCGGACCTGCGGTCGGCCGCGCAGAAGTACCTCGTGCCGGACCGGCTCATCACCGTGACGCTGCTGCCCCGCGCGAAGGACGCGCCGGCGGAGCCGCTGCGGCGGCCGGAGGAGGTCGCGGAGGCGGCGGGGTTCGAGCGGGAGCCGGTGACGATCGACAACACGAAGCTGCTCACCCGGCTGGGGGAGAACCTCCGCGACGCGGCGGAGGCCCGCGCGGTCGAGGTGGGGGCGACGCGGGTGTTCCGGCTGGACAACGGGCTCCGCGTGATCGTGGAGCGGAACACGACGGTGCCGGGCGTGGCGATGCAGATGTACTGGCTCGGCGGGTTGCTGGGCGAGGAGCCGGGTCGCGAGGGCGTCGCGACCGCGGTGGCCGCGATGCGCCTGCGGGGCACGGAGACGCGCACGGCGCAGGAGATCGCCGAGGCGATCGAGGACCTGGGCGCCCGGGTCGGCGCCGAATCGGGCGCGAACACGGAGTTCGTCACCGCCACCGCGCTGTCGGAGGACTGGCCCGCGGTGATGGACCTGATGGCCGATGTGATCCTCCGCCCCTCCTTCCCCGCGGACGAGTGGGAGCGGATCCAGCCGCGCATCCTCGCCGCGATCGCCCGGCAGGGCGACACGTGGAACGGCGAACTGTCGAAGAGCTTCCGCCGCATCTACTTCGGCGAGAACCACCCGTGGTCGCAGACGCCGCTGGGCCGCGCGGAGGTGGTGGAAGCGCTCACGCCGGAGGCGCTGCGGTCTTACAACCGCGAACGGCTGGGGGCGGAGAACGCGGTGCTGGTGGTGGTCGGGGACGTGGAAGCGGAGCGGGTGAAGGCGGAGGCGCAGCGGCTGTTCGAGGGGCTGCCCGCCGAGGCGGCCGCGGAGTTCAAGGCCCGCCGGCCCGACGAGCCGACGGCGAAGGTCGAGCAGGTGCTGACGAACAAGCCGGTGGCCGCGGTGGCGATCGGCTTCGGCCCGGGCATCGAGCGGAGCAACCCGGACTACGCGAGGCTGCAGGTGCTGTCGACCGTGATGAGCGACTTCCCGGCGGGCTGGCTGGAGCAGGAACTCCGCGGCCGCGGGCCGGGCCTCGCCTACGCCGTGGGCGCGTACGTGCAGACCGGGCTCGTGCCGGGGTACTTCGGCATCCTCTTCAACACCCAGACGCCGGTCGTCAACGAGGCGGTCGCGCGGTCGATGGGGGTCGTGGAGCGGGCCAAGGCGGGCGATATCAGCGACGCCGACCTCCAGCGGGCGAAGGCGAAGGTGCTGACCGAGGAGTTCTTCGGCCGGCAGGGCAACGCCCGGCGGGCGGCCGAGCTGGCGCTCGACGAGCTCTACGACGTCGACGACCCGGCGGGTGAGAAGTTCCTCGAAGAGGTCGAGTCGATGGACGCCGAGACGGTCGCCGCGGTCGCGAAGAAGTACCTGCGGAACCCGGTGGTCGTCGTGCTTACGAACGAGCGAATCGAAGACGCGGCGCTCGACGCGGCGGTGCGCGGCGAGCTGGTCGCGGAGTAGCACCCGTCCGAGCCGCGACCCGTTGGGTCGCGGCTCCGTGCGGCGGCGTCAGCCCGCGTGCTGGTACTCGCGGCGGACGCGGCGGGCGTGTCGCCTGTTCGCCGCGAGGTGTTCGAGCAGGTGGTAGACCGCCTCGGTCCGCTCGGTCTCGCCGATCGCCTCGGCCAGCGCCTCGGGTGAGAAGGTTGTGCCCGGGTTCGCTTTGAGGTGTGAGAGGACCTTCTTTTGCAGGTCGAGCACGGCGGCGGCGGCCTTCTTCCCCGCCTCGACGCCGGGCTGGTGGTACGCGTTGATGTTCACCAGCGACGCGTACAGCCCGACCGCCCGCTCATAGAGGGCGATCATCGCCCCGAGCGTCCGCGCGTCGAGCTTTTCAATCGTGATGGTGATCGAGCCCCGTCCGTTCTCGTGGAGCGCTTCCCGCGTTCCCTGCCAGAAGCCGTTGAGGTAGTCGCCGCTGGTGACGCCGTCATCCACCTCGACCGCGGGGGCCTTTGGTCGGAAGGTGTAGTCCTGCAGCACGTTCACGAAGGTGGCGAAGAAGTTGGGCACCCCCTCGCGGAGTTGCTGGACGTAGGCGTGCTGGTCGGTGGAGCCCTTGTTCCCGTAGACGGCGATGCCCTGGTGGACGACGTTGCCGTCGAGGTCCTTCTCCTTGCCGAGGCTCTCCATGACGAGTTGCTGGAGGTACCTGGAGAAGAGGACCAGGCGGTCCTTGTAGGGGAGGATGACCATGTCCTTCTCGCCCTTGCCGCCCGTGGCGAGGTGCCACATCAGCGCGAGCCGCGCCGCGGGGTTCTTGCGGTGGTCGTGCTGCCGGGTGATCTCGTCCATCTCGGCGGCGCCTTCGAGGAACCGCTCGATGTCGAGCCCCTGCAGCGCCGCGGGCACGAGCCCGACCGCGGACATCACGCTCGTCCGCCCGCCGACCCAGTCCCACATCGGGAACCGTCTGAGCCAGCCCTCGCTGACGGCCTGCTGATCGAGCTTCGAGTCGACGCCGGTGATCGCGACGGCGTGCTTTGGGAAGTCGAGCCCCGCGGCCTGGAAGGCGGCCCGCGTCTCGAGCATGCCGTTGCGCGTCTCGGGCGTCGTGCCGCTCTTGGAGATCACCAGCACGAGGGTCGACTTGAGCCGGGTGCGGAGCGATTCGAGCTGCCGGGCGATGCCGTCCGGGTCGGTGTTGTCGAGGAAGCGGATGGCGAGCTTGTCGCGGCGGGTGCCCAACGCGTCGGCGACGAGCTGCGGCCCCAACGCCGACCCGCCGATGCCCACGAGCAGCACGTCCGTGAAACGTGCGGCGGCGGGGGGCGCAAGCTCCTTGCGATGAACGGCGCGGGCAAAGGCGGCGACGTCGTCGAGGGTCCGGCGGATCTCTCCGCGCAGCTCGGGCGTCGGCGCCTTCTCCGGGGCGCGGAGCCAGTAATGGCCGACCATCCGCCCCTCGTCCGGGTTGGCGATCGCGCCGCCCTCGAGCCGGTCCATCGCGCGGAACGCATCGTCGATCGGCTCCTGCATCTGGCGGAACCAGGCCTCGTCCACGGGCATGCGTGAGATGTCGAGGCTGATGCCCAGTCGTGAGCTGCTCCACAGGAGCTTGCGGAACCGTTTCCAGCGCTTGAGTCCGTCGTCTGCCATGAGCGAATCTTTCGTGGTCGGTGTCGTGGTCTCGGCAGCCGGCACGCTGCCTCGTGTCGAGCCTCGGAGCGCGAGGGAGTCGGCTGCGAGCGGTCAGTTCGTGCGCGGCTGCTCTTCGGGCTGCACGGTCAGACGGTAGCGCACGTTGGCCCGCGGGTCATAGAGTTCCGCGAGCACGAGCCGCCGGTTCTGCTCGGGCCGGAAGAACGTGCCCGTCGGGTAGGGTTCTTCGAATCCGTTGCGGAACGCCTCGAGGTCGAGTTGATTGTCGGTGCCGATCTCGATCCGCTGGACCGGGCGGACGTACTGTGCGTTGAGCCACAGCTCGCCGGGGCCGAACGATCGGGCTTCTCGGTTGACGAGGCGGATCTGGCCGCGCTCCCGGACGACCACGACGTCGAGGTCGGGCCCGAGGGGGGCGTCTTCGGGATAGGCGGCGGTGGCGGCTCGCGGGGCGGGATCGAGAACGGGCGGGGGCGAGCAGGCCCCCAGAACCAGGAGACACGCGGCGAGGTAGAGTACGGGGCTCAGCAGGAGCGGAGTGTGCGGCCGATGCATGGTCACATGATGGCGAGCCCCGGGATCCACGGCAAACGCGAGCCACGCGGCTCGGCGGTCGCGATCGGCGACGTCACGCTCGACGCGCCGTTCTTCCAGGCGGGCCTCGCGGGCTACTCCGACGCCGCGATGCGGATCGTCGCCCGCCGCCACGGCGCGCCGTTCTGCGTCACCGAGGCGATGCTCGATCAGTTCCTCATCAGCGGCGGCAAGGGCCTCGCGGCCGCGGAACTGACGGACGACGACCACCCGATCGCGGGCCAGCTCATGGGTTCTCACCCGGCCGAGATCGCCGCGGGGGCGAAGATCCTCGTCGGCCTCGGCTACGACGTGATCGACGTCAACCTGGCGTGCCCGGTGAAGAAGATCCGCAAGAAGGCCCGGGGCGGCCACCTCCTGAGCGTGCCGGAGGAGGCGATCGCGATCCTCGACGCGGTGAAGCAGGCGGTCGGGGACGATCGGCCATGCATGGTCAAGCTCCGCCGGGCCTCGGACGACACCGCCGAAGCCGAGGCGAACTTCCACCGGATCTTCGAACGGGTCATCGACCTCGGCTACGCCGCCGCGGTCGTCCACTCGCGAACCGTCGAGCAGAAGTACGTCGGGCCGGGGTACCGGCCGTTCCTGCGGGAGCTGGTGGCCGCCTATGGAGGCGGGAGCCAAGGGGTCAACGGGCCGAGGGGCCAGGGGGGAGGCAGTCCACTTGATCCCTCGGCCCCTGTCCCCTCGACCCCTTCGTTCGTCATCGGCGGCTCCGGCGACGTCTGGACCGCGGAAGACATCTTCCGCATGATCGACGAGACGGGCGTGCAGCTCGTGTCCGTCGCCCGCGGGTGCATCGGCAACCCGTGGGTCTTCCGGCAGGCCCGGGCGTACATGGCGGGGGACCGTGACGGCGTCCGCCGCCCGCCTACGGTGTTCCAGCAGCGGGACGTGCTCCTCGATCACTTCCAACTCGCGGTGGGCGTTCACGGCGAGACGCGAGCCTCCATGCAGATGCGGAAGTTCGGCATCCGCTTTTCCCGCCACCACCCGGTCGGCGAGGCGGTCCGGCAGGCGTTCATCTCCGTGAAGTCCCTCGGCGACTGGCACGCGGTCCTGGAGCGGTACTACGGCGAGGATGGCCCGGGCGTCGCGACGCAGGACGCCCTGCCCGACGAGGCGTGCGACACGGCCTGCGGCGAGCCGGTCGCGGCCTGACCGGGCGACGTCGCCCGCGCGACGCGGCGGCCTGCGGTGCCGGCGGGAAGCGGCTGGATTCGGTAGCGGGCGGTCAGCGGCCGCCGTGTCGCCAGCCTTGGCCCCCGCGTGGCCCATCCACCACCGACGCCGACGCCGCGGCGAGGAACCCCGCGAGTGTGCCCACGATCAGCGTCAGGACCAGGAGGCCGGCGCTCGCGCGTCGCCCCATCCCGGGTTTGCCGGAGCCGCCGACGAGCCGGGCCGCGACGCTGCTGACCCAGCCCCAGTTGAGCGCCAGGTGCACGAGCAGCAGCGCGAGCATCGCCATCGCGATCCACAGGTGCAACTCGCCCCAGTCGTGCCGGGTCCAGCCCCAGACGGTGGCGCCCCGGCTGTGGGCGGGGAGGACGTAGGCCAGCAGCAGGCCGGTGGCAACCAGCGGCAGACCCATCAGGGCGAGCAGTCCGTCGATCAGCAGGTGCAGGTGGGGGCGTTTCATGGACGCGTCTCCGTCGGATGGAAAAACGACTGTCTCGTCCTTTTATTGCAGCTTGGCGGAGCGTCGTCGGTGCTGGTGCTGCGTTACCCGGCCACCTGCGCGCGGCATACCATGCCGCGGTAACCCCTGGCACGTGACCCCCGAGACCCGACGATGCGCCTCGCCCTGATCGGTGATATCCATGCCTACTCTCTGCGAGTCAGCCCGAAGCGGGTCTTTCTCTCCCGGCGGTTCATGGGGCACGGCAACCTCCTGCTCAACCGCCGGTTCCGGTTCAACCACGCCATGCTCGAGGTGGTCCTGAGGAAGGTCCGCCAGATGGAGCCCGCGAAGGTGCTCTTCTCCGGCGACGTCTCGACCACGTCGCTCGAGGACGAGTTTGTCGACATCGAGCGGTACCTCCGGCCGCTGTCGGAGGAGATCCCGGTGATCCTCGTCCCGGGCAACCACGACCGGTACACCTTCCGCGCCAAGCGGGTGAAGCGGATCGAGACCATCCTTCAGGGCCTGCTCCCGGGGGAGTGGCCGCACTTCGAGCACCTCACCGGGGCCTGGCACCTGCTGGCCCTCGACTCGGCGATGCCGCAGATGATGATGTCGCGCGGCGCGCTCGGGCCGACGCAGATGCAGGGCGTCCGCGCGGCCCTTGCCAAGCTCGGCGAGGGGGACGGCCTGCTCGTCCTCTGCCATTACCCCGTCGCGACGCCCGCGGGGATCCCCAGCGCCTGGTCCCACAACCTCGCAGAGGACAAGGAGCTCCGCCGGCTGCTGTCGGAGAGCCCCGCCCGGGTGGTGTTCATGCACGGGCACATCCACAAGCCCTGGCACTGGGGCCACGATGCCGCCGTCGCCGAGATCGAGCATTCCACGCCGGTCTACGACAACGGGCGGAAGATCGCCCCGTTCACCTGCATCAACGCCGGCTCGCCCTGCATGACGAGCGCCGCGTATCCGCTGGGGCAGGGGTTCTGGGAGATCGAGCTCCCGGACGTGCCGCGGAACAGCCTGAAGCTGATGCACCACGTGCCGCGCCCGGCGTGCCACGAGACGCACCAGAAGCTGCCCCGTCGGGAGCGCTGCCGGGTGGCGCCGGAAGATCTGACGTGGGAAGCGCGACGGGTTCTGTGAGCTCTGCGGGAAGGAGAGGAGGAATCTCCGCCGGCCGGGTTGAGTTGAACCTCTGCGAGCTTGTCGTGCTTCCGCTCGTCGTTGCGGGTTGGTGCCATTCGCGAGGAAGGTCAGCCGCGGGTCGCTCGTCGCGCCCCCGCGACTCGTTACAATCCCCATCTTCCCCTGGAGACCAGCATGTTCCGAACGCTCCGCCGTTTCCTTCTCCTCGCCCCGCTTGCGCTGATGGCGTGTGCCGGGCCGTCGTACGTGAACGTGCCCGGGCAGGACGGGGACCTGGCGAACAACAACGCCAACAGCGACACCGTTCGGGAGGTCGTGGCGGCCGCGGCGCGGGGGATGCTGATGCAGAAGGAGGTCGCGCCGCCGATCGCGGTCGTCATGCCCGAAGGCGCGACGGCCTTGACGCACGCGGACGTGGCCCGGCGGATCGGGGCGGATGCGATCTCCCCCAACGAGGAAGGCGTTGAGCCGGCGAGCCGGATGACGATCTCCGAGATCCGCGTCCGCGGCAATCGGGCTCAGGTCGACATCGTCGCGCCCGGTCCGGGCGGGCTCGACCAACTGACGACCGTGCACCTCGGCTGGACCGCGATGTCCGGCTGGACCGCCGACCGCATGCGGACCTGGCGTGCCGGCGCCCACACCGTGACCCTCCCGCCGCTCATGGCTCCCGTCGAGTCGCCGTAAGGCGGGCGGGCGTAGCTGATCTCATGGCGACCTTGCCAGGACCCCGGAGTAAGACGACACGATGACCTGGACCCTCAGCGCATTTGCCGACGAAGCCGGCGGCTCGACCGAACAGCAGCTCACCGCCCTGAAGAGGGGGCAGGTGAAGTTCATCGATCCCCGCAGCGTCGAAGGGCACAACATCAGCGCGCTCCCCTTGGATGTCGCGGAGGCGGCGGCGAAGCAGTACGAGGCGGCCGGGGTGCGCGTGCAGATGTTCGGTTCGCCCATTGGGAAGATCGACCTGGCGGACGACCTGCGGATCGACCTCGACAAGCTCGAGCACCTCGGCAAGCTCAAGGACGTGTTCGGCTGCGACAAGGTGCGGATCTTCTCCTTCTTCAACAAGAAGGCCGGTTACGACCACAAGCGGTGGCAGGCCGAGTCGATCGACCGGCTGTCGCGGCTGAGCGACCTGGCGCAGAAACTGGGGCTCGTGCTCTACCACGAGAACGAGAGCCACATCTTCGGCGACCGGGCCGAGGACTGCATGGCGATCGCGGAGAAGCTCCGCGGCGAGTCGTTCAAGATGATCTACGACTTCGCGAACTACATCCGCACGGGGCAGGACGGCTGGACGACCTGGCAGATCTGCAAGGACGCCACCGACTGCTTCCACTTCAAGGACCAGAAGAAGACCGGCGAGCACGTCCCGATGGGCGGCTCCGAGGACACCCACGCCGAGCGGATCCTCCGGGACGCGAAGGAGAGCGGCTGGTCCGGCCCCTGCACGATCGAGCCCCACCTGACGCACAGCAGCGCCGTGGTTGCGACCGGCGTCCACGGCACGGGGAGCCAGACGCTCAAGGACATGACGCCGGCGGACACCTTCCAGGTCGCCTGCGACGCGGCCCACGCGATCCTGAAGAAGGTGGGGGTCTCGTACTCGTGATGGTCCGCGGCCGACGTGCGGCCCCCGCCTGGCGTCCTGCCGGACACGCGGAGCGTGTCGGCTGAAGGAGATTCCCATGAGAGCCATCCTGCTCGCCCTGCTGATCGTTGCGATGCCCGCCCCCGTGCTCCTCGCCCAGCAGCCCGAGGGTTCGGATGAGGCTGGCGCCGGGTCGCAGGAAGCCGCCCCCGCCGAGGCGCCCGCGCAGCCGTCGGCCCCGCTGCCCCGGACGGAGCCGCGTCCGATCGACCCGCTCGACCGGACGATGCAGGAACTCGAGGATCTGCGGCGTGAAGCGCCGGCCGTGCCCGCCCCGAGGCCGGGCGTCGAGTACGTTCCCGCCCGGGTCGGCGCGCCGTCGGTGAGCGTGGACATCGACCGGTCGATCCTGGGCGTCGCGCCGGGTCAGCCGCTGCCGACGCTGAGGCGGGAGGGGGAGTTCATCGTGAACCGCCGGGGGCGGGTGGTCCGGTCGCCGGACGGGGCGCACGTGCTGTTCCAGTTCGAGGCGGACAGCGCCACGGCGCAGGAGCCGCCGATGGTTCTCCAGCCCTGCCGGAACCTCCAGGCGATGGAGGATTATGTGGTGGAGCGGGGCGACACGACGGTCTTCATCGTCTCGGGGCAGGTCCACGTCTACCGTGGCGCCAACTACCTCCTGCCGACGACGTGGAAGCTCGCCTACGACCAGGGCAACCTGCAGCCGTAGCGCGCGGGGAGCCGTCGAGGCGGGTTCCGCTAGAATGACGGGTCCAGCGCAGACGGAGTGAGCCATGCCGGTATACGAGTACACGTGCGAATCATGCGGCCGGGTGACGGAGTCGCTGCGGCGGATGGCGGATGCGGACGCCCCCGCGGCCTGCGAGCACTGCGGCAGTGAGCGGACGAGGCGCGCCCAGAGCGTCTTCGCCGCGGCGGGCGGGAAGTCCGAGGCGTCGCTGCCCGTGGGCGGACCCGGGATGGGCTGCTGCCCGTGCGGCGACCCGTCGGGCCCCTGCGGCACCCGCTGAGCGCGGTCCGCGTGGATGGCCCGGTGTCAGCGGCGGTAGGTGCCGATGAGGTCTGCGGTGTTCAGGACGTGACTGTCGATCCGGCGCTGAAACCGGTCCCGATCCAGCCCCGGGGGCAGGTCGAGCTTCTCCTTTAGTGCGTAGAGGCGGAAGCGGTAACGGTGGGGCGGTTCACCCTCGGGCGGTGCGGGGCCGCGGTAGCCGAAGCTGTCTTTCGGCCAACTGTTCGTGCCCTGGGCGGCTCGGATGGGCGTTTCGAGCGTGGCGTCTCGCGCCAGGCCCGCGGGCAGGCCGAGTGTCTCCACGTCGATGTTGTAGATCACCCAATGGACCCAGGGCTGGTGGGGCTCGTGGTCCGCGGCTTCCATGACGAGCGCGAGTTGCCGGGTGCCCGGGGGCAGCCGCCGCCAGGCGAGGGGGGGCGAATGGTTGAGGCCGTCGGCGGTGTAACGGGCGGGGATCGCGCCGCCGGGGGCAAAGGCGGGGCTGACGAGGGTGAACGGGGCGGGGGGATCGTCCGCTCGGCCGGCGTCCGGGCGGGAGCCCAGCAGGGCGAGGCCGGACGCCAGAACGGGCGCCGCGATCTGCACGACAAGTCGGGACTGGCGCAACCGGTGCATGGCCGCCCCCTTTCTCCACGTTCGAAGACATGATGGATCAAGGAGCCACGATACGCGGAACCCGAAGCGGCCCCACCCGTAAATCGCCCACTGCACGCCCGGGGAACGGGCGAGAACTGAGGCGTCCGCCGGTTTCGTGAGCCAGTGGCACGCCGCGATCCTTATCATCTGGCTAACCCGGCGGGTTGATGTCGCCGATGTGTGACGTATGTGCCGGCTCTGACGGTCGGCCGGCCTTGGGATTTGGGAAGGATGAGTATGGTCCGCAGGAACATCGGCTGGGGGCTCGTGGCGGTGGTGAGTCTCTGGGTCGGCGGGGGCATCGCTCCGCCCGCGTCCGCCCATGAGACGGACCAGTTCGCGGTCCCGGTCGGCCGGGAGATGGCGGACGTCGGCGGCGAACTGAATGACCTGTTCGTTGAGCGGCTCCAGCGGGCCGTCGACAACGTGAACCGGCAGATCCAGCGCGCGCTGGAAAGTCCCAGCAGCCTCCGCACCCGGCCCGGCGGGCACGGCCCGAACCGCCGCACCCGGCCCGCCCAGCGGATCGACCCCCAGGCCCTCCTCGACGTGTGCTATTCCAACGAGGGCGTGAGCGACGCGACCTGGCGGGCGTTCGGGTCCGCGGTCGACCTCATCGAGCACCTCAACACCCTCCTCCACGCCCCCGAGACGGTGGAGAAGTACGCCCCCGCGCTCCCCGCCTACAAGGCGACGGACGACGGCACGAGCGTCTACAACGGCCTCTACTTCATCGCCGATCCCCGCACCGCGTTCCGGACGTTCCACGCGACGAGCTTCCACGCGTTCGGCAGCTACATGGGGGCCGACAAGATCGGCCACTTCGTCGACATGGGCTACCACTACGCCCGGGAGTACCGCAAGCAGGTCGCGGCGGGACGGTCGCATGAGGAGGCACTCCACGCGGCGACGAGGTGGGGCACCCGCGGCACGTTCTCCGAGGCGGGCCTGCTCGGGTTCGCCACCGCTGGGGCGTACTCCAACGCCGACCTCGCGTCCAACTACGTCGGGATGCTCTTCTACCTCAACCTGACCGAGCCGATGATGCTCAAGGGGGAACTCCACCCGCCGATGCTCGAGCGGGACGGCGACTACTGGAAGCTGGCCGACTTCGTCACCGAAGACCCACGGTTCGTCGCCCGATTCCTGTCGGACCATTACGACGAGGCACTCAACCCCAGCCTGTTCGAACCGACCGTCCGCCCGACCCTGCGGAGGAAGGTGGCGGAGAAGATCCCGAGCCTGATGGTGTGGTACGCGGACCATTACGGCGACGAGGACCCGCGGGCCTATTTCGAGCACCTGGCGAAGCGGCTGAGCACGTACCACGGCCAGGACTACGGGCACTCCGGCCGGTTTGAAGACCTCGTCGGGCTGTGGAACACGGGCGAAGTCGAGTAGGGCGGTCGCCGCGGGCAACCGTACGCCTTCCCGGACCCCAGGAGCCGCAGGCCATGCAGATCACGCGCGACGGTTCACGGCCGGCCCAGCCCGGGCCGGCGGCGTACTTCACCGGCGAGGTGCGGATCGAGCCGCTGTTCGACGTCCCGCCGGCGGGGCGGTTCGTCGGCGTGAACGTGACGTTCCAGCCGGGCGCACGGACGGCGTGGCACACCCACCCGCGGGGCCAGACGCTGATCGTCACCGCCGGCCGTGGCTGGGCCCAGCGCGACGGCGGCCCGGTGGAGGAGATCGGCCCGGGCGACGTTGTGTGGTTCCCGCCCGGCGAGAAGCACTGGCACGGCGCGACCACGACCACCGCCATGACCCACATCGCCGTCGCCGAGCCTCTTGACGGGCAGACCGTCGAGTGGCTGGAACCGGTGGTCGGCGAGCCTTATCGGTAGCGTCCCTGAGAGCCAAGGGCGGGGCAGGTTCCTCGGGCGCGGTGTCACCGCCGAGAGGCGACATCGAGGTTGTCTTCGGCGCGTTTGCCATCGGTGGCCTGCTTGCGCGTGTAGTGCATCCTGCCGGCCAGATCCTTCTCGAGGTGCGGGCTGAAGTGGAGGGTGAGGCTCGAGCCGAGGACGAAGACGCGGGGGAGACCGTCGTGAGGGGTGGCGGGCACGGCGATATTCCGGGGGTCGGGGAACCGGGGAAATAGCAAGCAGGAGCAGAAGTGCTACACCTCGCGGATGACGCGGGCGGGGGTGCCGTCGGCGATGACCTTGGGGGGCAGGTCGCGGGTGACGACGGCGCCGGCGCCGACGACGGTGTTCGGGCCGATGGTGACGCCGGGGCAGACGATGACGCCGCCGCCGAGCCAGACGTTGTCGCCGATGGTGATCGGCCGGGAGCCCTCCCACTTGGCGCGGCGGGGTTCAGGCTCCAAGGGGTGGGTGGGGGTCAGGAGTTGGACGTTGGGCCCGATCTGAACGTCGTCGCCGAGGCTGATCCGGCCGACGTCGAGGGCGACGAGCCCGAAGTTGGCGAAGGTTCGCTTGCCGATGTGGATCTGATAGCCGTAGTCGCAGCGGAAGGGGGGGCGGATGACCGAGCCTTCGCCGATCGACCCGAGCAGCTCGCGCAGCAGCGCCATCCGGCCGGCGTGGTCGTCGGGGGCGGTGGCGTTGTAGCGGGCGGTGAGGGCGGCGGCCCGGTCGGCCTCGCGGGCGAGCTCGTCATCGAAGATGTACTGGTCGCCCGCGAGCATCCGCTCGCGCATCGGACGCCCGTCGGGCTGGTAGGGGTCTGCCATGCAGGCACTGTAGCCTCGGGTGACGGGTGGGAAGGAGGATGGGCAGGCGGCCCCCGATCCGGGATTTCGATCGACCAGGCCACGAGCGGGGCGGGCGGCAGGCGGGGAGCTTCAAGTGGCGGGGGGGGAAGGGTCGATAACCCCGAGAGCGGCGCGGCTTCCGCGCGCCCGCCAGGGAAGGTCGCGTATGGGACGGATTACCTCGGGGATCGGGCTGATCAGCGGGATGGACACGGCGTCCATCATTGAGCAGTTGATGGCGCTCGAGTCGCGGCCGAAGACGGTCATCGAGAACCGCAACAAGCGGATCGAGGCCCAGCAGGAGGGGCTGCAGGAGATCCGCACGGCGCTGCTGGGGCTCAAGGACCTGGCGCAGGGTCTGACGCTGCCGACGGCGTTCACAAAGACGCAGGGGACGAGTTCGAACGAGGCGGTGGTGGGCATCACCAGCCGCGCGGGCGCCATCCGGGGCAACTACAACTTCGTCGTCAACCGTCTCGTGTCGTCGCAGCAAACGATTTCGCGCGGCTACGCCAACCGGGACGTCGAGCCGATCGCGCCGGCGGGCGGGACGCTCACCTTTGACCGGGGCGAGGCGCGGCTGGAGACCGACACGCTGCTGTCGGACCTCAACGGCGGGGCGGGCATCAGCCGGGGGCTGATCCGCGTCACCGACCGGTCCGGGGCCTCGGCGGTGATCGACCTATCGGCGGTCGCCACGGTGGATGACCTGGTCAAGAAGATCAGCAGCACCAGCGGCGTCAGCGTCGCGGCGGAGGTCGATGGCGACGGCTTCAAGCTCGTGGACCTCTCGGGCGGGACGGGCACGCTCGCCGTCGCGGACGTCGGGGCGACGGGCACGGCGACGAGCCTGGGACTCACCGCCGCCGCCACCGCGTCGGGTGACGGGACGACCCTGAAGGGCGGCCGCGTCAACACGGTCGGCGAGGCGACGATCCTGTCGCGGCTCAACGACGGCAACGGCGTACGGTTGAAGCCCGGGGCGGACCTGACGATCAACGTCGGCGGGACGGCGCACGAGATCGACCTCGACGGCGCGGTGACGGTGGGCGACGTGCTCGCGAGGATCAAGGCCGGGACCGGCGACGCCGTCTCGGGGACGATCTCCCCCGACGGGTTGGGCATCACGCTCACCGGGCCCGCGGGGTTCACGGTCGCGTCCGCTCAGTCGTCCGGTGCGGCGGAGGACCTGGGGATCGCGGGCACGGCGGCGGGGGGGACGATCAGCTCGAGCGCCCGGCTCATCGGGGGGATCAACTCGAAGCTCCTGCGCAACCTCAACGGCGGCGCGGGCGTCACGCTGGGCGAGATCGCGATCACCAACCGCTCCGGCGGGACGACCCGGGTCGACCTCGCAGGCGCGGCGTCGGTCAGCGACGTCATCGGCCGGATCAATGACGCGGGCGCGGGGGTGACCGCGTCGCTCAACAGCGCGGGCAACGGGCTGATGCTCACCGATCACACCGGCGGCGCGGGCAGCGTCTCGGTCACGGACGTGTCGGGGGGGGCGGCGGCGGGGCTGAAACTCGACGGCCCGTCGAACGGTGCGGCCCTCGTCGGCGGGAACCTCCAGTTCAAGTATGTCACCGAGGCGACCCGGCTTGACAAGCTCGGCGTCGCGCCGGGCAAGCTCCGCATCACCGACTCCTCCGGCGCCATCGGCGTCATCCAGATCAACAACGGCGCGGGCACCATCGGCGACATCATCAACGCCATCAACAGCACCGGCCTGCGGGTGAACGCCCGCGTCAACGACAACGGCGACGGCATCGTCATCGACGACACCGGCCCGGGGACGATGGGGATCAAGGTCGAAGACGACGGGTCCACCACCGCGAAGGACCTGGGCTTCACGGCCGAAGCCGCGCCGGGCGAGCCGCTCGTCGGCAGCTTCGAGAAGCAGATCCTCGTTTCGAGCACCGACACCCTCACGAGCCTGGCGCAGAAGATCGTGGACGCGAAGATCGGCGTGTCGGCGACGGTGATCAACGACGGCGCGCCTTCCGCCCCGTTCCGGCTGAGCATCACGTCGAGCGACCCGGGCACCGCGGGCTCGTTCGTCTTCGACGACGGCGGGCTTGGCCTGGGGGCTCAGACGCTCGCCAAGGCGCAGGACGCGGTGGTGTTCTACGGCTCGGACGACCCGGCGAAGGCCCTGGTCGTGACCTCGTCGAGCAACACGCTCAACCAACTGATCCCCGGTGCGACGATCGACCTCAAGTCGACGAGCACCCAGCCGGTGCAGGTGGCGATCTCGCGGGACGACGCGGCGATCACGGAGAGCATCCAGGCGTTCGTTGACGCGTTCAACGAGCTGACGGTGAAGATCGAGGAGGTCGACTATTACGACGCGGAGACGCGGGAGCGGGGCATCCTCTTCGGCGACTCGACGATCGCGATCGTGCAGCAGCAGCTTTACTCGAAGATCACGAGCCGGAACATCAGCCTGACGGGTGAGTTCAACGCGCTCGCGCAGCTGGGCGTCCGGGTCGGGCGCGAGGCGAAGCTCGAGTTCGACGCGGAGAAGTTCCAGACCGCCCTGGAGACCAACCCCGAGGCGGTGGAGGAGCTGTTCCGGTTCAAGCAGATGGAGGAGCAGCCGGACGGGACGAAGAAGCAGGTCGCGGCCGGGATCGGGGTGTCGATCAACGACATGCTCGACAAGCTGACGAGCATCGACGGCGGGACGGTGCAGAGCAAAATCGAGATGCTGGAGAACCAGGTCCGCGCGAACGAGGATCGGATCGAGGACCTGAACGACCGGATGCAGCAGAAGCAGGCGCGGCTCGAGTCGCAGTTCGCGGCGATGGAACTGGCGCTGGCGAAGATGCAGGACAACGCGGGCGCGCTCAACAGCCTTGCCCAGCTTGCCAACGCGTCGCGGCAGTCGCGGTAAGCGACGCGGCTTATCGGCCCCTTGGCGGGCGTAATCACGACACCCCCCGGACGGGGCCGATAGCACCTTTCGATGAGTCAGCCGGTCAACCCCTACCTGCGGACAAAGGTTCTCACCGCGAGCCCCGAAGAGCTTCGGCTCATGCTGTACGACGGGGCGCTCAAGTTCTGCCGTCAGGCGAAGGTCGCGATCGAGCAGAAGCAGCTCGAGGACAGCTACCAGAACCTCGTCCGGGCGCAGAAGATCGTGCTCGAGCTCTCCACGAGCCTCAAGCACAGCGTCGAGCCCGAGCTCTGCGGGAAGCTGTCGGCCCTCTACACGTTCATCTACCGCAAGCTGGTGGACGCGAACATCCAGCGGGACACCGCCGCCATCGATGAGGCGGTGAAGCTGCTGGAGTATGAGCGGGAGACGTGGGTGATGCTGATGGAGAAGATCAGCGGGCATGCCGCGGCGGCTCCCGCCGAGCCCGCGGGCAGGCCCCCCGAAGCACCCGCCGCCGCACCCGCCCCGGCCGCCGCGGCGCCGGCGAGGCCGGCTGTTCCCGCGATGCGGCCGACGCTGGGCACGATTCGCCCACAGAACCCGTACAACGTCGCCGGCACGTACGCCCCGCCCCTCCGCAAGCTGGCGTGAGGCGGCGCGGTCATCGAGCCGCGACCTGTCGCGTCGCGGCTCTTCGTCGCCTTTCCGTTGCGCAGGCGTGCGGCGGCGGCGGCATCCCTCGCATCAACGGCCACCGATCGCGGGCTGCGGCTGCCTGAGCCGGCCGCCGGCGGTGCGCCCGGTGCCCCCGGGAAGGTCGGGCTCGCGATCCCGAACGGATGCTAAACTGCGGGATCGCGCATGAATGAGTCCCCCCCCCGCAGCCGTGACCTCCTCGCCGACCTGACGCCGCCGCAGATCGAGGCGGTGACGCACGTGGACGGCCCGATGCTCGTGCTGGCGGGGCCGGGGTCGGGCAAGACGCGGGTGATCACGCGGCGGGTGGCGCACCTGGTGCTGGAGGTGGGGATCCCGCCCTGGAACGTGCTGGCGATCACGTTCACGAACAAGGCGGCGGGGGAGATGCAGCAGCGGGTGGCGTCGCTGGTGTCGGCGCGGCAGGCGCGGGCGATCACGGTGCGGACGTTCCACTCCCTGTGCGCGGTGCTGCTGCGGCAGTACGCGGACAAGATGGGCCTGCCGCCGGGGTACTCGATCTACGACAGCTCCGATCAGCAGCGGGCGATCAAGACGGCGCTGGAAGACCTGGAGATCAACGCCAAGAACTTCCCGCCGGCGAACATGCTGTCGACGATCAGCAACGCGAAGAACGAGTTGCTGGACGCCGCGGGATACGCGAACCAGGCGGCCGACTTCTACGCGCGGACGGTCGCGAAGGTCTACAAGAAGTACGAGGAGATCCTCAAGCGGAACCACGCGCTCGACTTCGACGACCTCCTGCTCAAGACGGTGCAGCTGATGGCGAACCACAGGGATGCGCTCGAGCAGTTGCAGGAGCGGTTCCAGTACATCCTGATCGACGAGTACCAGGACACGAACCACGCGCAGTTCATGCTCGCGAGCGCGCTGGCGGCGAAGTACAGGAACATCTGCGCGACCGGCGACCCGGACCAGTCGATCTACGGCTGGCGAGGGGCGAACATCCGCAACATCCTCGAGTTCGAGGAGCACTACCCGAATGCGAAGGTCGTGCGGCTGGAGCAGAACTACCGCTCGACGAGCCACATCCTCGCCGCGGCCGACACGCTGATCCGCAACAACAAGCGGCGGAAGCACAAGGAACTCTTCACGAACCTCGGCGAGGGAGAGAAGGTCCACGTGCTCCGTTGCCGGGACGAGCGGCACGAGGCGGGGGCGATCGTCGAGCGGATGAAGGCCGCGCACGAGGACGACGGGGTCGCCTGGGGCGACATGGCGATCTTCTACCGCATGAACAGCCTCAGCCGCGTGATGGAGGACGCCTGCCGGGACGCGGGCGTCCCGTACCAGATCGCGCGGGGCACCGCGTTCTACGACCGGGCGGAGATCAAGACGTCGGTCGCTTACCTGCGGTCGATCGTGAACCCCAGCGACGAGGTGTCGATCCTGCGGGTGATCAACACGCCCGCGCGCGGGATCAGCGACCGCACGGTCAAGGCGATGCAGGCCTATGCGCTGGGGCACAACGAGGGGATCGATGCCATCATCGACGACCCGGCGAAGGTCCCGGGGCTGACGAACAAGGCGCAGCAGTCGGTTGCGAACTTCGGGCGGATGCTCGGTCAGTGGCGGAAGCTTTCGGGGCTGGAGTACCTCGAAGACCCGTTTGCGCCCGAGGCGCTGCTGCCGGCTTCGTCCGAGCACGAGCCGACGCTCAAGGAGTTCGTCGAGGACGTGCTCCGGGAGTCGGGCCTGGAGGACTACTACCGCAACGACAAGAGCGACCCGGACAAGGAGCGGCTTGCGAACCTGGGCGAGTTCATCTCGTTCGCCTCGCAGTTCGAGGACGACTACGTCTTCGAGCAGCAGACGGAGGAGGACACTACGCCGTCGCTGGGGCAGAAGCTTCTGGCGCTCCTGGAGCGGATCTCGCTGATCAGCGACGTGGACGCGGTGAAGGGCGAGCAGGGCGCGGTGACGCTGATGACGCTGCACGCGGCGAAGGGGCTGGAGTACCACACGGTCGCGATGATCGGGGTGGAGGACGGCCTGCTGCCGCACGACCGGTCGCGGCAGAACGAGAACGAGTTGGAAGAGGAGCGCCGGCTGTGCTTCGTGGGGATCACGCGGGCGATGCGGAGCCTGATGCTGACGCACGCGAAATACCGCACGATCTTCGGTCAGACGATGCCGACGATCCCGAGCCAGTTCCTGGCGGAACTGCCGGAAGAGGTGCTGGACCGGGAGGACCTCACGCAGGACGCGTACGAAACGGGCGACGACGAGGACTTCATCGACGAGGAGGCGACGGCGCAGCGGGAGCGGGCTCAGCGGCACGCGGGCCACTTCCCGCCGGGCACGCTGGTGCGGCACCCGCAGTTCGGGCTCGGTCGGGTGGTGCAGACGTCGGCGGTTGGCTCGCACACGCGGGCGCGGATCGAGTTCACGACGGCGGGCGCGAAGACGCTGATCCTGCAGTATGCGAGGCTGGAGAAGGTGTAGCCGCTCGCGGCTTCGCGGGACGGTGGGTCTTGCGGACGGCTTCATCAAGCCGCGAGCGGGTGGATTAGAGCGATGCGAACCCGGATCAAGATCTGCGGCGTGCGGGACCTGGACACGGCGATGGCGGCGGCGGAGGCCGGGGCCGACGCGGTCGGGCTGGTGTTCGTGCGGAAGTCGCCGCGGTACATCCTGCCGGACGAGGCGGAGCGGATCGTGCGGTCGCTGCCGGCGTTTGTCGAGCCGGTGGGGCTGTTCGCCGATGAGCCGCCGGCGGCGGTGAAGGAGACGGCGCTGCGGCTGGGGCTGCGGACGGTACAGTTGCACGGGCGCGAGGGGGCGGGCGTGGTGGAGCAGTTGCGGCCGCTGCGGGTCGTGAAGGCGATGGCGTTCGAGGCGGGACACGTACGGGACATGCTTGAGCCGTGGCGGTCGGCGGCGGGGAATCTCGCGGCACTGCTGTGGGATGCGCCTGCCCCGGGCGATGCGGAGGTCACGGGCGGGCATGGTCAGCGATTCGACTGGGCGGCGCTGGCGTCGCTTCGGGCGAGCGGGGCGCTGGGCGGGTTGCCGCCGACGGTGCTGGCGGGGGGGCTGACGCCGGCAAACGTGGGCGAGGCGGTGGAGTCGGTGCGGCCGTTCGGCGTGGA
>CAZKRE010000010.1:25774-35394 GCA_964555075.1 uncultured Phycisphaeraceae bacterium
TACAGCCGGGCGACGATCCGTTCGTAGACGGTCGTGCTGTACTCCTTGTTGCCGGTGGCGCCGACGCGGACGAAGAGCCGGCTGGCGTCGCCCTCGCGGCGGATGATGACGCGGGCGGGGTTCTCCGGGCCCCGGGCACGGAGCACGATCTCGTTGCCCTGTTCGTCGCGCTTGGTGTCGCTGACTTCCATGTCCATCTCGCGGAACACCGCGAGGGCGGAGGCCTCCACCCGTTCGGGAGCCGCATCGACGACGCCCTCGGCGTTGCCGGCGATGTAGGCGTAACCGGCGACGCCCGCGGCGCCCGCCGCGACCGCGATGCAGCCGGTCGTCCCCGCCAGCATCAACCCGATGAGCAGCACCGCGGCGAGCAAGTTTCGCATCGTCGTCTCCTTTGCCGGGAGTTTACCGCAAATCCGACCCGCTCCGCGATTGTTACCCTGTACCGTTCCCCAATCCGAGGTGGCCTCGTGAAGAAACGCCTGCTTTCCGGCATCCAACCCTCCGGGCAACTGCACCTGGGCAACTACGTCGGCGCGATCCAGCAGTTCATCCGGATGCAGGACACGCACGAGATGTACGTCTTCGTGGCGTCGTACCACGCGCTCACGAGCATCCGCGACCCCGCACAGCTCCGCCAGAACATCCGCCAGGTCGTCACCGACTACGTCGCCTTCGGCCTCGACCCGAAGAAGTGCCACCTCTACGTGCAGCACGACGTCCCGCAGGTGTGCGAACTCATGTGGCTGCTGTCCTGCGTGTGCAGCAAGGGGATGATGGACAAGGCGACCAGCTACAAGGACAAGGTCGCGAAGGGCCTGCCGGCGTCGATCGCGCTCTACACCTACCCGATCCTCCAGGCCGCAGACATCCTCGCGGTGGACGCGGACGTCGTCCCCGTCGGCGAGGACCAGCGGCAGCACCTGGAGATCACCCGCGACCTCGCGGAGAAGTTCAACGCGCAGTTCGGCCCGACGTTCAAGCTCCCCGAGGTCCAGATCCGGCCCGACGCGGGGGTCCTCCCCGGCCTCGACGGGCAAAAGATGTCCAAGAGCTACGACAACACCATCGACCCGTTCCTCCCGGAGAAGGCGCTCCGCAAGCGGGTGATGAAGATCGTCACCGACCCGACGCCCGTCGAGGACCCGAAGGACCCGGACCGGGACAACGTGTTCCAGATCTTCCGCGCGCTCGCGGGGGCCGACGACCCGCGGACGCGGGACCTGGCGGAGAAGTACCGCGCCGGCGGATTCGGTTACGGAGACGCCAAGCAGACCCTCTTCGAGTTCATCCTCGATCACTTCGGCCCCGCCCGGCAGAAGCGCGAGGAGCTCATGCAGGATCCCGGCTACATCGACCAGGTCCTCCACGAGGGGGCGACCGCCGCACGGGAAGTCGTCGGGACGGTGACCGAGCGAGCCCGGCGGGCGGTCGGGCTGGCCTGATCACAGGGGGCCGCATGAACGGTGCGATGTCGCGGTGGCAGCGTTTCGTGTTCCACAAGAGCCGGGACCCGGGCTGGCTGTGGGGCGCGGCGGTCGCCATCCTGCTGTGCGGCGTGATCGGCGGCGCGGCGGCCGAACGGCTGAGGGCGCCCGAGGCGCCGCCCGAGTCGGCCGCGGACCAGCTCCCGACGCTGCCTTTCGGCCTGAGCCTCGACCCGTCGCGTGCCGGGCCCGCGGGGGCGGAGCTGGCGGAGGCGGTCCTGCTCGCGGTCCTGGGCGAGCGGCCGGTGCGGACGCCCGAGGTGTTCGACGCGGTCGCGACCTGGGCGCCGGGCGTGAGCGAGGGTTCCAGGCCGGTGGTGCGCGGGGCCGTCGGCGAGGCGGTGCTCGATCCGGCGACGCGGGAACTGGTGTCGGTGACGCTCGACGCCGTCTGGATCGAGGAAGAGGCGATCCCGCCCGAACTGCGCGAGCGGGCCGAGCGTTCGCCGCCGGTGCGCCATTCCAACTACGCGATCGGGGCGGTCCTCGCGTCGCTTGGCGATGTGGAGGGGGCGCTCGTGGCGTTCGACCGCGAGGCGGCGGACCCGGCGGCGCTCGAGGCGCGCGAGCGGGTGGTGGACCTCGCACGGGAGCGGCGGGACGTGGACTGGCTGCGGCGGGTGGCCGATGACCCGCGGTACGCCGATACGGTCGATGCCGGGGTACGGCTCGATGCGGCGATCGCGGCGCGGGACTGGTGGCGGGTCCTCCTGCTGATCGTGCCGGCGCAGCACGCCAACGCGCGGCTCTCGCTCGTGCTGCTCGCGTGCCTTGCTGCCCTGGGCTGGTTTGTGCTGCTGGCGCAGATGTCGCAGGCCCCGCTTGCGGGGTGGGGGCGGGTGGCGCTGTGCGTGGCGGGGGTGGCGCTCGGGGCGGTGAGCACGACGCCGACGCTGTTCACCGTGATCTGGCAGGAGGAGGTGCTGGGCCTCGTGCCGCGGGACGACGTCGCGGGTGGCCTGTTCTTCTTCATCGCCGGCGTGGGGCTGCGGGAGGAGGCGATCAAGCTGCTCTTCTTCGCGCCGCTCGTGCCGGTGCTGCTGCGGCGGGGCAGCCAGTTGGAGATGCTGATCGTCGCGGGCTGCGTCGGGCTGGGGTTCGCGGCCGAGGAGAACGTCAGCTACTACCAGTACGGCGCAACGAACGCGCCGGGGCGGTACGTCACCGCCAACTTCTTCCACATCGCGGCGACCGCGCTGTGTGGCCTTGCTCTCTGCCGCGCGTTCCTGCATCGGGCGCAGGGGCCGGGCCTGTTCCTCCAGACGTTCGTCATCGTGGTGGTGATCCACGGGGTGTACGACGCGGTGCTCTCGATCCCCGCGCTCGCGGAGGTCTCGCTGGTCTACCTCGGTTGCCTGGCGGCGCTCGCGTTCTGGTTCTTCCGCGAGGTGCGGGCGCTGCGGCTCGTGCGGCGGGACACGCTGAGCCTTTCGGGGACTTTCGTGCTGGGCATCGCCACGCTGCTGAGCGCGACGCTGATCGTGCTCGCGGGGGATCTCGGGCTCTCTTTCGCCCTGCTGGTGATGATCCCGACGGGGCTGGAGATGGCGCTGCTGGTGTATCTTTTCCTGCGGGAGATGCCCGGGACACTGGTCTCGGTGTAGCGCTCGCCTCGCCCGGTCAGCCCGCGGCGGCCGGGGCGGGGGCGGGCGCCGGTTGGGGCTCGAGCGTCGGGCCCTCGCATCGCGGGCCGTCGGCGGTCCAGACGAGGGGGTCGATGCACATCCGCCGACCGGTCTGGGCCGCGTCCCACGCGTGGTAGACGGCGTAGTGGGTGCGGCCGTCGGGGCCGAGCGTCACGGAGTTGTGCCCGGGCCCGAGCACCTTGCCGGGGATGCCGCGGAGGACGGCCGGGCCGTGCGCGTTCCAGTCGTCGCGGAAGGGGCCCAGGGGGTGGTCCGCGACGGCGAAGCCAACGCCGTACTCGGGCGACTGCCACGACCCGCCCGAATAGAGGCAGTAGTACCGCCCGCCGTGCTCGACGACGAAGGGCCCCTCGACGGTGTGCCACGCGTCCCACGTCCGGCCGTAGTGGTGCCGGTTCCGCTCGTAGATCTGCCAGTCGTGCTGGGGTCGGAGGACGACGCGCGGCTCGTCCGCCAGCGCGAGCATGTCGTCGCGCAGCGGGGCGACGCACAGCCCGGTACCCACTCGGGCGTCGAAGAAGTCGCGGGCGAAGTAGAGGTACCACTGCCCGGTGGCGGGGTCGCGGAACGGGCTGGCGTCGATGCTGAAGCCGATCTGCGGGGCGAGGCGGACGCCCTGATCGATGAACGGCCCGGCCGGGTCGCCGGCGACCGCCACGCGGAGGTGGTGGTCCTGATCCCCGGAGCTGTCGGCCGCGGAGTAGTAAAGGAAGTACATCCCGTCGCGCTCCGCGACTTCGGGCGCCCAGTAGGCGACGCGTTCGGGGTCGCGGAGCGGTTCCAGTGCTCCGCCGACGTAGTCCCACCGCGTCAGGTCGGTCGAGGTGAGGATGGCGAACCATCGGCCGTCCGGCTCGGTGGCGGCCCCGTTGCCCGTGCCGTAGGCGTAATAGCGCACGCCCTCAGCGGTTTCGCGGCGGAGGACGAACGGGTCGGCGAAGTAATGGGGGTAGACGGGGTTCGTGTAGGTGTGGGACATGGGCTGATCTTATATCGGGATAGGCCGCGCACTCCACCGTCGCGCCGCCCTCGGCCCTGCGGACGCCTCCCCCCGGCGGGGTGGATGCGTGAGGTGCATCCTGCGGGGGCGATTCAGTTGAGGTTCCAGCCCTCTTCGGACTGGCCGCTGCCGTAGCGGTTGGCGATGCGCAGCGTCCGCCGGGTGCTCTCGAGAAACCCCTCGAGGAACCGGGCGCGGGCCTCGGCGTTCGCCTCGGCGAGCATCCGGTACCGGTCGGCCGTGTCGTGTACCAGCGCGAGGATCGACAGGTCGATGAGCGCCGGCGTCGGGATCTCCCGACTCATCCAGTTGCGGATCGCCTTCACCGACGCGAGCTGCTCCATCAGCGGGTCGACCAGGAGCGCCTCGATGTGCTCCCGCTGGTGCTCGAGGTCGATCTCCATCGCGGCCTCGCGCTCGGTTGGCTCGAGCAGGGCGACCCGGTAGGGGTCGCTGGGCAGCTCGTCACGGACCCGGGCGCGGCAGACGCCCTGTAGCAGGATGTTGTACCGCCCGTCCGCCAGGCGGTCGTGGCGGAGGATCAGGCCAACGCAGACATGATCGTGGACGGGCGGGTTCCCCTCGTAGTTGAGCTTCCAGTCATCGCCCTTGAAGGTCGCCATGGCAACCAGACCGGTGGTGTCGAGGGCGTCGGCGGTCATCGCCTGGTACCGCGGCTCGAAGACGTGCAGCGGGATCGTCGCGTGCGGCAGCAGGGCGCAGTTCGCCAGCGGGAACAGCGGCACGGGCTTGCTGAAGTCGATCGTCAACGACTGGGCCATGTGAGATGGTAGGACGCGGGAGCCCGCCACACCGCGCCCTTTTGTCGTGTGAGGTGGCCGATCCTCCCACTGGGCGGTCGGGCCGGGGTTGTCTGGCCAGCGTCGCCCCCGGGACGGGGGCAGGTTTCGCTCAGATCGCGTAGTCGGACCACGCATCGCCGGTGGCGGGCTTCGGCTGCCGCCGGCGCGGCGCCGAGACCTTGAGTTCGGGCGCCTTCATGGTGACGCTGTGGCCGGGGGGGACCGAGGAGGTGATGAACACCGATCCGCCGATCGTTGCGCCTCGGCCGATGACGGTCCCTCCGCCGAGGATGATCGCCCCGCCGTAGATCGTGACGTCGTCTTCGAGGGTGGGGTGGCGTTTGCGGCCGCGCCAGTCCTGGCCGCCCTTGGTGGAGATCGCGCCGAGGGTGACGCCCTGGTAGACCTTGACGTGCTTGCCGATGACGCAGGTCTCGCCGATGACGACGCCCGTGCCGTGGTCGATGAAGAACGACTCGTCGATGGTGGCGCCGGGATGGATGTCGATCCCGGTCTCGTTGTGGGCGTACTCGCTGAGGATGCGGGGGATGAGCGGGACGCCCAGCTTGTACAGCCGGTGGGCGACGCGGTGGGTAAAGATCGCGTCGAGGCCGGGGTAGCAGAAGATGACCTCGTCGGTGCTTGCCGCCGCGGGGTCGCCGTCGAACCCGGCCTGGACGTCCGTCGCGAGCATCCGCCGCAGCTCGGGCAGGGCGCGGAGGAAGTCGCAGGTGAGCTGCGCGGCCTTGGCGTCGCAGGCTTCGCAAGCATCGCCCTGCCCCTCCGCGGTGCGGTTGAGGTCGTAGCGGATCGCCTGGCGGATCTGCTCGTACAGCAGGTCGTGGATCCTCGACACCAGCTCCCCGGCGTGGAACGTGGCGGTCTGTGTCGTGATCCTCTGGTCGTCGAAGAAGCCCGGGAACACCACCCGCCGCAGCAGCTCGAGCGCTTCGATGCATCGGTCGCGGTTGGGCAGGAAGGTGCTGTCGAGGTGCTGCATCCGCTCGTCGCTCTGGTAGGAGCGGAGCAGGTCCGGCAGCACCGTGCGGAGCATGGCGGCCTTGGCGTTCTCGGTGTCGTCCCGCGTGTCGGTCATCGGGGCATTCTAGGTCGTCCGCGAGGCCGCCACAGCCGCGATTCACGAGCCGTGGCTCGTCCGGAGGGTCGCGGTTCGTCCGGACGGGGCGGGAATGTGGAGCCGGCTCAACCGGCATAGCCGTTACTCGATGGGCTAAATCACCTATCTCAAGCGACCGATACCCTCGGTATGGATGGACTGCACCCCGATGCCCGGCGGCTGGAAGAGCTTGCGACGCTCTGCGTGGATGGGGACGCCACCGCGGTGGAGCTCGACCTCAGCGAATGGGTCCGGCAGCCCGACTGCCCGGCCCCCGCTCGCGTCCTGCTCGCGACCCTGCTCGCCCGACGTGGTGAGTGGCGGCAGGCACGTGAGACCCTCGGCGAGGTCCTCCTGGCGGAGATCCACCTCCACGACCCCCGCCTGGTCCAGATGCTCGTCGGCCTCCTGCTCGCCCAGGGGCTCGAAGACTCGGCCCAGCGGCTGGCGGTCGGGCTGCGGCACATGCGGGCGGACGACCCTCGTGCCGCGGAGTGGGCGCAGCTGATGGCGTTGGACATTCCCGACCAGGTCGCCGAGCCCGTCGAAGGCGACGCCGCCACCCTCGCCGCTCAGTTGCGTCAGCAGCCGGGGGTCATCCCCAGCCTCGTCTTCGCGCAAAAGATCGAGCCGCACCAGCGGGAGATCGCGCTGCTCCGCGACGCCCTGAGCCGCGCGGAAGGGGACATGGAGAAGATCGAACACCACGCGATGGCGTGTCTGGCGCTCGCCGAACTGGCGGAGCTGGCGGACGATCCCGCCGACGCCCGCCGATGGGCGGAGCGTGGCCTCGTGCTCGAACCCTACTCGGCATCGCTGGCGATGGTGCTGCACCGGTCGAGCGACGACCCCGCCGCCGCCGCGCAGGCGACGCAGACGCTGGACCGGGTCGTGGCCCGTTTCCCAACCTACCCCGACGTCCGGGCCGCGCTCATCCGGCGCGAGTTCGCCGACGGAAAGAAGACCGCCGCGCAGCAGCGGCTCCGGGAGTGGCTCGATCGCGAGCCGGAGTCCGCTGTCGCGAGGCAGGTACAACAGGAGTTGGCGGCTTGAACCTCGACTTTGATCCAACGAACGTGCTCGAGCCCCTGGGCGACGAAGCGGCCCGCGACCTCTGGAAGCGGGGCTCCCTCGCCGAAGCGGAAGAGCTGTATGCCTCGATGCTGCTGCGGCGCCCGCGGGACCCGCGGCTGCTGCTCGACGCGGGCCGGCTCAGTGACGAACTGGGGCGGACGGACGAGGCGATCGAGCGGCTGCGGCGGGCGATCGCCTCGTCGGAAAGCCACCCCTCGATCGGCGAGGAGGCCCGGGCGACCCTCGCCAAGGTGCTGATGCACCGCGGCGCGTTCGCCGAGGCGGCGGGCGTCTGGTGGCGGCTGGCGCGGCAGGGAGCGGACCGTGCCCGCGGCTGGGCCGGTCTCGCGACCTGCGCCCACTTCGCCGGCCAGTCCCGCCTCGTCCGACGATGCGAGAACAAGCTCGCCGGGAAGGTCTCCCGGCAGGAGCGGCGGCGGCTGCTCGCGGAGATGTGGGTCCACGGGGCGGGGGGAGACCTCGATCTGGCCCCCGCGCGGCCGGCGCCCGCCCCCGTGGGGCAGTCGCCCCTGATCCGGCTGCTCCGGGCGTCCTCCCGGACGCTGCGGCACCACGCCACGCTGCACCGCGGCCGGGCGGACACGCACTTTCACGTCGCGGTCTGCGCCGAGGCCTTGGGCGAGATCCACGTCGCGGAAACCGCGATCCGGCACGCCCTCGAGATCAACCCGCGCTACGCCGCAGCCAGGGCCTTCGGCGCCCGCCTGGCCGCATAACGCCTCGCCTCGACATCCCGCTACCCCTCGTCCTTAGGCCACACCGACGGGTCCCAGCGGAAGTCGACTTCACGGTCCTTGTGGAAGGTCTTCGCGGCCAGGCGGATGCACGGCCAGCAGGCGGTCACGCCCTCCCGTGGGCCGCGCCAGGCGCGGGTGCCCGCGTCGCGCCGCTGGAGGCAGAGCGTGCAGTCGAACGCCGTCCCGGAGACCTCGTGCTCCGGCAGCGCCCGCTGGAGGCAGTCGAGGCACATGGCCGAACCGCGATGCCCCTCCGTCATCACGGGCAGGCCCGTCAGCGGGTCCCAGTCGGTGCCGCAGAAGTCACAGGAAATGATGACGCCGTCGTCGTCGGTGCGTTGCATGCCGGTGATCTTAGCGCGGACGGTCACCGCGTGCCGCGGAGGTGCATCGTGACGGGCATCTCCAGCGTCTGCCCCGGCGGGAGCGCCTCGATCCGCTCCCCGCTCGCCCGCCACCGGTAGAGCGCCGCGATGATCGGGCCATCGACGTTCTCGAACCCGCTCGAGCGGATCAGCTCCACCCGCACCGCCTGCCCCGTGCCGTCGAAGTGGAGGATCAGCTCCGGGTCCATCGGGATCGAGTACTGCGCCACCACGGAGAAGCGGGGAGCGAACGTCTGCACCTCCATCCCCCGGGCCACGGGGACAGTCCCGGGGCGATGCCACTCGAACCGCTCGACCCGGCTGGGCGGCGCTTCCCGATCCGAGCGGGGGGCGGCCGTGGGGCGGGCCGGCTGGTCCGACGAGGCGGGCGAGGGCTGGGCGGACGACGCCTCGGGTCGCGGGGTCTCGGGGACCAGCGGCGTGGGCGCGAAGGGAACGCGAACCTCGCCCGCGGGGTCGAGGCGCCACGGCTGCGGCTGGCCGAGTGGGGACGGGGGGAGGGGCGACGGCCGGGGCGGCTGGGGCATCGCCGAAGCGAGCTGCGACGCCGACGGCGGGTCGGGCGTCGGCGTCGGGGCGGGAGGCGTCGGGTCGAGCTCCGGTGGGGCGGCCTCGACCGGGTCGACCCTCTGCTGCAGGGCAGGCTGATCGGTCGGCCCCTCGCGGGCCATAAGTTCGCGGAAGTCGTCGTGCGCGATCCACGCCACCGCCGACACCCGCGAATCCTCCCGCCCGACCGGCGGCTTTCTCGTCTCGGGTTCCTCGGCGGGGGGGCTGATTGGCACGTCCAGCCTCGACAGCGCCCGCAGCAGGCCGTCCGCCGCCGCGTAGAGGGCGACCGCCGGCACGACGGCGGCATGGATCGCGACCGCGATGACGCCGCTCAGCACCAGGGGCAGGATGGATTCGCTTCGCCTCATCACGCGCCTGACCGCCGCCCGCCTTCGCCACCGCTAAGGCTGGCCGACGATGCTGAAGTTCGTCACACCCGCCTGCCGCACCCGTTCGATCAGGCCGATCAGCACCGGCCCGCGGTCAACAGCGACGGTCCCGCCCGCGCTCGCCTGCTCCATCGCGAGGAACAGCAGCGGGGGCGGGTCCTGCGACGCCAGTTCCGCGAGCCGTGCGTCGAGCGCCTCGGGCTCGATCGGCTCGCGGTTGAAGAAGATCGCGCCCGCCGCGTCGATCGTGATCGCCGCGATCTCCGCCGAATCGCCCGGCGCAGCCTCACCCGCCTCCACCCGCACGAGTTCGACGGGCAGGACCTGGGCCCGCACCATCACCACGAGCGAGTAGATGAAAAACGTCAGCAGCAGGAAGATGACGTCGATGAGCGGCACCATCTCCAC
>CAZKRE010000011.1:0-7698 GCA_964555075.1 uncultured Phycisphaeraceae bacterium
GACGCGAACGTGAACCTGCAGCGCGGCATCGCCGAGAAGGGCATCTTCCCCGCGGTGGACCCGCTGCAATCGACCTCCCGCATCCTTGACCCGGGCATCGTCGGCGAGGAACACTACGCGGTGTCCCGCCAGGTGCAGACGATCCTCCAGCGCTACCGCTCGCTGCAGGACATCATCGCGATCCTCGGCGTCGACGAGCTCTCCGAAGAGGACAAGCTCATCGTCAGCCGGGCCCGCAAGATCGAGCGCTTCCTCTCCCAGCCGTTCTTCGTCGCGGAAGTCTTCACCGGCTTCCCCGGCGTGTACACCCCGCTGAGCGAGACGATCGACTCCTTCCGCCGCCTCTGCAACGGCGAAGCGGACGACCTGCCCGAGAGCGCCTTCATGTACGTCGGCAACCTCGACGACGCCCGCAAGAAGGCCGAGAAGCTCACCAAGGGCTGAGGTTCACCGAGAACTCTTCGTCGAAGCCCACGGCCTGACGCCGTGGGCTTCTTCTTTGCGCTCGGCGCGCCTTGGCGACCTGACGATCCACCGCGGCCGGTGCGCCGCCCGCTGATGAAGGCGGGCGACGCGCAACAGCATCCGTTCCCCCTTGGCGCACGGCTCAGCTCCGCCGGGTGCGGAAGCGGCCGCCGAGGGTTCGGCGGGGCGGCGGGCCGGAGGGGACGACGCCGCCGGGGAACATGCGGGCCTTCTCCTCGTCGGAGAGCTCGTCCACCTTGGTGAAGGTCTGCCGGTCGCGGGGCTTGCTGGAAGCTTCCAGCCGCTTGGCGGCGGCCTCGCGGGTTTCGCGGACGTCGCTGGGCAGCGGGCCGGGCTTGAAGTCGGGGTAGTCCATCTTCTCGATGAGCACGCCCGCGAGCTTCTCGATCTCGGTGAGGAGCTGGCCCTGGTCGGGGGTGACGAAGGCCCAGGCGATGCCGCGGCGGCCGGCACGGGCGGTGCGGCCGATGCGGTGGACGTAGACCTCCGGGTCGTCGGGGAGGTCGTAGTTGATGACGTGGGAGATGTGCTCGACGTCGAGCCCGCGGGCCGCGAGGTCGGAGGCGACGAGGACGGAGAGCTTGCCTTCGCGGAAGTCCTCCATGACCTTGACCCGCTTGTTCTGCGGCAGGTCGCCGTGGATCTCGCGGACGCTGATGCCCTTGTCGCGGAGGTAGGTGGTGACCTTGTGGACGGTCGCCTTGGTGCGGCAGAAGACGACGGTGGACTCGGGCTTCTCGTGGCGGAGCAGGTGGAGCAGCAGGGACCGCTTGTCCCACGGCTCGACGGGGAGGTACTTCTGGTCGACGAGTTCGACGGTCAGGGCCTGCCCGACGGTGACGATCTTCTCGGCGTCGGGCTTCATGAACGACCGGCCGAGGCGTTCGATGTCTTCGCTGATGGTGGCGGAGACGAAGATGGTCTGGTGGGGGCCCTGGATGGTTTTGAGGATCTTGCGGATGTCGTCGCGGAAGCCGATGTCGAGCATCCGGTCGACCTCGTCGAGGATGGCGAAGCGGACGTTGCGGAAGTTGATCTCGCCCCGCTGCTGCATGTCCATGACGCGGCCGGGGGTGCCGACGAGGATGTGGCCGCCGCGTTCGAGGCTCTTGGTCTGGGAGCGCATCGACTCGCCGCCGACGATGCAGGTGGTGCGGATGGGGGTGTGCTGGCCGAGGGTCTCGATCTCGCCGGCGACCTGGGCGGCGAGCTCGCGGGTGGGCGTGAGGACCAGGGCCTGCATCGGCACGTCCTTGTCGGCGAGGTGGAGGACCGGCAGGGCGAAGGCGGCGGTCTTGCCGGTGCCGGTGCGGGCCTGGCCGATGACGTCCTTGCCGGCGAGGATGGCGGGGATGAGCGCCGCCTGGATGCCGGTGGGGTGGATGAAGCCGGACTCGGTGATGCCTTGGAGGACGCTGGGGTCCAGGCCGAGGTCGGCGAAGGTGGTGTCGGAAGCAAAGATTTCGCTCATGGAGGTCTCGCGGGGTGGGCGATCGGGTGGCGATCGCCCGCGGGGTGAGTGAAAAATGCTCACCCGCCTGGGGTTATGCCGATGATCGTCCGCGAGCAGCCGGGGGAAAGGGTCGCTGCCGGAGTGGGCAGTGCTGGACACTCGGGAGCCCCCGCTGCAAGGCGGCGGCTGCGGGAGTATCGAGCACCAGCCACTCCGGGAAGGCGGGTTCCGTCCGGGTCTGCTCGCGTTCGCCTCGGCGGCGAAGCGGCCCGATGTACGATGGAGGCGAACGACGTGTCGCTCCCACGGGCCCTACGGCGAGGATTGTAAGGGAGCCGTGGCCGTGATCCAACTCCGTGGGCCTGTAGCCATCGCGAAACCCGTGTCCATCGAGGCTGTTTCCAACCCGTCGGAGACCAGCTACGTCGAGATCGACGTGGCCCGGATGCAGCGGAACACCGCGGCGATCCGCGACATGGTCCGCGGCCGGGGCAGCCGCGCGCTCAGCGGGGCGGTGAAGATCGGCGGGCCGCTGGTGTGCGGCGTGGTGAAGAAAAACGCCTACGGGCTGGGCGCGGTCCAGCTCGCGCCGCGGCTGGTGAAGGCCGGGTGCGACATGCTCGCGGTCTATTCCCCCGCGGAGGCGGAGGAGCTGGTCCTCAAGGCAGCGGTTTCGTGCCCGATCCTGGTGATGCTCCCGCTGCGGACGCTGTCGCGCAACGAGCCGCTGTACCGGTCCGCCGTGGCGGAGAAGCTGCACCTGGCGATCCACGACCGGGAGCAGCTCGCGCAGGTCAACACGCTGGGGCAGACGTTCGGTATCCGCTGGCCGATCCACCTCTACCTCGACACGGGCCTGAGCCGGTCCGGGTTGACGTACGACCAGTTCTCCGCGCTCTGTGCCGACCTGCTGCACTACCAGCACGTCCGGATCGTCGGGGTGTACTCCCACTTCGCGAGCGCCGACTGCGACCCGGCGTTCACGGACGCGCAGTTCACCGCGTTCGAGGAGGCGGTCCGGAACCACGAGGGTTACCTCCCCGTCGAGCTGATCCGCCACATCGCGGCGACGACCGGCGTCATTCGTGACCGGCGGTTCCACTGCGAGATGGTCCGTCCCGGGCTCGCCCTCCTCGGGTACGGCTGGGAGGGGCTCGCGCCCGGCCCGATCGTCGCCGAGGCCCCGACGCTCGAGCACAGCGTCCGCTGGCTCTCCCGCGTCATCCACGTCCAACGCTATCCCAGGTGGGCGAGTGTCGGCTACGGCGGAACCTGCCAGCTCAAGCGCGAGAGCCTCCTGGGTGTCGTCCCCGTCGGCTACGGCGACGGCTACCCCCTGTTGCTTTCCAACCAGGGGGTCGTCCGCGTGTTTCCCAAGGATGAGCGGCTGGGCGTCCTGTACGCGAAGGTGCTCGGGCGGGTCAACATGGACCAGATCGTCATCGACCTGACCGAACTGGCCGTGGAGGACACCGGCCGGCTGCTCGACGCGCAGGTCGAGCTGATCGCGAACGACCCCGAAGCGGAGAACGCCCTGCCGCGACTGGCGGCGATGGCGGGGTCGTCGTGCTACGAGATGCTCTGCCGGCTGGGGACGCACCTGCCGCGCCGGTACGTGCAGGGGCACGATCAGTAGCCGTCAGCACTTCGCGGGGCGACTCGCGCGGCCCAAGGGCCGCGGCTGACAAGGCGCGGTCACGTGATGCCGGCGCAGAAGCGGGCGATCGCGGTGTCTAGTTCGGGCCACGCGCCGCGGCAGAGGCTGGCGTGGCCGGCATCGTCAACGCAGAGCACTTCCACCGGGCCCCGGGTCTTCGCGGGCAGGAGCTTCTGCGTGTGGTCGATCGCGGGCAGGTGGCGGTCGCGGCCGCCCTCGATCAGGAGCATCGGCGCCTCAATCTGCCGCATCGCGCGGATCGACGACGCTTCGTAGAAGTCGAAGTCGACCTCGTGCGTCGCCCGCTCGAACCCCGCCAGCAGCCACTCCGTGCTCATCCACGGGGCGAAGAGGTCGCGGAACGAGAGGACGGCGGCGCGGAAGTCGACGAACGGCGCCATCGCGACCACGCCCGCGACCCGGGGGTCGATCGCCGCGTGCTGGATCACCACCCCCGCACCGAGGGAGAAGCCCATGGTGATGAACCGGTCCCCGAAGAAGCCCTCTTCGATGGCGGTATCGGCGACGGCGGCCGTGTCGTGCCGCTCCTGCACGCCGAAGGTGACGTACTTGCCGTGGCTCCGGCCGTGGCCGCGGTGGTCGAAGAGGACGACGTCGTGCCCCTGGGCGTTGAGCCGCCAGGCCCGGCGGAAGTGGCGTTCCTTGATTTCGCACCAGCCGTGGGACATGAGGACGGGCAGCCGCTTGACGCCGTCGGGCTGGGGGAGGGCGGGGCTGTACCAGGCGGCGAGGCGGGTGCCGTCGGTGCTGCGGACGTGGAACGATCGCCCGCCGCGGAGCCGGCTCTGCTTCCGCCACGCGGTGCCGATGATGCCCCGGCCGGGGTACCCGCCGAGCCGCAGGGTGGCCCGGCCGAAGAACGTGGCGACGGGGCCGGTGGTGTCGGCTGCGCGGGTCCACCAGGTTCTGTCGACATCCTCCATGATGGGTCAATCATAGCTCCCGGTGAACTCACGACGATGGGGTGGGCACGACGGCGGGGGGTGGCCGACCCGCAGTCGCTATAGTCACGCCGCTATGGGACTTTTCCGCGCCGCGTTCGACAAGCTCAAGCAGGGGCTCGCCAAGACCCGCACCGGGAGCGTTCAGACGTTCCGGACGATCCTCTCAGGCAAGCAGCTCTCCGCCGAGCTGCTCCGGGAGCTGGAGCGGGCGATGATCCAGGCGGACATCGGCGTCAAGGCCGCGACCGAGATCCGCAAGGACCTTCAGGCCGCGTGGGAGCGGCAGGAGCTCGAGACGGGCGACCAGGCGCTCGACTACCTCAAGAGCCAGTTGCAGGCCTATTACCCGGCGGCGGACCGGGAGATCCACTTCGCGCCGTCGGGCCCGACCGTCATCCTCGTTGCGGGGATCAACGGCAGCGGGAAGACGACGAGCATCGCGAAGATGTGCAAGAGCCTCCGCGACGAGGGGAAGACCGTGCTCCTCGCCGCGTGCGACACGTTCCGCGCCGCGGCGGTCGAGCAACTCGAGATCTGGTCCGACCGGCTTGGCGTGGAGGTGGTCAAGGGCAAGCAGGGGGGGGACCCCGCGGCGGTGGCGTTCGACGCGGCGGAGGCCGCGGTGGCGCGGGGGATCGACGTGCTCATCGTCGACACCGCCGGCCGGCTGCACACGCAGGACCACCTCATGCGCCAGCTCACGAAGATCAGGACGGTGCTCGATAAGAAGATCCCAGGGGCGCCGCACGAGACGATCCTCGTCATCGATGCCACCACGGGGCAGAACGGGATCAACCAGGCGAAGGTCTTCACGCAGGCGGTCGAGGTGACGGGGCTGTTCCTGTCGAAGCTCGACGGCACGGCCCGGGGCGGGATCGTGGTGGCGATCCGCGAGCAGCTCAACCTGCCGGTGAAGTTCATCGGCGTCGGCGAGACGCCGGACGACGTCGAGCCGTTCGAGCCGGGCAGGTTCGTCGAGGCGATGTTCGCGGCGTGAGCCGCGGTGGAGCGGCCTCGCATCACGACGGCTCTTGTTCCTTGTGGCCGTTGTCCTACCATCGCCTCATGCTCGGCTGGGAGAACCCGCTCGCCATCCTCGCTGACGCCGCGGGCACCGCGCTCGGGCGGGTCGCGCTGTTTTTCGCGGCGTGCTCGTTCGGGTGCGGCGTCGCGATGCTCAGCTCGAGCGGGCCGCTGCCGCTCGGGCGGTCGCCCCTCGCGGCGCCCGTTTACTGGATCGGCGGGATCCCGTTCGGCATCATGGACGGGTGGGGGATCATCGCCTACGTCGTCCTGTTTGCGATCCTCCTGACGCTGATCGTCCGCGAGACGGGGGAGACGGCCCACCTCTATGTCATCGCGCTCTTCGTGCAGGCCGCCGAAACCGCCCGGATGCTCGCGACGCGGGGATGGCTGCGGATCTGGCTCTTCGCGATCCTCATGGCGGTGGTCGTGGCGGGGGTGGCGGGGCTGGTCACCCTCGCCCAACGATCCCGGGAGGCACGCAACCGCCGACGGTACCGCCGGAACATGGGCTACTGCGTCGAGTGCGGCTACGACGTGCACGCATCCGTGCTCGCCGGCTCCACGACCTGCCCCGAGTGCGGCGCGGAGGTGCCGCGGTACACCGTCCGCCTCATCCGCGACCGCGGCACGCCCCGCCCGCTTTCCGGTCCCGACTCCTGAGCCGACGTCCCGCTGCGGTGCCCGGCTATCCGACACTGAGGTTGGCGAGGTAGTCTTCCAGCCGCTTCCGCTGCGCGTCCACCTGCTCGCGGAGCTCGATCAGCTGCCCGTTGAGCTCGTCGATCCGGTCTTCCTCGGCCTGCAGCTTCGCGAGGTAGCGGTTGCGCAGTTCGGTCGCGTTGCCCACCGCGCGGATGTTCTCGCGGAGCCGCTGCTGGCCGCTCTGGATCGCCTCCAGCTCGGCCTGGGTCTCGTCCCGCTGCCGCTCAAGTTCCGTCAGCTCACGCTTGAGCGTCGCGGCCTCCTCGAGCGCCGCACGGACGTCCTGCGGGATCTCGCCCGTCCGCAGGTAGCTCGCGAACGTGCCCAGGTCGAAGTTGAGGATCGCCAGGCCCTGCGTGTGCGTCCGCTCCTCGACCACCTTGAACTGCCCGAGCGTGCCAGCCGCGACTGGGACGCGGAACCGGTACAGGTTCGGCGTCTTTTCCGTGTAGTCCGCGGGTTCGAGCAGCTTCCGATTCGCCTCCGTTGGGTGCTCGACGATGACGACCTTCTCCTCTTTGCCGCCGTTGTCGATCTTGTAGGTCTGTTCGAAGACCGAGCGGTGATCGACCTGGAGCACGCCCTTGACGATCTTCGCGCCGACGACGCGGCTGTGGTGCCGGGCCGACGGGTCCACCGTCACGTCGAGGTCCATGCCGTAGCTGATGAGGCGGGACTCGCCTTCGCCCAGGTGCTCGATGAGGGCGTCGCCCGCATACGCGCCGCCGTCGAAGACCGTGATCGGCCCGCCGAGCAGCTTGAGCCCCGTGTCGTTCGTCAGCCGCGCCCCGTGCAGCGGGTGCTTCGCCTGCACCGACTGGTTGTAGATCGACAGCTTCTCGGCCTGGATCGGCTGCGTGACGATCGGCAGCATCGCGGACCGGCGGCGGTCGAGGTCGACCGCGTGGTCGATGGTGAAGCGGAAGAGTTCGCCCAGGTCACCCGTGGAGGTGGCGGCGGCGACGCCAGAGCCATCGGCGTCGAAGGCGACGAGATTATCGTTGAACGCACGCCCCGCGGCCCAGTTAGCATCGGCAGCTTCCGCCGCCGCCTGCGGGGCCGCCGCCGCTGGTTGATTGAGTCGGGTGCGGCTCATCGGTCGGCCAGCGGCCCCCTCGCCCGCGCGGCCCGCCTTCAGCGCCAGCATCTCCCGCGCCTCCCCCAGCCCCTCGTCGTAAAGCCGCGGCGACAGCGACGCGAACCGCGGCACCTGCGCCGTCGGCCTCGGAACGAACAGCGGCGTGTACAGGTCCATCGTGAACGAAATCGGCTGCCCGCTCACCAGCGACAGCGTCACGTCGTCCCAGTCGCTCTCACCCGTGTTCTCGACGATCGCCCAGCCCTGCAAAAACGCTTTGCCCTCGCCTTCCGCCGCTTGCGGCTCCGCGTCGCCGTCCGCCGATCGCGCG
>CAZKRE010000011.1:7798-27423 GCA_964555075.1 uncultured Phycisphaeraceae bacterium
CGCGTCGCCCGCCAAACCGGTGAGGTCCAGGCGGTACGCCGTCTTCCACACCGGCGTCTCGACGAGGTAGCCGACCCTCACCCGCCGGGTCCCCTCGCCCTCGAACCGCAGCTCCACCGGCCGGCGGTCGACGTTCCGCGACTCCGCCAGCAGCGCCATCGCCTTGCCGAACTCCTCGCGCAGCCGCGGGTCCTGAAGCTCGAACCGCGCCGCGTCCGCCATCGGCACGCTCGCGATCCCCCCGTCCGTCACGAGGTTCAGCGTGTGCTCCGTCACCTGCGCGGGCGGATCGCCCACCACCTTCGTCTCGCTCGTGACGTTGAGGATCTGGCCCGTGATCGGCTCCGTTGTCGTGACGGTGATCGAAGCGCCGCGGAGTTGATTGAACAGCTCCGGCAGCGACGGGTTGCCCGCCAGGTTCACCGCGAAGCTCGCCAGCGCCCGCTCGACCGGCTCCCGCGAGGGGTAGGCCACGCTCCGCACCTGCCCCCCGTCCAGGTCGCGGAGCACCATGCTCTTGAGCACGTCGTTGATCTGGTCCGCCTCGAAGTTGATCGTGACCGTGCGGTCGCCCTCGACGTTTCCCTCGTGTTCGAAGTAGCCCACGCCGGACGAGTAGAGGATCACCCGTGTGACGGGCAGGCCGGCCTCCCCCGCTTCCGGGGCCGCGTCCTGAGCGAGCACGGGCGCGGCGGTGGTCAGGACGATCGCAACGAGGCGGGCTCGGGGGCGTCGCATGGCGGTTCTCCTTCGGGTGTATCCGGTCTTCGACGCGGCGGGCGGGTGGATGTTCCCGTCACATCGCATCGCTGTCGAGCCAGAGCGTCACCGGCCCGTCGTTTTCGAGCTCGACGAGCATGCTGGCGCCAAACCGCCCGGTCTGCACCGGGGAGACGCCCAGGTCGCGCAGCCGGCCCGCGAAGTAGTCGCACAGCGGCTCGGCCACCTCCGGGCGGGCGGCAGCGGTGAAACTCGGCCGCCGACCCTTGCGGGCGTCGCCGAAGAGCGTGAACTGCGACACCACGAGCGCCCCGCCTCCCACATCCAGCAGCGAGCGGTCGAACCGGCCGTGGTCATCCGGGAAGATCCGCAGCCCCGCGATCTTCTCCGCCAGCCGGTCCGCCTCGGCCGGGGTGTCGGCGTGACCGACACCCACGAGCAGGACGTACCCGCGGCCGATCTCGCCGACGACGCCGCCGCCCTCGACCGTCACCTTCCCCCGCGTCACCCGTTGGAGCAGCACCCGCATTGCGCCGCCGTGTGGCTGAACGCCGCCACGGCCTCTACCCCTTCTTCGGCAGCCAGTTGAACCACTCGACCGTCCGCGCCAGGCGGAGGTCCTTCTCCGTCACCGCGTCTCCCGCGTCGTGCGTGGCGAGCGTGAGGGTGACGCGGTTGTAGACGTTGTGGATCTCCGGGTGGTGGTCCTGCCCTTCGGCCTCGAGCCCGACCCGCACAAGGAACGACAGCGCTTCCTTGAACGATCCGAACGTGAACGACTTGGTCAGCTTGCCGCCGGTGTAGGTCCAGCCCGGCAGCTCGCCGAGCGACTCCTTGATCTGCGGCTCCGTGAGCGGTGCGACCATGCCTGCTCCTGCAAGGGTTGGGTTGATGGACGATAGGACGCCGCCGGCCCCCGGGGCGGCCGAGCGGCCTCAGCCCTCGACGGTCCAGGGGGCGACGCTGTCCCCGATGCCGCTCGAGAGGTACCCGCCGTCGATGACGATGCAGTGGCCGTTGACGAACCGCCCCGCCTGCGAGGCGAGGTAGACCGCGGCGCCGGCGATCTCGTCGCCCGTGCCGAACCGCTGCATCGGGGTGTGTTCGATGATCCGCCGGCCGCGGTCGGTGCCCTCGATCATCTTCCGGTTGATGTCGGTGGGCACGAACCCGGGGGCGATGGAGTTCGTGCGGATCCCGTACTTCGCCCACTCGTTGGCGAGGCTGCGGGTCAGCCCCAGCACCGCGTTCTTGGCGCACGCATAGGCCGCGACCTCGACGAGGTCGACGAAGCTGGAGATGCTCGCGAGGTTGATGATGCAGCCGTCGTGCTGCTCGCGGAACACGCGGCCCGCGGCCTGGGCGACGCGGAGCGAGCCGGTCACGTGGGTGTCGTAGATCCGGTTGAAGTCGTCCGGGTCGATCTCGAAGGTGGGCTTCTTGAGCATCACGCCCGCGGAGTTCACCACGATGTGCAGCCCGCCGAAGAGGTCCATCGTCTTGCGGACCGCGTGCTCGACGCTGGCGGCCGACTGAACGTCCAACGCCACGCCCGCGGCGACCGGCTCGGTCCCGCTGGTGTTGGCGATCGCGTCGAGTTCGGCGGCGGTGGCGTCGACCTTCTCCTGGGTCCGCGAGCCGACGACGACCTTCGCGCCGTGCGCGACGAGGGCGGCCGCCATCGCCTTGCCGATCCCGCTGGCGCCGCCGGTGACGAGGGCGACGCGGCCGGTGAGGTCGAAGAGTTCGGTCTTGATGGGCATGCGGATGCACTCCTTGGGGTCGGGCTGGGGGCGAAGCGGCCGTCACACCGCCCGGGGCGTTCGGCCAGTCGGCCCAAGGATACCGGGGGGTTTGTGCCCGTGGGGCGGAATCCCGATGATGCCGCCACGGAGCCCACAGCATGGATTGGTTGGTCGATCTTTTTCAAACCGAATCCGTGGCCCACACCGTCCTGGTCCTCATGCTGGTGTCGTCCATCGGCCTGGCGCTGGGGCGGATCAGGGTCGGCGGGGTCTCACTGGGCATCGCCTGGGTGATGTTCACCGGGATCGTCTTTGGCCACTTCGGCCTCGGCGGCGACCACACCCTGCTCCACTTCGTCCGCGAGTTCGGGCTCATCCTCTTCGTGTTCACGATCGGGATGCAGGTCGGCCCCAGCTTCTTCGCCACGCTCCGCCGCAACGGCCTGCCGCTCAACCTCGCCGCCGCCGGCGTCGTGGGCCTGGGCGTCGCGATCGCCGTGGCTCAGTGGGCCTGGTTCATGGGCTCCGACCCCGGCAGCATCCCCGCGGCCGTCGGCCTGCTCAGCGGCGCGACCACCAACACCCCCTCCATGGCGTCGGGCATCGCCGCGGTCGACGACCTCGCCCGCCGCGGCGGCGCCGTGGCCGACTTCAGCGGCGGCGCCACCATCGGCTCCGCCTACGCCATCGCCTACCCCTTGGGCATCCTCGGCGTGCTGCTGACGATGATCGCCGTCCGGGCCGTCTTCCGCGTCGACCTCGCCCACGAGCGGCAGCAGCTCGCCGCCCGCCAGGGCCACGACGGCATCGACGTGCTCAACCTCGAGGTCCAGAACCCCAGCCTCGCCGGGCGGCGGATCCGCGACGTCCCCACCCTTAGCGACAGCGGCGTCGCCATCACCCGCCTGCTCCGCGGCGGCGCCGTCCAACTCGCCGCCCAGGACGCGACGCTCCAGGTTGGCGACATCCTCACCGCCGTCGGGCCCGCTCCCGCCCTCGCCCAGATCGAGATCATCGTCGGCCCGCGCACCACCGTCGACGCCCGCGCCGTCCCCAGCGACATCGGCGTCCGCGTCGTCCTCGTCAGCAACTCCAACGCCGTCGGCAAGACCATCAACGAACTCGCGCTCCGCGAGAAGTACGGCGTCGTCCTCACCCGCATCCACCGCGCGGGCTTCGAACTCCCCGTCACCCCCGCCTCCCGGCTCCAGTTCGGCGACCGCGTCGCCGCCGTCGGCGATAACCGCTCGATGGACTCCGTCGTCCAGGAACTCGGCGACAGCATGCGCGCCCTCGACAAGCCGATTCTCGGCCCCATCCTCCTGGGCATCGCGCTCGGGGTCATCTTCGGCAGCATCCCGATCGCGCTGCCCGGGCTCCCCGCCCCCCTGAAGCTCGGACTCGCGGGCGGACCCCTCGTCGTCGCGATCCTCCTCAGCCGCCTCTACCGCGTCGGCCCCCTTATCTGGTACATGCCCGCCGGCGCCAACTACATGCTCCGCGAGATCGGCATCGTCCTCTTCCTCGCCTGCGTCGGGCTGCTGTCCGGCGGAGACTTCGTCGAGACCTTCCGCACCCACGGCGCCCAGTGGCTCCTCATCGGCGCCCTGATCACCATCGTCCCCGTCGCCGTCGTCGGCTTCATCGCCCGCGGCGTGTTCAAGATGAACTACATCACCCTCACCGGCCTGCTCGCGGGGAGCATGACCGACCCCCCGGCCCTCGCCTTCGCGCAGTCCCTCACCGGCAGCGAAACGCCCACCGTCAGCTACGCCACGGTTTACCCGCTCGTGATGCTGCTGCGCGTGATGAGCACCCAGCTCATCGTGCTGCTTCTGATGGGATAGCCCCCGACGCCGCCGGGCGGCCCCGATGTGCGGCGCCCGCCCCGGCTCGCCGCGGACCTACGCCTCGAGCGGCGCATCCTCGCGCCGGCGGCGGTATACGCTCGAACTCTTGTGCGCGGTGTGGTCCGTCGGTTTGCGATACCGCCGCAGGTCCAGCTTGCTGAAGTAGTCGATCGTCTTCGCGAGCCCGTCCCGCAGCGGGACCGTCGGTTCCCACCCCAGCTTCTCCTGCGCCAGCGAGATGTCCGGCTTCCGCTGCGTCGGGTCGTCGCTGGGCAGGGGCAGGAACGTCAGTTCGCTCTTGCTGCCGGTCATCTCGATCGTCAGCTCGGCGAGCTGCCGAATGGTGAACTCGCCGGGGTTCCCGATGTTGATCGGGCCGGTGACCTCGTCCGGCGCCGCCATGAGCTTGAGGAACCCGTCGATCAGGTCGTCGACGTAGCAGAACGAGCGCGTCTGCTGCCCCTCGCCGTAGATCGTGATCGGCTCGTTCTTGAGCGCCTGGAGGATGAAGTTGCTGACGACCCGGCCGTCGTACGGGTGCATCCGCGGCCCGTAGGTGTTGAAGATGCGGACGACGCGGATGTTCACGCCGTTGGAGCGGTGGTAGTCGAAGAAGAGGGTCTCCGCGGCCCGCTTGCCCTCGTCGTAGCACGCCCGGATGCCGATGGGGTTGACGTTCCCGCGGTAGCTCTCGGGCTGGGGGTGGACTTCCGGATCGCCGTACACCTCGCTGGTGGACGCCTGGAAGACCTTCGCCCGGCACCGCTTCGCCATGCCCAGCACGTTGATCGCGCCCATCACCGAGACCTTCATGGTCTTGATCGGGTTGTACTGGTAGTGCACCGGCGACGCGGGGCAGGCGAGGTTGTAGATCTCGTCGACCTCGAGCCAGATCGGCTGGGTCACGTCGTGGCGGATGAACTCGAAGTTCGGCCGCGACAACAGGTGGGCGATGTTCTGCTTCTGGCTCGTGAAGAGGTTGTCGAGGCAGATGACGTCGTGCCCCTGATCGACGAGACGATCGCACAGGTGCGAGCCGAGGAAGCCGGCGCCGCCGGTGACGAGGATCCGCTTGAGTTCGGGGGTGGGCATGAACGAGGAGTCCTGAGTCTTGAGCCTTGGGTTCCCGAGTCGCCTACGTCGTGGCTCACGACCCGAGACTCGGGACTCAAGGCGCTTCCTTAGCTGATCGGCACAAATCGGGCGCCGCGTTCGACGGCGAAGGTGACCAGTTGGCCCGGCTCGAACTGTGACGCCTTCTGCCGGGGGTCGCCCAGCTTCGCCGTCACCGGGACCGCCGCCTGCACGATCAGGGCGTTGGCCTGAGCGTCCGTCCCGATCACCCGGCCCTGGACCTGGCGGGGTCGGCCGTCCGAAGGCTCCACGAATCGGCCGCCCGACGGCACCACGTCCACCCGCCTCGCGGTGCAGTGGATCTCGCCCCGCAGCCGGTTGCTCGGACCCACCGGCGGCGCCGCGTCCACCAGGAGGTGCAGGCGGTAGTCCGTGCCCGCGATGCCCAGGACGATCATGCCCTCACGCTGCTCTTCCAGCCGACCCGTCGCGACGGGTCCGGCGGTCGCCGTCTCGCTCATGGTGCGGATGATAGCGTTCGCTCCCGCCGCCGCGCCCGCGTCCCGCCCCTCGGTCCTTACAATCCCACCCGTGGCGGCCGAGCCGAAGATCAACAAGGCGTTCTGCACCGATCAGCTCCGGGTCGACTACGCCCACGTCGGCCTGTTCGACGTGCCCGAGCGGCGGATCTGGATCGCCCGCAAGCGGTGGGGCGTCGTCCCCGTTCGCGTCTCCCACGCCAAGCTCCTCGTCGGCGGCACCCAGGACACCTCCACCGCCGACAAGGACCGCTTCCTCTGCTACTGGTTCCACACCCCCGGCACCGGACAGGGTTACGTCCACGGCTACCCCATCGAGTGGGACGAGGGCCACCTGCTCATCCGCCTCGACCCCAACTGGAACTACGAGACCCGGACCTTCATCCCCAGCAGCGACACCGCGAAAATCGAGAAGAACATCGAGCAGCAGTACGACTGGGGGCGGCGCATCTTCGACACCTACGCCAGCAAAGGCCCGACCTTCCCGATGAGCTGGCACATGGTCGGCCCCCGCGCCGCCGACTCGATGTTCTACGTCCAGCGCATCGAAGCGAGCGCGGGTTAGCCGCGGGGCTTGCCCCGCGCCGGCGCAACCTCGAGCCCGCGCGGGGCAAGCCCCGCGGCTAACGGGAGCGCAGCACATAGCGCATCGTCGGCAGCTCGTTCCCCAGGATCTCCCGCAGGTAGACGCACAACAGCCTGTTCGCACGGCCGAGCGTCGCGTCGTCCACCCCGGCGACCGCCTCCCCCCGCGCCAGCCGGCGCAGGAGTTCCACCGTCTCCGCCCGCACCCGCCAATCGTTCACCGCGGTGCTGACCGTCAGCCCGCCCGCCCGCGGGTCGAAGCCGTACGTCTCCGCCGCCGGGAGCGCCTCCCCGGTCGACGCGTCCGCGAACAGCTCCGGCCGATAACCTGCATCGTCCAGCATCGCCCACTGGAACTCCGCCAAAGCCGCCTGCGGCTTCGCGACGCCCCCGATCTCCCGCAGAAACCGGTGCAGCGCTTCAAAGCTCCGTGGGTGCGGATCGTGCTCCGCCAGCAGCGCGTTCGCAAGGTCGGCCGCGTACATCCCGAGGCGATGCGCCGTCAGGTCCGTCCGCAGGTGGTAGAAGGTCTCCTGCAGGTCCCACTCGGTGATCGCGGCGAGCTCGGCGGTGGGCTTGACGGTAAAGAGCACCTCGCCTCGGGTGAGCAGTTCGATCCCGCCGGAGAATCGCTGCACCGAACTCGGGCTCGCCCGCTTGGACCCCTTGGCGACGCCTCGCAGCTTCCCGTGCTCACGCCCGAGCATCACCACCACCTGGCTGGTCTCGGACCAGTCGAGGTGCCGGATACAGATCGCCTGATCCCGTTGCCGCGGCATGCAGGGAGTTATAGCGGTTCGCGGGAGGAGCCCCCGGTTCGAGGGGTGGCTCCCGAAGTGCCGTCAATAGGCCGGCTCGGACGGCGGCTCGGTGGCGGCCAGATCGACCGCCGGAGCGGCAGGGGGCGTGTCGGCCGTCGGGGCCGCGGTCATCGCCGCCAAGGTCAGCTCGCCCAGGTAGATCCGCTGGACGTGCGGCCGCCAGGACCAGTTCAACTTCATGCTCTCGGCGGGGTGGGAATGGGCGTTGTTCACCGCCACGCTCGCGCTCAGCGTCGCCCCAGGCGACGGGTCCATGTTGAGCATCGCGAACGGGATCTGCGCGTCCACCCGGTAGCCGGTCTCGGTCTTCACCACGTCCGCGTCGATCCCGTGCCGCTGCCCGAACCATTCCCAGACCTGATTCGGCACGCTGAAGCCGAACTGGAAGTCCTGCGGATTGCCCCACGTCAGGCCGTCGTTCTGCGGATCGATGAAGAGCTCGACGGCGTCGGTCTCAAAAAGGCGCGTGGGATTGTCGCTGGTGACCACATCGGGGTCGCGGACTTCGACCCGCAGGTGCAGCGCCTCGTCGTCCCAGCGGAAAGCGAAGCGGGCATCGACCTTGTTCGTCTCGGTGGCGCGGCCCGATTCCAGCGAGCTCATGTCCAGGTGCTGCCAGTCTTCGGGCGCCCCGGCGTCGTCGCTGCGGGGAACGACGAGTCGGCGGGCTTTGAGGTACTCGGGCACCTCGGCGTCCGACGCCTCCCGGCTGTACACGCTCGTCAGCCGGCTCGGGTGGGCATCCCCCGCGGGGCGGAAGCTGGCGATCCGCATCGCGTTCTGGATCTCGGGGTTCTTCATGAACGTCCGCCAGACCTGCTCGCTGCGGTGGTTCTCGATCATCAGCAGCGTGATGCCGACGTCGATCCCGATCACGTCGCTCGCGGCCCACCCGGTATGGGGGTTGAACGCGTCGACCAGCCCGTACTTCTTCCAGATCCGCTCGCCCCAGGTGTCGTACATGTGCTTCACCGCGGCGATCGATTCCTCCGGGAGGAAGGGGATGCTGCCGGCGGCGGCGCAGGGGACGAGGGTCCCGTTGACGTGGCTCGACGGGTCGGGCCCGCCCCATGCGGTGTAGCCGTACTCGCTGTCGGAGCTGGTGATGCCCCAGGCGTTCTCCCCGTAGTGGGGGAAGCGGTCCGCCATCTTGATGCACATCGCCCGGTGAGCGCGGGTCGCGAGGACCGAGTTGGTCCAGTAGTCGGCGTAGTCGTCCCGCAGGCCGCGGAAGTCGATCCAGGCATGGCTGAACTGGTGGACGAACAGCGGCGGGTAGGAGAGGAACTCCAGCCCGTCGTACTCGACCAGCGGGAACCGCCGCCACGCGTGCCACGCCTCGGGGGGCAACGGATGGGTGGGGGAGCCCAGCGCCATGAGTTGGAGCACGAGGTGCTCGCTGTAGTGGTCCCAGTAGGCGTCGATGAACCCGGATTCGGGCTTCCAGCCCATCGAGAGCGTCCGCCCACCGTTGAGCATCCAGGGCCACTCGACCCGCTCGTAGAGCTGGGTGGCGAGGGTTTCGACCTCGGTGCCCTTGAAGTGCTGCCGGGACGTCAGCACACCCGCCATGAGCAGGGCCGTGTCCACGCTGGAGAGCTCGCACTCCCAGACCCGCTCGCCCGTGTCGATGTCCACGAAGTGGTAGTAGAAGCCCTTGACGTGGGGCATCTTGTCGCGGAGGAACCGCAGGGTGGTCAGGGTCCGCTCGTAGGCCTCGTCACGGGTGACCCAGCCGCGCTCGTCCGCGATGGTGATCGCGGTCAGGGCGAACCCGACCGAGGCGATCGACGCGACCTTCGACTGCTTCGACCCGTCCGCGGGGGCACGGTCGGCCACCAGCCCGGTCTCCGGGTTCGCCTGTTCCCAGAGGAACGTGAAGCACCGCTGGGCCCACTCGTCGAGAAACTGCGCATCTGTCATCGCCACCTGCTCGGCACTCGCGCGCCCGGGCAGGAGGAGCATAGACAGGACCAGTAGCAGTGTCCCGAACTTTCGCACGGCAAACCTCGCAAATGCTGGGATCAAGCCTCCCGCTGTCTCTCCCAGCCAGGGTGAACAGCGCATCCAGTCAGACCGCGTGAAATGGACTCCGGTCCATCTCACCTATCGGGTCCACGGGAGGGGGTGCTTCACATTGGAGGGGTGGAATGCCGCCGGAATCATCGCCCCGAAGTACCCACCTCTCGGGACCGGCATTCCAAAGATCGTCGGGCCCCGCAGGGGGGGCGGCCAATCTGCCCCGGGGCCGCTGCTTCTCTACGGGATTGTACGCACGCCGACCCTCCAAGGTGCGTTTGTGGCCGGTTTTTGTGAGGGATTTGGTGAGGTTGGATGCTGATGGCCGGGGGCAGAAAGGGGCTGGGTGGGAAAGAAAAACGGACCCGGCGTCGGTGCCGGGTCCGCGTGGGACAGTTGGGATGATCGACCGGCGCCACCGGTCGCATGGTTACGGCGGCCCCGCTGACCCGGGTTGCCCGGGGCTCACCGGCCTCCGCCGCCGCCGCCGGTGTTGGCTCGGCCGAACACCTGGCCGAGGTCGGTCGCGGCGCCGGGGATGATCTCCCCCCGGCGGTCGAGGTCGTAGACGTAGAGCCGGCCGTTCTGGTTGTCCAGCACGAACAGCGATTCGACGCCGTTGCGGGTCTGGGCGGTCATCAGCGTGAAGTTGTCGCGGGCGATCACCATCTCGGCGTCGGCGACGGGCTCCATGCGGGCGACGCTCACGGCCAGCAGCCCGGCGAGGACGAACGCGGAAGCGGTCAGCGCGGAGCAGGCAAAGCGGATGTGGTCCATGGTGGGGGTTCCTCTCTGGGGCTCAGCGCCCGCCTCGGGTCGGGCCGTCGGTCCCGATGACGCGGGCGCCCAGCGGCTCGAGGCGGTTGTTGGCGGAACTGTACATCAGCGACACGATCGCGCCGTTGCGGGTATCGACGACGTAGATCGCGGCCTGGTCGTTGCGGACCTGGGATTGGCCGGCGATCATCAGGTACTGCGACCCGCCGCCGAACTGCGCGTGCGCGGGCTGGGGGCTCGCCAGGCTGGTGACCAGCGCCGCCAGCAGCACCGCGTTGACAAGGATCAACGCGGCCAAGGACCGTCGGTTCATCGGGGTCTCCTCTCGGGGGTTACGGCGACCGATCGGCCGCCGGGGATACCTAATCCTGGTGTCCGCGCTTGGCGCTCATGAAACTCGCCACCAGCACCGCCAGAAGGAGCACGATGCTGATCACCATCGCCACCCAGCCGTCACCCTCGGGCAGGCTGGGCACCGGCTGGGCCTGAGCCCAGGCGGGGGCGCTGAGGGTGAATACGACAACGGCCGCGGCGAGGGGATGAACGCTGGGCATGCCCGGATCATAAGCCGCGCACCCAGCGGTGACAACGCGCACGCGTCCCCAGTCATGGGAATCTTGCGCTTCGTTACCATGCCCCCGATGCCCGACTTCCTCGTCTGGTTCGCGTGGTTCGCCGTCGCCTACGTCGCGGGCACGATCCCGTTCGGCCTGCTCCTCGGACGGCTTCGGGGTGTCGATATCCGCGAGCACGGCAGCCGCAACATCGGCGCCACCAACTGCGGCCGGGTGCTCGGGAAGAAGTGGGGGATCGCCTGCTTCGTCCTCGACGTCTTCAAGGGGCTGCTGCCGGTGCTGGGCTACGGCCTGCTGGCGCACGGGACCGGCGAGCCGGGCACGGGGGAGCCGGCGCTGGCGACGCTGCTCTGGCTCGCGGTCGCGGCGGCGGCGGTGCTGGGGCACGTCTTCCCGGTGTGGCTGGGCTTCCGGGGCGGGAAGGGGGTCGCCACGGGGTTGGGGGTGTTGCTGGGGTTCTGGCCCGTGCTCACGCTGCCGGCGGTCGCCGCGGGCGCGATCTGGTTCATCGTGGTGAAGGCGACGGGCTACGTCAGCCTCGCGAGCGTGGTCGCGGCGATGACGCTGCCCGTGATGAGCGTCGCCAGCGCCGCGGCATTCGGGCGGACGTTCGGGGAGACGCTGGTGTTCTTCGTCGTCACCGCGCACCTGGCGGGGCTGGTGGTGCTCCGCCACCGGGGCAACATCGCGAACCTCCGCGCGGGCACGGAGAGCCGTGCGGCCTGGGCGCGGCGGACGCCGCCGCAGGGGTGAGGCCGCGACTCCGATCGGGTGTGGCTCCCGCCGCCGCGATCACTCGCGGGCCTGGAGGTTCTGGCGGATCTTGTTGAGGATCGTCTGGCTGGTGGCCTCGTCGCCGAACGAGCCGACGCGGATGCCGACCTGGCTGACGTCGCCCTCGTCCTTGATGTCGATCTGGATCTTCATGTCGCGGGCGGTGCGGCCGACGACCAGCCCGTCGAGCGCGGTGGCGCTGTTGGTGATGATGACGAGGTCGAGGTCCTCGAGGGCGCGGGCGGCGGCGTCGGCGATCTCCGGCGGTTCCGCGGGCACGCGGGTCGTGTAGGTGCCGAGGGTGTTCTTCACGCCCGGCTCGCTGGTCTTGCAGCCGACCAGTGCGCCCGCCGCTGCGCCGAGTGCGAGAATGCCGACCATCGCTTGCTGCATCATCCGTGTCTCTCCTGGGTGGCCGCGCCGGGCGTCTCCGGCACGTGGGCGCGAGTATACCGCGTGGGGCGGGGCGTCAGTCGTTCTCGTAGAGGTAACTGGTCACGGTCGCCATCGCGAGCAGACCCGCGAACACGCCGGCGATCGCGATCGGGCGGTAGGGGTTGGTGGCGAAGTAGGAGCCCGCGCCGCCGCAAACCAGCACCGATGCCGTGGCCACGCCGAACGTGATCGTTCGGAGCCGGGCCGCGAGGTCGAGTGACCGGTCGGCCTTGCCCCGGCCGGTCCCGCCGATGCCCTCGCCCGAGAGCAGGTTGAACACCTGCCCACACTCGGGGCACTTCCCGCGGACACCCAGCCCCGACAGGTCATAGCCGCACTCGCTGCAAGGTCGCTCCATGAGCAGAGCGTAATCGGTCGAGGCCCGCGGGGGGAGCGGCGGCTGGCGGGCGAGTCGCGCGGCGTCGTCCACGCGACGCCCGACCCTCTACAATCCCCCTCCCCGACAGAACAAGCGACTGAACAAGGACCCCCCGACCATGCCCGAACGTCCCAAGCCCGTGGTGCTCGTCGTCCGTGACGGATGGGGCCGCAACCCCAACCCGGAGCACGACGCCTTCAACGCGGTGAAGCTGGCGCAGACGCCCCGGTGCGACGCGCTGCTGGAGAAGTACCCGTCCACGCTGATCCACACGTCCAGCGAGGACGTCGGCCTGCCCGAGGGCACGATGGGCAACAGCGAGGTGGGGCACCAGAACCTCGGCGCCGGCCGCGTGGTGGACCAGGAGTCGGTCCGCATCACCAAGGCGATCCGCACGGGGGAGTTCTTCGAGAACCACGCCATCTGCGACGCGGTCGAGAACGCCTGGAAGCACGGCCGGGCGGTGCACGTCCTCGGCATCGCCTCGGATGCGGGCGTTCACGGCCTGATGACGCACCTGTACGCGCTGCTCGACCTCGCCAAGCGCCGCGAGGGCAAGAAGGTCTACCTGCACCTCTTCACGGACGGCCGCGACACCGGGCCCTACACCGGGAAGAAGTTCATCGCCGAGATCGAGCAGAAGTGCAAGGAGTACGGCGTCGGGCAGATCGCATCGATTGTCGGCCGGTACTACGCGATGGACCGGGACAACCGCTGGGAGCGCGTCCGCCAGGCGTACGACCTGCTCGTCGGCCGCAACGCCCTGGCGCTCAACTACGCCTCCGCCGCGGCGGCGGTGCAGGACTACTACGACCACCCGACCAACCACTCCCAGCAGGGCGACGAGTTCATCACGCCACGCACCGTCTCCCCGCTCAACGACGCCGCCGACACCCGCATCAAGAACGGCGACACCGTCCTCTTCTACAACTATCGCGGCGACCGCCCCCGCGAGCTCACCCGCGCGTTCATGCAGCCCGACTTCTACGGCCACGTCAAACCCTCGCCCGACACCGGCGAGAAGGGCTTCGACCGCGGGCAGCAGCTCAACCTCCGCTACGTCACCATGACGGCGTACCAGGAGGAGTTCAGCACCTTCCCCAACCTCGCCGTCGCCTACCCCAAGCCGCCGAAGATGACCGATATCGGCGGGCAGTTCCTCAGCGAGCAGGGGCTGCGGCAGTTCCGCTGCGCGGAGACCGAAAAGTTCCCCCACGTCACGTTCTTCTTCAACGACTACCGCGAGGAGCCGTTTCCCGGCGAGACACGCGAGATGGCGCAGTCGCCCAGCGTCGCGACGTACGACCTCCGGCCCGAGATGAGCGCGCACGAGATCACCAGGCTCGTGCTCGAGCAGGTGAACGCACCGGACCCCGTCGACTTCATCCTCGTCAACTTCGCCAACGGCGACATGGTCGGGCACACCGGCAAGCTCGACGCGGCGATCCGGGCCGTTGAGACCGTCGACGGCTGCGTCGGGCAGATCGTCGACGCGGTGCTCGCCAGGCGCGGCAAGCTCATCATCACCGCCGACCACGGCAACGCCGAGCAGATGTTCGACCCGGAGACGAACGCCCCGCACACCGCCCACACGCTGTACCCCGTGGAGTGCATCCTCGTCGGCGACGGCCTCGACAGGCGCACGACGCTCCGCGACGGCGGCCGGCTCGCGGACGTGTTCCCGACGGCCCTCAAGCTCATGGGACTCACGCCGCCCGCGGCGATGACGGGACAATCGCTCCTCTGATGTCGCTGGCGGCTTCGCGAAACCAACCGCGCGGCCCGTGTGCTCGCGAAGCCGCAAGCGGCGGAACTCGATGATCACCACCCTTTGGCTCCTGCTGATCACCCTTTGGGTCACCTACGCGACGCAGGCGGTGCTGTCGGCGCTCCTGGTCCGCAAGTTCACGCGGATGTTCCGCAAGAGCGAGCGGGCGAAGTTCGACCGTTACCGCCCGCCCGCCGCGGTGGTCGTGCCCTTCAAGGGCGCCGACGACGACCTCGCCGCCAACCTCCACGGCCTGTTCACGCAGGACTATCCGGAGTACCGGCTCGTCCTGGTCGTCGAGTCGGAGGAGGACCCGGCCTATCCGCTGCTCCGCGAGGCGGTGGCGGCGCATGGGGAGCGACGCGCGGAGGTCGTCGTGGCGGGGCTCGCCGCAGACGACGAGGGGCAGAAGGTCCACAACCTGCTCACCGCGGTGACGCTGCTGCGGGAGCGACAGGCGAGCGACCCGGTGGAGGTCTGGGCATTCGCCGACAGCGATGCGGTGCCGGGGCCCGACTGGCTCGGCTCGCTTGTCGGTCCGCTCGTCAAGTCGTCCAACGCGGCAACGAGCGGCTACCGCTGGTTCGTGCCCACGGATGACGCCTTCTGGTCCCGCGCCGCGAGCGTGATGAACAGTTCCGTCGCCTGCTTCGCGGCGCGGCAGCGGTTCATCCTCGCGTGGGGCGGGTCGATGGCGATGCGCGTCGAGACCGCCGAGGAGGGGGGGCTGGCCGACCGATGGCGCGGCGCGCTCAGCGACGACTACGCCGTCACCCGCATGGCGTGGGACCTCGGCTCCCGCGTCTACTTCGTTCCCCACTGCCTCGTCGCCGCCCCCGCCGCCTTCACGTGGGCCTCGCTCTTCGAGTTCGGCCGGCGGCAGTACCTCATCACGAAGGTCCACGCGCCGAAGGTGTATGCCGCGGCCCTGGTGATGACGACGCACTACGTCTTCGCGCAGCTCGTCACCGCCGTCAGCGTGCCGCTGCTCTTTCTGTGCGACCCGAGCAACCCGGTGTGGCTCGGTGGATTCGCGTCGCTCGCCGTCGCCGCGGTGGCCGACACCGCGCGTGCGGCGTACCGTCGGCGGATCGTCGCGCAGGCATTCGATCCGCAGACCCTCCGCCGGCTCGGGCCCGCGCTGCGGCTCGATCGGGCGCTCACGCCCGTCTGGATGACGGCACACTGGCTGATCGTGCTCGCCGCGCTGGTCGGGCGGACGATCACCTGGCGCGGCAACCGCTACGTGATGCGCGGCCCGCAAGACATCCAACGACTGAACGGGGTCAGTTAGCCGCGGAGCTCGCTCCGCGCGGCGCACCCGCGTCATCGGACGTCGCGCGCGGAGCAAGCTCCGCGGCTAACGCTCACTGCGGCGTCGGGTCGTCGGGGGTCCCGGGGGAGGTGTGGGGGCGGTTCTCCCCGAGGTCGTTCTCGCCGAAGAGCGTGAACAGCTTCCGCCGCAGGATCTGGGCGGCGAGCAGGAGGTCGTCGGTGTGGACGACGACGGTGGGCAGGCCCCGCGGCTGGACCAGCAGGGGGTAGGTGTACTTGATGTTCAACTCCGCGGCGAGCAGGCTCTGGCAGAGCATCGACAGGTTCTTGCCGAAGCCCCCCACCTCGACGACCAGCACCTCCGTCTCGCTGTAGGGCAGGCCGGCCCGGTTCAGCAGCCGGCGGGCCAGGTCCGCGCGCGACGTGACGACGCGGACGGCCGCGTGGTCGGCGGTCTCCACGACGGTCAGCCCGGCGAGGGTGAGCGCCTGTCCGCGGAAGGTGTCGACCAGGTCCAGCAGTTTCCCGACCTTGTTGTCGAGGAACACGCCGAACTGCGTGTTGGTCGGCGGCTCGAAGCCGCGTGTCGTCTGGATATCGATCGGCGCTGGCGGCGCTTGTGACATAGCCAAATGGTAGAGCGGCTCCCGCCGCGGTAAAGGGTTATCCAAGAACCTGTCGGTACCAGGCGACCGTCGCCTCCAGCCCCTCGCGGAACCCGACGATCGGGCGGTACCCGATGGCCGAGCCGGTCTGCCCGAGGTCCGCGAGCGAGTGCTTCACGTCGCCCCGCCGCTCGGGCTCGTGCCCGGGCGTGAGTTCGGGTCGGCCGTAGAGCTCCGCCATCATCGCGGCGAGCTCGTTGACCGTCACCCGCTGCCCGCACGCCACGTTGAGCGGCTGCCCGCCGATCGGCTTCTCGGAGCGGGCGGCGAGCAGGTTGGCGTGGACGGCGTTGTCGACGAAGGTGAAGTCGCGCGACTGCTCGCCGTCGCCGAAGATGGTCGGCCGCTCGCCCGCCCGCAGCGCCTTGGCGAACGCGGCGATGACGGCGGCGTAGGCGGAGTTGGCGTTCTGGCGCGGGCCGAAGATGTTGAAGTACCGCAGGCACGCGGTGTCGAGCCCGTAGCTCCCCGCCCACGCCCGCATCAGCGCCTCGCCCGCGACCTTCGTCGCCGCGTAGGGGCTCTTCGGCCGCACGGGCATCGTCTCGACCTTGGGCAGCGTCTCGCTGTCGCCGTAGGCCGACGAACTCGCCGCGAAGGTGACCCGCTTCGCGCCCGCGGCCCTCGCCGCCTCGAGGACGTTGAGCGTGCCGGTCGTGTTGACGTCGTGGTATCGCCGGGGCTGCTCGACGCTGCGGGGCACGGACCCCAGCGCCGCCTGGTGGAACACGTAGGTCGCCCCGCCGAGGGCGTGGGTGAGGGCGGCCTCGTCGAGGATGGAGCCCTCGATGAACGTCAGCCGGTTGCCCGCGCGGTCGCGGTAGGTGTCGAAGTTCGCCGTGTCCCCGCCGGTGAGATCGTCGAGCACGGTGACCGACGCGCCCAGGTCGAGCAGGGCCTCGGTGAGGTGGGAGCCGATGAAGCCGGCCCCGCCGGTGACGGCGCAACGCGTCCCGTCGAAGGCGTTGCCGTGCCGTTGTCGCCAGTCGGTCAGAGCCATGGGTTGACGGTTCCCGTCCGCGGTAGCGGGGATGCGTGGTTGTTTACTGGCCGCAGCGGCTGGCGTCGGCCCAGGCCTTGCGGAGGAAGGCGGAGGTCTCGGCGCCGGCTTCGGCGATCGGCCGGGCCCACTTCGCCTCGATGCTGATCCGCTCGTCGTACCCGAGCTTGTGCAGCAGGCAGAAGAAGCTCTCGAAGTCGTACGCGTCGGCGCTGTCGCCGTGCGCGCCCGGGTGGAGCCGGTCCTTCACCTCCGCGACGTGGACGTGTCGGATGCGGTTGCCCAGCGCCAGGATCTCCTCGTCCGAGTCCCCCTCGAGCCCCAGGTGGTAGGTGTCCACGAGCGCCGCGAGGGAGCGATGGCCCACCCGCTCGATGAGGTCGAGTTCATCGCGGAGGGAGTTGATCGTGTTCGTCTCGCCCCGGTTGAGGTGCTCGACGACGAGGATGATGTCGTGTCGGCAGCAGGCCTCGGCCGCCATCTCCGCGAAGTCCGCCAGGTGGGTCTGCGCGGTGGCGGGGTCGGTGCCGTCCGGCCGGCGGCGGGCGCCGCCCGAGCCGAACACCAGCCGCTGGATCCCCAGCCGCTTCGCCCGCCGGGCCACGTTCTCCATATACCTCGTGAGCGCCGCCAGGTCCCGCTCCGGCCCGACGATCGGGAGCGTCGCGGGCAACAGCCCGTTCGCCGCCTCCAGCGGCAGGGGGAGCTTGTCCACGTCCGGCGCCGTCGCCGACCACGCCGTGTCGTCCTCCAGCCCCCGCAACACCGGCTGCACCCCCACCTCGAGAAAATCAAAACCCGCGGCCCGGACGGCCTCGGCCTCGGCGGGCGAACCACAACAACCCCATCGCATGACAATCTCCTGAACCCCGTGCGGGGAGCACGTTCTACCGGATCCCCCCCCCGGCGGCAACGCCTCAGTACAGCGTCTTGAGCTTGTACCGCCTCCGCAGGACCTCGATCTGGTTCAGGATCTCCCCATCCTGCCCGCGGCGGATCAGCTCGCTGTAGAGGTGGTGCAGCTTCCAGAACGCCCAGTCGCCCGCGATCCGCGCCTCGCCCGCGGGCGCCCGGGCGAGGTCGCGGGTGAAGGTGAAGTCCACGTTGCCGCCGCCCGCGCTCCGGCCGGCGATCTGCATCGTGAACTCGATCGGCTGGCCGTACCGCCCGAAGAGGGAGAACCGCTCGCCCTGGTGGATGTTGGGCAGGTGCAGCGGGTAGACGTCGTGGATGCCCCGGCCCGCGACGCTCACCCGCAGGTCCTTGATCAGCGGGTAACGCAGCCGGCTGGCGAGGTCGCGCAGCGTGGGCGCGACGTCCTGGGTGCGGGTCGCGTAGAGGGAGTAGCCCTTGTTGCGGTAGGAGAGGAAGTCGAGCAGCTCCCGGTTCTGCCGATGGCCGATGCCCACACAGTAGATGCTCGCGGTCAGGTCGTTGTCGCGGGTGATGAGGTTGATCAGCTCCCGGGTGTCGACGACGCCCTTGGTGGGCATGCCGTCGCTGATGAGGATCAGCTCGTACACCCGGTCCTGCGCGACGTCCCGGACGAGCAGTTGCGACAGCGCCGCGTTGACGTCGGTGTACCCCTCGCTGCGGGCGGTGGTGATGAACGTCTGCGCGGCCTCGACGTTCTCAACCGTCACCGGCCGGGGGCCCCGCGTGCTGAAGAACGCGGGGTTCTCCTTGAAGAGCACGACGTTGAACCGGTCCCCCTCGTTGAGCACGCGGATCGCCTGTCCGACGCCCAGGCTCACCTCGTTGATCCAACTCTGCGGGAGGCTGCTGGAGGTGTCGACGAGGAAGATCACGTCCTTGGGCATCGCGCGGAGCTTGTGCAGGCTTCGGCGGGCCGTGACGTCGACGCGGAAATACCCCGCCTCGCCCCCCGCGCGCGGGTCGCGGTAGGTCGTGACGCTGTAGTCGAAGTCTTCGTCGAGGTGCTCGGGCACGTCGATCTGCGTCGTGCCCCGCAGCGCGAGGCTGGCGAAGTCGATCTCCGGCCCGGCGAGCGGCACCTGGAGCAGCATGTCCTCCGCCGGGGCGGCCTCGTCGACGAGCGTGCGGTCGAGGGCCGACGGCCGCCGACCCACCGCCCCCGAAACCAGCCCCGTCGAACGCAGCAGCTCCCGCGCCGCAGCCGACCCGCCCCCCCCGGAACCGCCCCCGGACCCGGCCCCCGGCCCCGCCGCGTCGCCCTGCCCGAAGCCCGCCTCTTCGCTGGAGCGGTAGGCGAGCTCGTCCGGCGTGGCGCTGGCGGCGAGGTCATCCAGCACCTCCTGCGGCAGCTCGAACGCGGGCAGCTCGACCGCCAGCTCCGCCGCGGGCTGCGCGGGGAGCGTGTCCGCGAGGTTGCGCATCTGAAGCTCGGGCTCGAAGTCGTCCTCCAGCCCGGGCGGCTCCTGGGTCCGCAGCAGGGCTTGGGTGATATCGCCGACCGACATCTGCTGGGCCGCCCGCGCTTCCGCCGACGCGGCGCTGCCGACGCCGGTGATCTGATCGAACATCGCCCGCTTCACTCGGATCGGCGGCCGGTGCGTCTCGAGCGAACGGGGATCGATCCGGCCGAACGGCTGGTTCCAGATCCCATACGCCGCGAGCCCGTGGAGCAGGAGGCTGACGACCGC
>CAZKRE010000011.1:27523-35161 GCA_964555075.1 uncultured Phycisphaeraceae bacterium
TTCGCTATTCGCTTCACTCCAACGCCCGCAGCAGCCCGTTCACCCGGCTCGCGAGGCGTTCGTCGATCGTCTGGTCCCGGAGGCTCCGCAGGAGCGCGACCGCGTCGCCGCGGCGGCCGGTGTCCTCGGCGATGATCGCTTTCGCGTAGGTCGCGTAGGGCCCGTCGGGGTACTTGGTCGCCAGCTCGCGCAGCTCGCCGTGGATCGTCCCCTGCGACTCGCCCAGCTCCGCGGCGATCTCCGCGAGTTCGACATACGCCAACTGAGGCAGGGGCTCGAGCTGCGGGAACGGGTACAGCAGGACCAGCCGCTTGAGCCACCGCCGCGCCTCGCTGTTCGCCTCGGTCGCCTTCTGCGGGTTCCCCGCCCGGCGGGCTTCCTGTGCCAGCCGCCGCTGCACGCCCGCGCTCGTGAAGAGCGCCTCGGCGGCGATCGGGCTGCTCTCGGAGTTGATCAGCCCCGCCAGCTCCCCCAGCGCCCGGTCGAGCTGCCCCCGGTCCGCCGCGACGCGCGCCAGCTCGAGGCGGGACTCGAGGTCGAACCCCTGCCCCATCGCCACGACCTGCTCGAACAGCTTCGTCGCCTCGTCCGGGTTCCCCAGCGCCCGCTGCGCCCGCCCGGCGAGGTACACCGCCTCCGCCCGCGCCATCGGCGACGCGTTCGGCCGCGACTCCACCAGCGGGCGGACATACCCCCACGCCGCCTCCGCATCCTCACGCCCCAGCAGGTGGCGCGCGAGCCAGATCAGTTCCTCGTCCCGCAACTGCTCGCGCGACGCGATCGCTTCGAGCCGCCGCAGGTTCGCCGCCGCCTCCTCCGCCTGCCCGTTATTCCGCTGCCGCAGCGCCATCAGCCGCAGCGCATTGGACCGCAGCGCGGCCGTGAGCTGCTCGTCCGCCGCGGCCCGCTCGAGGAGCGGCGTCGCCTCGTCCGGCCGCTCGAGCGTCAGCAGCAGCAGGCCCCGGTAGTAGCTCGCCTCGCCCGTGAACGGGTTGATCGGGTGACGCGAACCGAGCTCCTCGAGCAGCGACAGCGCATCCGCCGGCCGGTCGAGCTGGATCAGCGACAGCGCCCGCCGGTACATCGCCTCCTGCTCCACAAGCGCGGGCAGGCGCATCGTCTCGAGCCACTGCTTCGCCAGGCCCGCCGCGTAGCCGTGGGACCCGAGCTTCTGGTACACGTCGAGCAGGCGGAGAAACGCCCCCGTCTGCACGCGCGTCGGCTCGTAGATCGGCTGGCCGTCCCCGGTGCCGACGGTGGTGTAGGTCGACGACTTGAGGTACTCGAGGTAGTCGCGGGACGCCGGCTCCGGCTGGTCGTGCTCCTCGTACAGCCGGCCGCGTCGGAGCAGCGCCTGCAGGTAGTACGGGTGGTCCCGGCCCTGGTCGACGACCTCCGTCAGCCGCGCGGCGCCCCGCTCGACGTTGCCCCGCTTCGCGTCCGCGGCGGCAAGGAGGAACGACGCGTCGATCAGCATGTCGCTCTGCGGGTACCGCGTCCGCAGCCGCTCGATCGTCTCCGACATCTCGTCGAACCGGTCGAGCTCGAACCGGCTGGCCGCCAGCTTGTAGAGCACCTTCTCCTGCAGCGGGTACTGCGCGTCGGTCTGGGAAATCGTCTCGAAGAGCGCCGCCGCCTCCGCGTGCCGCCCGAGTTCCTGCTGTGCCGAGCCCGCGAGGTACCACGCGGGGACCCGCTCCTGGATCGGCAGCGACTCGCGGTGGCGGTCGAACGCCTCGAGCACCTGCGGGTAACGCCCCGCCGAGAAGTGGGACCAGAGCGTCCCGATCACCGCCGGCCCGAAGTGCTTCGACGACGGGTACGCCTCGAGCACCCGGGCGTAGTAGCCCACCGCCTCGTCGTACTCCGACGCGTTGTACGACAGGTCGCCCGCCATGCGTGCGGCCTCGGCGGCGGCGGCGGGCTCGCCCGCCTCGATCGCGCGCGTCAGCGTCGCCAGCGCATCCTCCGTGTGGTTCATCAGCACCTGCACCCGCGCCAGGTCCAGGAGCGCCCGCGACCGCATCGGCGACTCCAGCTCCGCCGCCCGCCGCAGCTCCGCCCCCGCCGCCGCCAGGTTGCCCGCGCCCCGCTGCGCCAGGCCCCGCAGGTACAGCACCGAGACCGCGACCTGCGGCTCGAGCTCGCTCACCTCGATCCGTGACAGCGCCTCGACCGCCCGCGGGTGTTGCCCGAGGTCGTGCAGCACCTGGCCCCGCAGCAGGTGAACCGCGTGCGGCGGCACGAGCGTCGGCTCGGGCACGTCCGACAGCGCCGCCGCCGCCCGCTCGTTCTGCCCCGCCCGCCGGTGCAGCAGGGCGCGGTAGTACAGCGCGTCCCCGCGCTTCGCGTCCCGCGGGAACTGCCCCAGGTAATCGTCGAACGCCTCCCCCGCCAGTTGATCATCGCCCCGCTGCAGCAGCTTGTAGGCAAACAGGAACTGCTGGTGCGCCGGGTCGTTCGCCTGCGCAGCCGCGACGCTCGAGGGGAGGTGCTCAAGGTCCGTCGAAGCGAACGGGATCGCCAGCGCCGCGACGATCAGGCCGCGCTTCGCCACATCCCACATCCCACATCGCACATCCCGCATGCTCACCGGATCTCCTCGATCCCCTTGACCGTGGCGACGCTCACGTCGCGGAACCCGACCTGGTGGGCGATGTCCATCACCTGAACGCCCAGCCCCCAACTCGACCCGCGATCCCCCCGGACGACCACCGAGTCGTTCGGCGAGACCCGCACGAGTTCCTGAAGCGTTTGACGCAGCGTGGGCAGCGGCAGTTCGCGCTCCCCGAGGAAGATCCGGTCGTCCGCGTCGATGCTGATGATCGTCTGCGTCGCGGGAGACACGGCCGTCGCCCCGCTCTCGGCCTGCGGGAGCTCGACGCCCATCTGCATCTCCTGCTCCCGCAGCGCCGACGTCGTCAGGAAGAACGCCAGCAGCAGGAACAGGATGTCCACCAGCGACGCCAGCGGCAGGACCGGGAGCGAGCGTTGTCGGGTTTCAGCGGTGAAGCTCATGGTTCTGCTTCCGGCTCCCTCCTGCGGAGGAGAGCGGGCTAGGGCCTGTCTTCGCGCCGGCGGTACTCCGGTCGCCCGCCGACGATCGCCGACGCCGCCTCCCGATCCTCCCGGTCGGCGAGCGAGCCCGCCGCCACCGCCGGCCGCGGCTCGGCCCGGATCCGGTCCGCCACCGCGTGCACCGCCTGCTCCGCGTCGGCCAGCACCCGCGTCGCCCGGCTCTTGACGATCGAATAGAACACCAGCGTCGTGATCGCGACGATCAGCCCGAACATCGTCGTGCTCATCGCTTCCCCGATCGCCTGCGCCAGCGGGCCGCTCTGCGCGCTCACCTCCTGCTGCTGGATCACCCAGAACGCCTTGATCATCCCGATCACCGTGCCCAGGAGCCCGAGCATCGGCGCGACGTTGGCGATGTCGGAGAGGTAGCTCAGGCGGTTCCACATCACGTCCGCCCGCCGCCGGCCCTCCGAGTCGATGACCTCGAGCACCGTCGCGTGCCCCTTGCCCGCGTTCTCGACCGCCCGCTGCAGGATCGTCGCCACGAACGTCCGCCGGTGCGCCCGGCAGAGGTCCGCCGCCGCCTCGTACTTGCCCCGATCGACCAGCTTGTTCGTCTCCTCCACGAGGTCCGCCGGCACCATCGCCCGATCGTTGATCGTCAGCAGGAAGAACAGAAACAGCAGCAGCGACAGGACCGACAACCCGAGGATGATCCCGTTGATCACCGGCGACGTGTTGAACAGGTCGAGAAAGGTCGGAAGCGCCCCGGTCGCCCGGTCGATCGCGGTTCCACCCTGAGCCAGCGCCGGAGCGGCGATGAGCAGCACGCAGCCCGTCGCCCATCCGCCGCGAGGAAGAACTGTCATAAGCCGAAGTCTCCGCATCGCCGGCCGGAGCCGGCAGGAACGGACATCATACGGGCAGGCGGGCGGCCGGGGTCGCCCGCGGCGCACGAAGCGGCTCCGCGCCGTCGACCCTTCGCACCGGAGCCGGTATCCTCTCAAGCCCCGGATCCGCGACGCCGCCCGTTGGAAACGCCACCATGACCCCCGACTTCGCCTTCTACCAGCGCCTCGCCGAGGACGCCATCGCCCGCCGCGAGCCATCGACCGAGCTTTGCCTCCGCATCCTCCGGGACCCGGAGATCGACCTGCTCCCCCTGCTCAACGCCGCGTACGCGGTGCGCAAGCACTACCACGGCAAGAAGGTCGAGGTCCACGTCCTCAACAACGCGCAGAACGGCAACTGCCCCGAGGACTGCGCCTACTGCGCCCAGGCCCGCACCAGCGAGGCCGACATCGAGGACTACCCCCTCAAGAGCGAGGACGAGATCCTCGCCGAGGCCCGGCGGGCCTACGAAGCCGGCGCCCACCGCTACTGCATGGTCTTCGCCGGCCGCGGCCCCAACCAGAAGCGCACCCAGACCCTCGCCGACCTCATCCGCAAGATCAAGAGCCAGTACCCCATCGAGGTCTGCGTCAGCGCCGGGCTCGTCGACGACGCCAAGGCCGCGACTCTCAAGGAGGCCGGCCTCGACCGCCTCAACCACAACCTCAACACCAGCCGCAGCAACTACCCCAACATCTGCACCACCCACACCTACGACGACCGCGTCAACACCCTCATGTCCGCGAAGCGGGCGGGCCTCGAGGTCTGCTCCGGCATGATCGTCGGCATGGGCGAGACCGATGCCGAGCTCGTCGAGCTCGCCAAGACCTTCCGCGAGGTCCACAGCCAGTCCATCCCCGTCAACTTCCTCCTGCCCATCGAGGGCAACCGCCTCACCGAGAGCGACACCGCGCTCACCCCCGACTTCTGCCTCCGGGTGCTGTGCCTCTTCCGCTTCTGCAACCCGGACGTGGAGATCCGCGCGGCCGCGGGGCGCGAGTTCCACCTGCGGTCGATGGAGGTCCTCTGCCTCTACCCCGCCAACTCCATCTTCCTCGACGGCTACCTCAACGGCCGGGGCGCCGAGCGCCGCCGCACCTACCAGATGCTCAAGGATGCCGGGTTCGAGATCGAGAGCGAGCACGGCGGGCTCGACGACCTGCTCCAGGAGATCCAGGCCGACACCCCGCCCGCCGAGCGCCCCCGCGACCTGACGATCAACGGCAAGGCGTCGCTGAAGTCCATCGACGAGCTGAGGCCCGCGGCGGCCCCCGCGTCGGTGTAGCACGTACGCCGAACACGCGGGGAGCGGCCACGGCTTGCCCCGCGCCCGGACCGCCCCATGCACGAAGCCCCGACCACCGCCGCGCCGACTTCGCCTCCCCGCGGGCGCACCGCCCCGCCGGGCGTCCTCATCTTCGCCAACCCTTACAGCGGCTCCCGCCCCAACCGCGTCTATGTCAAGGCCCTGATCCACGCCCTCCGCCGCCGGGGGCTCCGCCCCCGCGTCGTATGGGCCCCCGCCCGCCGCGCCACGCTGCTCAGCCACCCCCGCGTCCGCGAGAAGTGCCGCTGCGTCGTCGCCGCCGGGGGAGACGGCTCGCTCGCCGACGTCCTGAACGACCTCGGCCGGGCGGGGCTCCTCGACACGATGCCCCTCGCCACACTCCCGGTCGGCACCGAAAACCTCTTCGCCCGCGAGTTCGGCTACACCCGCGACGCCGACAGCCTCGCCGACGCCATCGAACGCCTCGACCTCCACGCCGTCGACGTCGGCGTCGTCCGCCCGGTCGGCGACTCGCCCGGCCCGGTCTCGGAGCGGCTGTTCCTCCTCATGGCCTCCGCCGGATTCGACGCCGACATCGTCCACCGCATGGCCCGCTGGCGCACCGGCACCGGCACGCCCGGCGTCCTCAAACGCGTCAACCGCCTCTCCTACGCCCCCCGCATCCTCTCCTGTGTCCGCGAGTACGCCTGGCCCGCCATCACCGCCGAGATCGACGGCCAAACCTACTCCGGCTCCCACCTCTTCGTCTTCAACCTCCCCCAGTACGGCGGGAACCTGGGCATCGCCCGGCACGCCTGCGGCACCGACCACCTGCTCGACTACGTCATCTTCCAGCGCCCCGGCCTCGTCCCCCTCGCCGGCTACGCCCTCAACGTCTCCCTCACCCGCCACCTCGGCCGACCCGACGTCGTCCACGGCAAGACGAAGCGGATCCGCATCACCACCGACACCCCCCTCGCCATGCAGGCCGACGGCGACCCCGCGGGGATGACCCCTGTCGACATCGAGGTCCGCCCCGCCGCCCTCCGCGTCGTCGCCACCGGCCGCGGCGGCTGCGGGCGGGGCACCTCCTCCGCGACGACACGCTAATCGTGTCAGGAGGCGGTACTCCCCGCGGCGCCGAGCCACCGGCCAGACTGATTCCGGCTACTGCGAGGATCCACGCGAACCCCCGGCGGGATCAGCACGTAGAGATGGGGTTGTCGGTGGCGCGGCGGATCGCGGATAACCCACGAGGGCAAAGTCAAGACCTTTTCGGACCCTTGGCCGGAAAATTTTCATGACGGCCCTTGTGAGGACCCTTGGTTTGCCCTATACTGCCCGGTTCGGTGAACGGCGGCACCCTAAAGACAACCTGACCCCCCATTTACCACGCACGCAGCGAGGGATTCGATGCAGCTGAAGACGGTGCGCGACTACTCCAAGCGTGGAGACGCTATCGCTATCCCGGACCTGGTTCAGGTCCAGAAGGCCGCTTACGAGCGGTTCTTGCAGATGGACCTGCCCTTCGACGGGCGGGATCCTTCTGAGGGTCTCGAGGCGCTCCTTCGCGAAGTGTTCCCCATCGTGTCGTACGACGGGAACATGCAGCTTGAGTACCTGCATTACAAGCTCGATGAGCCCCGGTACACGCCCGACGAATGCCGCGAGCTGCGGCTGACGTACGGCATGCCGTTCCGGGTCGGCGTCCGCCTCGTCCGCAAGGACGTGCCGGAGATCCCGCAGGAGGAGATCTACCTCGGCGAGATCCCCGTGCTCATGGGCGGCGGCGAGTTCGTCATCAACGGCGCCGAGCGCGTCATTGTCAACCAGCTCCACCGCTCCCCGGGCGTGGACTTCTCGATCGCCTCCGCCGAGGCCGACCGCCCGCTCCACTCCGCCCGCATCATCCCCGAGCGCGGCTCGTGGATCGAGCTGGAGGTGTCCAAGAAGGACGTCCTCCAGATGCGGATCGACCAGTCCACCAAGATCCCCGCGACCACCTTCTTGCGGGCCTTGGACGAGGACTTCTCCACCACCGAGAAGATCCTCAAGCACTTCTACGAGGTCGAGACGATCGACGTCAAGGACCTCAAGCCCGAGCACTACGCCGCCGCCCCGATCGTCGACACCGACTCGGGCGAGGAGCTCGTGAGCATCGGCCACCAGTTCGGGACCCACACCGACAAGGTCATCGCGTCGAGCCTCAAGAAGCTCAGCGTGATCTCCAACCCCGGGGACATGCTCATCCTCAACACGATCGCCGACGAGCGGTCGTCCCACGTGGAAGGCATGCAGGTCACCGAGCACGAGGCGGCGCTGCTGCACCTCTACGCCCGGCTGCGCCCCGGCAACCCGCCGCAGGTCGAGAAGGCCCGCGCCCTCTTCGCCGAGAAGTTCTTCGACGAGAACCGCTACCGCCTGGGCAAGGTCGGCCGGTTCCGGATCAACCGCAAGTTCGA
>CAZKRE010000012.1:0-33286 GCA_964555075.1 uncultured Phycisphaeraceae bacterium
CACGTTAGGAAGTAGTTCCAGCACTACCAGCGATCGGCGGACATCATACTCGCCTTTAAAATAAACATCGCGAGCTACGCGCTGCTGACGATGATGGTCGCTCAGGTGACGGGGCTCCGGCCGGGCGAGTTCATCCACACCTTCGGCGACGCGCACCTTTACAACAACCACCTGGACCAGGTCGACGAGCAGCTCGCGCGCGAGCCCCGGCCGCTGCCGACGATGCGGCTGAATCCGGAGGTCGCCGACCTGTTCGGCTTCCGCTACGAAGACTTCGAACTCCTGAACTACGACCCCCACCCCCCGATCAAGGCCCCCGTCGCCGTCTGAAGCGACCGCGGCGACGCGATCCCGCCTCCATCGTTCTCCACGCCCCGGAACCGAGCCCCGCCCATGCTCCTCTCCCTCATCTACGCCCGTTCCGAGAACCGCGTCATCGGCCGGGATGGCGGCCTGCCCTGGCGTCTGCCCGACGACTTCAGGCATTTCAAACGCACCACCATGGGCCACCCGCTCGTCATGGGCCGGCGGACGTTCGAGGACCACAACACCGCCCTCCCGGGCCGAACCAACATCGTGCTCACCAGCCGGGACCGGATCGACGTCGATGGCATCGTGGTCAGGCGGTCGCTCGAGGAGGCGCTGGCGCCCTATCGCGGGACGGACGAAGAGGTCTTCATCGCCGGGGGCGCCGGGCTCTTCGGCGAGACGTTCCCGCTGGCCGACCGGGTTTACGAGACGGTCGTACACGCCGAGGTGGAGGGGGACACCCGCGTGCCGCCGTTCGACTTCACCGGCTGGCGGCGGACGCTGCTGGAGGAGCACGCTGCCGACGACCGCCACGCCCACGCCTTTACCATCACCCGGTGGGACCGTGAGCGATAGGGGCGGGCCGCTCGGGCGCACGAGCCCCCTCGACGCCGCACCCCCGACCGCTTACGCTCTACACACCGGTCCCGTAGCTCAATGGCTAGAGCATCCGCCTTACACGCGGAGGGTTACAGGTTCGAGCCCTGTCGGGACCACTTTGAGATCCGGCCGGATCGTCCGATGAACGGTCGCTTGCGGCGGCCGTAGCTGTAGATATACTGCTGGGCTCGACTTTCCCCAGGGGCGGGTCACCCCCAGTTCCCCCGGACCGCGGACAGTCTCAGAACTCCGCTGCCGAGCCCACAAGGGCGTTGGCCGTGTACAGGATCGCAGCCATGGCGAAGAAGGAAATCACGTCGCAGTTCAAGATCCAGGCCCCGGGTGGTCAGGCGACCCCCGCGCCGCCGATCGGCCCGGCGCTGGGCGCCAACGGCGTCAACCCCGGTCAGTTCGTGCAGCGGTTCAACGAGGCGACCCGCGCGCTCAACGGCAAGATCGTCGGCTGCGTCATCACCGTCTACAAGGACCGTTCGTTCGACTTCGAGATCAAGAGCCCGCCCGCGGCGGTGCTTCTCGCCGAGGCGGCCGGCATCAAGCAGGGCTCCGGCGAACCGAACAAGAACAAGGTCGGCAAGGTCACCCAGGAACAGCTCCGCAAGATCGCTGAGGAGAAGGTCAAGGAGATGACCGGCCACAGCGTCGACGCCATGGTGCGGACCATCGCGGGCACCGCCCGCTCGATGGGCATCACGGTCGAGGCCTGAAGAGGCCCGACGGATGGGCCCGAGGAGTCGCGGTTGAACCCGCGCTCCTGGCGCCCCCTCTTCCTGAGAACTGCAAGCGAATCGTAACGGCTTACCACGTGCCTTGAATCGTGGGAGACCGGTCCGCCCCGGCGGACAGTCGAAAGGATCGCAGCATGCCCAACAAAGGCAAGCGCTACCGCGCCGACAAGGAACAGGCGCCCGAGACCCTGCTGACGCTCGAAGAGGCGGTCGGCCGGATCAAGTCATTCAAGCCCGCCAAGTTCGACCAGACGGTCGAGCTGTGCATGCACCTGGGGATCGACGCCAAGCAGGCCGACCAGGCGCTGCGAGGCTCGATCTCGCTGCCGCACGGCATCGGGAAGAGCAAGCGGGTGATCGCGTTCTGCCCGGACGACAAGGTGGCGGCGGCGAAGGAAGCCGGCGCCATCGAGGCGGGCGGCGAGGAACTGGTGAAGAAGTGCGAGGGCGGCTGGCAGGACTTCGACGTCGCCATCGCCGACCCCTCGATGATGCGGGTCGTCGCCCGGCTGGGCAAGATCCTGGGCCCCCGCGGCCTGATGCCCTCGCCCAAGGCCGGCACCGTCACCCCGAACGTCGAGCAGGCGGTGCGGGAGTACGCCGCCGGCAAGGTCGAGTACCGCAACGACTCGGGTGGCAATATCCACTGCGTCATCGGCAAGCAGAGCTTCGAGCCGCAGCAACTGCAGGAAAACGCGCAGGCCTTCATCGACCACATCGTGAAGATCAAGCCGTCGGCGGCGAAGGGCCAGTACATCAAGAAGGTCTCGATGTCCGCCACGATGACGCCGGGCGTCCTGGTGGCGGTCTGAGTTTCGAGTTCCGGGTCTCGCGTTTCGAGTTGATCGAAACCGGGACCCGTGAATGACTCGCAACTCGAAACCTCAAACTCGAAACTCGGAATCAAGACCATGAGCAAGCCGATCAAGAACCTGATCGTTGAGAGCTACAAGAAGCGGTTCGAGAGCCTCGGCGGCGCCGTCCTGGTGGACGTGCGCGGCGTGACCTCGAATCAGAACAACAAGTTTCGCCACGACCTGGCGCAGAAGCAGATCAAGGTGACCGTCGTCAAGAACAGCCTGGCCAAGCAGGCGTTCAAGGGCACCGACCTTGTCCCGATCGGCGACCTGCTCGAGGGATCGAGCGCGATGGTCTACCCCGTCGGTGACGATGTCACCGTCGTCAACGTGGCCCGCGAGCTGGTCGCGCTGGTGAAGGAGATCCCCACGATCACCTTCAAGGGCGCGTACATGGAGGGCATCACCTTTGGTGCCGATCAGCTCGACGCGCTCTCGAAGTACCCGACGAAGGAAGAGGCCCAGGCCACGGTCGTGCAGATCCTCCTGACGCCCGGAAAGAACCTCGTCGGCGCGGTCGTGAGCCCTGGCAAGAAGATCGCGAGCATCCTGAAGACCGTCCAGGAGAAGCTCGAGGCCGGCGAGACCATCGCCAAGGTCGCCTGAGCGGCTTGGCGTGGCGAAGGTGCAGGTGCTTGCAAGCCCTCGGGCAGTGGAGCATCGGTACATCGATTCGACATCTGCGCCCGACTGGCCCCTCGCGGGGTTAAACCTCGACAGCGTGTCGAGGCCTCTCGGGCGAGAAGCGTGGGCGGCATCGTTGATGCGTCCGCCTGTTAGGAAGGTTTTGAGACATGGCAGAAGTTGCCGCTGGTATTCAGGAACTGGGTGACAAGATCGTCGGCCTGACGCTCAAGGACGCGGTGGACCTCGCCGCGTACCTCAAGGACACGTACGGCATCGAGCCGGCCGCGGGTGGCGTGATGATGGCCGCCGCGGGTGGCGCCGGCGCCGCCGAGGAGAAGGAAGAGCAGACGTCCTTCGACGTGATCCTCAAGTCGGGTGGCGATCAGAAGATCAAGGTGATCAAGGTCGTCCGCGAGGCGACGGGTCTGGGCCTCAAGGAGGCGAAGGACCTGGTCGACGGCGCTCCGAAGCCGCTGAAGGAAGGCCTCTCGAAGGAGGACGCCGAGAAGCTGGCGGCCTCCATCAAGGAGGCGGGTGGCGAGGTCGAGCTCAAGTAAGCTCGGTCCAGCGACGCCGGACGCACCCGATGCGATCCAATCGAAGCCGCCCGCGGGAAGCCGTGGGCGGCTTTTTCGCTTTTTGGTCGAGGTGAGCCGTCGAGCGGCCGATCATAAGCCTAGAATGTCTGATATACAGGCCCCCGGGAGAGACGGGGATGGTGACACCGCCAATCGTCAGCGCAGGGACGGGCTCGGACGCCGGCACGGCCGGCGAGGGGCCGCGTGCCTACCCGCCGGCGTGGCAGCGGCGGTTCGTCACGTCGAAGGACGGCCTGCCGCTGGTCATCCGGCCGATGCGCGCGGACGACGAGCCGCGAATGATCGCGTTCCACACCGGACTCTCGGAACAGACCGTCTACTGGCGGTACTTCCGGACGATGCCACTGATGACGCGGATCGCGCACGACCGGCTGATCACCATCTGCCGACCGGACCTGCGGAACGAGGCGGTGCTCGTCGCGGAGTGGGCGGACCCGGTCGGGCAGCGGCACATCATCGGCGTCGGCCGCCTGGCGGATCTGCCTCGGGCCGACTGCGAGTACGCGGTGCTGGTGGCGGACGCGTGGCAGGGGCGGGGCGTGGGGCGGCAACTGCTGGCGGAACTGATGTCGATGGCGCGGTTCGCCGGGCGGAAGCGCCTGGTGGCGGACATCCTCCCCAACAACACGCACATGCAGCGGATGGTGGAGAAGCTCGGATTCACCGTCACGTACGACCTGGAGGACCGGGTGATGAAGTCCAGCTTCGAGCTGACCTGAGGCATCAAGGGGCGCCGACAGATGCGATCATCATGAGCATCGAGCCAAGGTCGAAATCTCGGGTGAATCAGTACCCGACGCGGGTTTCAATACCGTCGCAGACGACGGAGGGGGTACCGTTCACGGTCCGCTCGATCCGATACAGCGATGTTGAAGCGATGACACGGTTCCATGCGACGCTCTCGGACGAGACGGTGCGGCGGCGGTACTTCCACGCGGTAGGCCTGCACGCCCGGATCGCGCCCGAGCGGCTGGCGAAGGTTTGTCGGCCGGACCCCGAATGCGAGGCGGTGCTTCTGGCGGTGCGGCCGGACGAACAGGGACGGGATGAGGTGCTGGGCGTCGGTCGGCTCGAGCAGATGAGCGACCACGTGGGCGAGGTGGCGTTCCTCGTGGGCGACCGGTGGCAGCATCACGGCCTCGGCACGGCGCTGTTCAACGCGTTGATCGACCTGGCACGGGAGGCGGGCCTGAGGAAGCTCAATGCCTACGTCCTCCGCGACAACGAGCCGATGCTGCAACTTTGCGCGGACCACGGGTTCACGGTGACGCCGACGACGACGGGGCTGGTGCGGGGCGAACGGGTCCTGGCGTAAGGGGCGGGGGTCGCCAACGTGAGGGCTAGCCATCGTGCGGCACGGCCTGAGCACGCCGGTCCGCGGGTGACGCTATCCTTCCGGCGATGCGGCTGATCGTGACGCTGGATGGACCCGCGGGGTCTGGGAAGTCGACGGTAGCGCGGCTGCTGGCGCAGCGGCTGGGCGTGGAGTTTCTCGACACCGGGGCGATGTATCGCGGGTTGACCGCCAAGGCGTTGGAGCGGGGGATCGATCCGGTTGCGGAGGACTACGCGGTGGTGGCGCTGGCGCGCAGCACGCCTATCGCGTTCGACTGGGCGACCGATCCGCCGCGGCTGCTGGTCGGCGAGGTCGATCTGACCCACCGGTTGCGGGACAGCGACGTCACCTCCCGGGTCAGCGACGTGGCGGCGCTGGGCGGGGTGCGGCAGGTGATGGTCGAGTCGCAGCAGCGGATCGGCCGGGAGCACCCCCGGCTCGTCACGGAGGGGCGGGATCAGGGCTCGGTGGTCTTCCCGGATGCCGACGCGAAGTTTTACCTCGACGCGAGCGCGACGGTTCGGGCGCAGCGACGGGCGGAGCAGATTCGGGCGGCGGGACGCCATGCCGACTACGAGCAGATCCGCCAGGACATCGTCGCACGGGACCAGAAAGACTCGACGCGGAAGGATGCGCCCCTGATCTGCCCGCCGGACGCCGAGTGGATCGACACGTCGGAGATGGCTATCGCGGATGTCGTCGATCTGCTTGAGGCAAAGGTGCGGGAGCGGTGCGGGCTCGCGGGTGTCGTGCCGGGGCGAGCGAAGTGATGGGCGATGAAGCAGCGGAGCGGTTCAGTGTCTGACGTCGAAGCGAGTCGGTCGAATCCCGCGGCACCCCCAGAGGTGATCCGGCCGAACCTGTTCTGGCGGTTCTTCCACTTCCTCACGTTCGTGTGGTTCCTGGTCTGCTACCGGTATCGAGCGTTCGGGGTTCACCACGTGCCGCTGACCGGGCCGGTGCTGATGGTGAGCAACCACCAGTCGTTCCTGGACCCGATCCTGATCGGGCTGCCGATGAGCCGGCGGCGGTTCTTCGCCCTGGCGCGCAAGACGCTGTGGGACACCCGGGGGTTCGGCTGGCTCATCTCCGGGCTCAACGCGATCCCGGTCGATCAGGAATCCGGCACGGGCGACCTGAAGGCGATGCGGAACTGCATTGAGATCCTCAAACGGGGCGAGGCGATGATGATCTTTCCCGAGGGCGCTCGCACGCTCAGCGGGAAGACCGAGCCTTTCGAGACCGGGACGATGCTGCTCATCAAGCGGGCAAAGCCGACGGTCGTCCCGGTGGCGCTGGAAGGGCCGTTCGACATCTGGCCCCGGACGGCGACGGCGCCGAAGCTCACGGGGCGGGTGGCGATCGGATTTGGCGAGCCGATCGCGGCGGAGACGCTGCTGGCGATGCCAGCGGAACGGGCGCTCGAGATGCTGCGGGACAAAGTCGAGGCCATGCGGCTGGAGCTTGCAGAGAAGCTCGATGCGTAGCGCCGCGCCCCATCGCGCGACGAGGGTGGGGTGACTCAGCGGCCGTCGTCACCCGGTTCGGCCCCGCCGCTCCCAGAGGGCGAGCGATCAGGCGGTTCGGCGCGGTGGTCGAGCAGGCGAACGAGCATCTCCGCTTCTGCGAGTGTCTGACAGATCGCGAGCTTGCCCGGCTCGTTGCGCAGCCCGGCCTTCTGCAGCACGGTCATCGGCTGGGGCTGCACATCCGCGAGGACGACGAGGGTGCCCGCTTTGTGGAACTTTGCGATTGCGGACCGCAGCGCGACGAGGCCCGTCGCGTCCATGACGGGGACGCCCGCCATCTCCAGGATGACCGTGTCGACATGCCCGGTCACGGTGTGCAGGGTGCCGGCCGCCTTCTCGGCGGCGCCGAAGAAGAGGGGCCCGGCGATCTCGTAGAGCACGGTGCCGGGGGGGAGTTCGGCGATCAGGTGCGGGTGGGAGCCGTCGAGCAGGCGGGTCTGCGTGATGTCCGCCATCCGCTGCATGAACAGCAGCGCCGCCAGGACGACGCCGACGCCGACGGCGATCACCATGTCGAAGATGACGGTGAGTCCGAAGCAGGCGAGGAGCACGAGGATGTCGCTCCGAGGGGCGATCTGGAGCATGCGGACGAAGTGGCGGGCGTCGCTCATGTTCCAGGCGACGACGAGGAGCAGGGCCGCGAGCGACGCCATCGGAAGCCAGGCGAGCAGGGGTGCGAGGAGCACCATCGCGGCCAGGACGAAGACGGCGTGGGTGACGGACGCCACGGGAGTCCGGCCGCCGCTGCGGACGCTCGCGGCGGTGCGGGCGAGGGCCCCGGTGGCGGCGAACCCGCCAAAGAACGGCGCCACGAGGTTGCCAAGTCCCTGGCCGACAAGTTCGGCGTCGGGGTCGTGCTTCGTGCCGGCCATCCCGTCGGCGACGACGGCGCAGAGCAGCGACTCGATCGCCCCGAGCATGGCGATGGCGAACGCGGCGGGCAGGAGCTGCTGCACGAGGTCGAAGGAGAGGACCAGCCGCTCGCCGTCCGGGCCGGCGAGGAAGCGGTCGAGGCTGAGCGTCGGGGGGGCACCGGGGATGCCGCCAAAGCGGCTGCCGATCGTGTCGAGGTCCACGCCGAACGCGGTGTGGGCGACCCAGGCGGCAAGGCCGGCGAGGGTGAGCCCCATCAACGGCGCCGGGACCTTCTTGATGAGCTTCCCCCAGGTGATCAGGAGGGCCAGCGTGCCGATGCCAAAGCCGGCATCGAGCGGGTTGAGCGTCGGCATCGCGCGAGCGAGGGCCTGAATGCGCTCGACGTAGTGCTCGGGCATGTCGCCGTCGATCGTGAGGCCGAGGAAGTCCTTGATCTGCAGGGTGGCGATGACGACGGCGATGCCGGCGGTGAACCCGGTGGTGACGGGGTGGGGCACGAACTGGATGAATCGGCCGAGGCGGAAGACGCCCATGAGAACGAGGATGAGCCCGGCGAAGAGGGAAGCGAGCAGGAGGCCGCCGAGGCCGAACTGCGAGGAGACGGGGACGAGCAGGACGACGAACGCGGCGGTGGGCCCGGTGACGGAGACGCGGGAACCTCCTGCGAGAGCGGCAACGGCGCCGGCGATGATGGCGGTGTAGAGGCCGTGCTGCGGTGCGACGCCCGAGGCGATGGCGAGAGCCATGGAGAGGGGCAGGGCGACGATGCCGACGACGAGGCCGGCCATGATGTCGGTGCGGAGGCGGTGAGCGGAGAAGCCGTCGCGCCAGGCGCCGCGGAGGGCGGTGGCCACGGGGAAACCGGGCCCAGGGAGTGGGATGGGTGCAGCGCGATCGCCAGAAGTCATGGGGGCTCTTCGGCCTTTAGGGCCGGGCCGGGCGGAGGGGCACAGGCCGCCTCGGCGGGATGCCGTTCAAGGATACGATTTTCGAGGTTGGCACGCGGAGCGTCGCGCGGGGCGGGAGCCGGTATTCTGCTCCGATGGCCGAGCGATCCATCGCCAACCTGCAGCCGATCCCGCATGGGCAGATCCGTTCGGTCCTGGGCCACGTCGCGATGTTGGGCCTGGGGGGCGTGCTGCTGGGGGGGGCGTTTCCCGAGCCGGGGTGGTGGCCGTTTATCTGGGTGGCGCTTGTCCCCATCGGGATCCTCGCGGCGCGGACGGCGAGCCTCTGGCGGCTGGCGTGGACGAGTTATGTCGTGTTCCTCGTCTGGTGGCTGGTGCGGGTGGCGTGGCTGATCCCGGTGACGCCCGGCGGGTGGTTCGGGGCGGCGGCGGCACTGGCGGTGTACGCGGCCGCGGCCGTGGTGGCGATGCACATCCTTACGCGGCGGCTGCCGCTGCCGATGACGGTGGCACTCCCGATGGCGTGGGTGGGGGCGGAGTTCGTGCGGGCGCAGTTCCCGCTGGGCGGGTTTGGCTGGTTCCAGCTCGCTCACGCGCTCGCCCCCTACGCGCCGGATCAGGGCGTAAGCCGATTCGCGCAGACGGCGGACATCTTTGGCGAGTGGACGGTGAGTCTCGTGATCGCGATGACCAGCGGGCTCCTCGTCGACCTGCTGGTCCAACCCTGGTACCGGCCGTACGACAAGGGGGGGCCGCGGTGGCAGCCGCGGCTGCGGCGGACGATGCGGGGCGTGCTGGTCTTCTGGGCCGTGCTGTTCTCCGCGGCCTGGTGGTACGGGCAGTTCCAGGTGGGCGTGTGGGAGGATTCGGTCGACGGCTCCATCGCCGTCGCGGTGGTCCAGACGCATGTGCCGCAGGACAACAAGAATCACCCGACGCCGGAGGATGAGCGGCGGCGGTGGCGCGACCTCGTGAGCCTCACGCAGCGGGCGGCGTCGCTGACGCCGCGGCCGGCCCTCGTCGTCTGGCCGGAGACGATGGCGCCGGCGGCGCTCAACCCCGAGGCGGTGGCGGACTACCGCGCGGTGGCCGAATCCTGGCGTGGGGTGACTTGGGAGGACGCCCGCCGCTGGGGCGACGAGGAGGCGCTCGCAGCGACGGCGGAGGCGTGGGGCGTGGCCGTGGAGGACCTGCCGGCCGCGCTGACGCGTCGCTACGAGGAGAAAGCCGCGGTCGCCGGGGAGGTGCTGGCGCTGGCGCAGGAGCTCGATATCGCGATCCTGGCGGGCGCCCCGGCGGAAGCGCTGCCGGAGAACGGGCGGGGGAACTCGGCGTTCCTCGTCGACCCCGTCGAGGGGTACGCGACGCGGCGGTACGACAAGGTGCACATCGTGCCCTTCGGGGAGTACATCCCGATCATCCGGGAGGTCCCGTTCCTCAAGCGGCTGTTCCTGGACTACCTCAGCCCGTACGGGTTCGACTACTCCCTGACGCCGGGGGACGCGTTCTTCACGTTCGAGCTGGCGGTGCCGACGGGGGAGGGGCCGGGGACGAGGGCGGTGCGGGTGGGAACGCCGATCTGCTTCGAGGACGCGGTAGCTTCGGTTTGCCGGGCGATGATCTACGAGCCGGATGACCCGCGGACGCCGGGGCGGGCGAAGCCGGGCGACGTACTGGTGAACCTGACGAACGACGGGTGGTTCACCGGCAGTGCGCAGCCGTGGCAACACCTGCAGTTGGCGACGTTCCGGAGCATCGAGAACCGGGTGCCGACGGCTCGGGCGGTCAACACCGGAGTCAGCGGGTTCATCGATTCGGTCGGCCGGGTGAAGGCGATTCTGCCTGCCGGCGTCGCGGATGTGGCGGTGGATGAACTGCGGCTGGACCGGCGACGTAGCCTGTTCGGGCTGGTGGGGCGGTGGCCGATGGGGCTTTTGACGCTGGCGACGGGGGGGCTGCTGGTGGCTGGATTCTTCCGCCGCGACCGTCAGGCGGCCGATCAGTAGCTGGGACGGGGCGAGTTTTTTGGAGACGACGATGACAAGATTCGCATGTATGGCCCGCGTCCTGCCGGCCGTTGCGCTGGTGCTGCTGGGCCAGGTCGCGGTGGCTCAGACGGCGCCGGCCCAGTCGCCGGGGCAGATGCTCACGCAGGCCCGGCCGAAGGCGATGGAGCAGGTCCTGCTGTCGGCGCGGAGTCAGGACCCGTTCCTCCGTGCCAACTCGATCGAGGCGATTCAGCCGGTGGTCGAGCGGGCGCGGCCGATGGCGCAGCTGGGGCTGAAGGACCCGCACCCGGCGGTCCGCTTCTCGGCGGCAGTGACGATCGGGAAGCTGCGGCTCAAGGGGGCCGAGGCGGCGATCGCGAACGTGATCAAGGACCCGGACCCGAACGTGCGAGCCGGAGCGCTCTATGCCGCGACGCAGCTGGGTATGAGCGCGGATGTCAGCGAGCTGGCGTCGTTCATGGCGTCGCCCGACGCGGGCGTGCGGAGCAATGCCGCGATGCTGCTGGGGCTGATGAACGACCGGGGCGCTGTGCCGATGATGCGGGAACTGGGTCAGTTGCCGCTGTCGAGGCGGATGGCGCCGGCGAGGCACGCGGTGTACCGGGTGCAGTTGGCGGAGGCGATGGTGCAACTGGGGGATGAACAGGCGTTGGAGGGGATCCGCGCGGGGGCGTACTCGAGCTACGACGAGGTACGGATCCTGTCGGTTCAGGCGATGGGGCGGCTGGGCGACCAGCCGATGGTGCCGGCGCTGCAGCGGATCCAGGCGCAGGCGCCGCTGCAACTGCAGGTCGCCGCGGCCCATGCGCTGGCGCAGCTGGGCGCGAACCCCAACCTGTCGACGGTGCTCAAGGCGGCGAACTACACGGCAGAGGATGCCCTCCGCGATGCGCAGGAGATGGCGAAGCGGGGGATGGACGGCCGGGACGCGGCGTTCCTCGGCAACCTGCTCCACGACCCTGCGGCGCGCGAATCGATGGCGGCGACGGTCCGCTCTTCCGCGGCTCCCGTGCTCGGGATGTTGAACAATCCGACGGCGACGTCCAAGCTCGTCGCGATGCTGGATGACCGCTCGGAACAGGTGCGACTGACGGCCGCGGCCGCGGTTCTTCGGGGTCGGCCGGCCGGTGCGGTGGCGCAGCACTGAGGCGGGTGAGGGAAGCGCGGCGGCGAACCGGGTTCGAGTTATCGGTCCCGGCACAGAAGGAACGGCTTCGCCATGTTGACAAACCCCCGTTCAGCACGGTAGATAAGAGGCACTCGGGAGCTCTCTCCCATTCGTTTCCACCCCGCCTTTCGTGAGAGGACGCGATCTTGAGCCCGCTGACCAAAGCCTTCGTGGTCCTGGTGACGATCTTGTCGGTGTTGCTTGTGGCTCTCGTCGTGCCCTTCGTGGCGCAGACGCAGAACTTCGAGGAGCAACTGAACTCGGCCCGAACTGCACGCTCGACGGCGGAGAACGCCGCCCGGATCGCGCAGGCGGAAATCAACACCTACCAGCAGCGCCTCAGCGAGACGCAGGAAGCCGCTGCTGCCGAGCGTGGCGAACTCCGCGCCCGCATCACCGAGCTGCAGGGGCAGCTCCAGGACGTGCGGACGGAGTCGGCGCAGAACCGGTCGCAGCTCACGCAGGCCCAGGCGACGCTGGCTCAGCTCGGCGCCCGGGCGGAGCTCGACGCGAGCCAACTGACGACGTTGCAGACAGAGCTCAACGCGTCGCGGGATGAGCTCCTCGCCGTCCGCCGCCAGAACATCGAGCTTCAGGACAACGCGGTCGCCAGCCAGGCCGAACTCGCCGCGATGGATCGTCAGGTCCGTCGGCTGCGGGAGCAGATGGCGCAGATGCAGGAAGAGAGCAACCAGCTCAACAGCATCGTGAGCCGGCTCAGCAACCTGCCCGGTGCGGAGCAGGTCATCGGCAGCGGCGGCCCGCGCACGACGCAGGCCGCCGGCACGCCGGCCCCGCAGGTGCAGGGCCAGGTCACGCAGGTCCGCCAGCTCGACGGCACGACGCTCGTCCAGGTCAACATCGGCCGCAGCGACCAGCTCCAGGCCGGCAACGAGCTGATCGTCGCCCGCGGGGAGAACTACCTCGGGACGCTGCTCCTCGAAGAGGTCCGCGATCAGGAGGCCGTCGGCCGGATGACACTCGTGGCCTCGGGTGCGCAGATCCAGCAGGGCGACACGGTCGTCGGCGGGCAGGGCGGGCAGTTCTGAACCGAGCCGATGGGTGCCGCGGCCGGTTGGCCGCGCCTTACGGCAACCATCCGCGGCCTCGCGTCGCGGCGTGACTGGAGTTGATCATGGCCGACGTCCGCCGATCCGCCTCGAACAACGTTTACACGGTGCTCGTCTTCATCGCGAGCCTCGTCCTCTTGTTCGGCGTGATCTATGTGTTCCTGCGGTATGGGTCGGTGTTCGGCGGCATGCCGTTCACCGCCGAGGCCGGAGCGATGCTCGACAGCGTGCGCACGACGCTGGCACTGGCGTAGGCCCGCAACCGGACCCGAGCCGCGGCGTTGCACGTCCGGACGGTTAGGTGCCGGTCCCGCTGGAAACCAGGACCGGCGACGGACTGCGGCACTGTTCACGTGTTGGTACGGCTTTCAGAGGTCGGACCTCTCGCAGCGGCTGTCCGATAAAGTGAGCCTCGCGGCCCACGATCTCCGATCAACACCGATAGGCCTGGCCGCCGTGGGTGTTCGTCCACGGCGGCGGGGCGTCCCGCGCCGTTGCCACACGGCTCGGCGGCACGCGACGCCTCGCGTCGCTAAGCTGGGCGCTCTCGCGCGACAAGGGAATGTGTGATCCTCGATAGCCTCCTAAGCTGGTTCAGCGTCGACATGGGCATCGACCTCGGCACGTGCAACACCCTCGTGTGTGTGCGCGGCGAGGGCATCGTGCTCAACGAGCCGAGCGTCGTCGCCGTCAAGAAGGGCACCAATCAGGTCCTGCAGAACGGCAACGCCGTCGGGTGGGTCGCCAAGGAGATGCTCGGCAAGACGCCCGGGAGCATCACCGCCATCCGCCCGCTCAAGGACGGGGTGATCTCCGACTTCGAGATCACCGAGGCGATGCTGTCGTACTTCATCCGCAAGGTGAACGGCAACCGGCCGCTCGTCCGGCCGCGGGTCGTGATCGCGGTGCCGTCGGGCATCACGGCGGTGGAGAAGCGGGCGGTGCTCGACTCCGCCGAGCGTGCCGGCGCGCGGCGGGTCTACCTTGTCGAGGAACCGATGGCCGCGGGCATCGGCGCCAACCTTCCCATCGTGGAGGCGACCGCGAGCATGATCGTCGACATCGGCGGCGGCACGACGGAGGTCGCAATCATGTCGCTGGCCGACATCGCCCAGTGCGAGAGCGTCCGCGTGGCGGGCGACGACCTGGACGAGTCGATCATCAACCACATGAAGAAGGCCTACAACCTGATGGTCGGCGAGCAGACCGCCGAGCGGATCAAGATCGAGATCGGGTCCGCGGCGCCGTCGGGCGAGGAGCGGACGATGGAGGTCCGCGGGCGGGACATGATCTCGGGCCTCCCGCGCAAGACCGTCATCACGAGCGAGGAGATCCGCGAGGCGCTCCAGGAGCCGCTGGGCGCGATCATCGAGACGGTGACCCGCACGCTCGAACGGTGCGAGCCGGAGCTCGCCGCCGACCTCGTCGACAACGGCATCGTCCTCGCGGGCGGGGGGGCGCTCCTGCGTGGCGTCGACACCGTGATCTCCAACGCGACCGGCCTGGACACCCGTATCGCAGAAGACCCGCTGACCTGCGTCGCCCGTGGGACGGCCATCTACCTCGAGCACCTCGAGGAGTGGAAGTCGACCATGGAGAGCGACATGGACGACATGTAAGCTCGCCGCACGAAGGGTGCGGGCTCCCGTCTTCCGACATTTGCCATGACTCGTTTCCTGACCCACCGCCGCTCGCTCGCGATCGTGGTGCTGCTCCTGCTGGTGAGTTGCATCGCGCGGGATCGCTGGAGCACGGGCGCGGCGCGGTTGCCGGCGCGGATCATTCAGGCCGTGGCGGCGCCACTGCAGTGGCCGCTGCACCGCGCGGGCGCCGCGGTGAGGGGGCCGGGACGTACGATGCCGCCGCTGAACACGGACGAGGCCGCCTGGCAGGTGCAGGCGGGCGAGGCGCTGCGGTACATCGGACAGCTCGAAGAGCAGTTGCGGGTCGCGGAGGAGCGGCTGGCGATGCTCACGCAGGCGCAGGAGATGGGCCTCACCGGCGCAACGCACGTCGAGGCCCGGGTGACCGGCGTCGCGGGCGATGCGACGCGGCCGGTGCTGCTGATCGACAAGGGCAGCAGCCGAGGCGTCACACCCGATGCGCCGGTCGTGTTCGGGGTCAATCTCGTGGGGCGGGTGCAGGACGTCTCGCCGGCGACCGCGCGGGTCGAACTAATCACGGCGGGCGACGCTCGCCTCTTCGCGCGGATCGGCCCGCCCCGGACGCAGGACGGGGCTCGCCAGCTGCGCGAGCAGCTACGCCGCAGCCCCGACGGGCCCTGGTTCGAGGCGCAGGTGACGATCAATGCCCCCGTCGAGGTCGGCGACTGGGCCACGCTCGTCGACGAGCTCTGGCCCTCCGAGGCGTTCGGCTACGTCATCGGGACCGTCTCGCGGGTCGAGGAAGACCCGCGGAACCCGCTGCAGTTCAAGCGGTTGATCGTCGAGCCGATGCCGAGGCTCGCGCAGCTGCGGACGGTGGTCGTCCGGGCGCCGGCACGGTAAGGGTGTGCATGAACTGGATCACCTTCATCATCGCGGCATTCATCGCCTACGTGCTCGACACGGGGCTGCGGGGGCTGCTCGCGCTGCCCCAGCCCGACGGCGGGGTGAGCCCGAGCTTCCTGCTCGTGCTGATGGTGTACGTGGGGATGCTGGCGCCGGTGTCGTCGGTGGTCTGGGCCTCGCTGGTGTGCGGGGCGCTCGTCGATCTGCGGGGCGGGCCGGTCGGCGAGCCGATCCTCGGCCCCTCGTCGTTGGGCTTCCTGCTCGGCGGGTACGCGGTGATCCAGCTCCGATCGCTCGTGTTCCGCGAGTCGGTCGCGACGCTGGCGGTGATGACGTTCGTCGCCGGCATCCTCGTCCAGCTCGCGACGGTGATGCTCTACCAGGTCCGCAACTTCGGCATCACGCCCGCGGAATCGATCGGCGGGTGGAGCGCGGCCGACGCGCTTGTCCGCAGCTTCTTCCTGCTGCTCTACTCGGCGGCGGCGGCGGTGCCGGCGGGGTGGCTGCTGTTTCGCCTCATGGGTGCCTTCGGCTTCCACCACCACCACAAGCCGCGCGACCGGTTCTGATGTCCTCCGGGTGCGCCGCGGCCTTCAGGCCACGATTGCGCCCGCGCGGCCTGAAGGCCGCGGCTAACAGAACCGGCGGGTCACGCCTGCGCGTCGTTGTAGCCGTCCGGGTGGGCGCGGAACCAGTTCCAGGCGGTCTCGACCATCGTCCGCAGGTCCTTGTGCTTCGCTTCCCAACCGAGTTCCCGCCTGATCTTGCCCGCGTCGGCGTAGAGTTCGGGCGGGTCGCCGGGGCGGCGGGGGCCGATCTCGGCGGGGATCGGGTGGCCCGTGACCTCGCGCACCGCTTCGATGACCTCTTTGACGCTGCGACCCTGCCCGATGCCCAGGTTGTAGAACCGCTGGTCGCCCGGCTTGAGGGCCTCGAGCACGTGGGCGTGCGCATCGACCAGGTCCTCGACGTGGATGTAGTCGCGGATGCAGGTGCCGTCGGGTGTGGGGTAGTCGGTGCCGAAGATCGTCGCCTTCTCCCGCTTGCCCATTGCCACGTTGAGGAGCACGGGGATCAGGTGCGTCTCCGGCTCATGGTCTTCACCAATCGTGCCGTCGCTCGCGCTGCCCGCGACGTTGAAGTAGCGAAGGGCGGCGTAGGCGAAGTCCCTGTTCGCGTCCGCGTAGTCGATGAGCATCCGCTCGACGTAGAGCTTCGACCAGCCGTACGGGTTGATCGGGCTCTGCGGGAGCGTCTCGACGATCGGGACCGTCTGGACCTCCCCGTAGGTTGCGCAGGTGGAGCTGAAGACGAGCCGCTTCACCCCCACGCGGTCCATGGCCTTGAGCAGCGAGAGGGAGCCGGCGGTGTTGTTCTCGTAATAACGGAGCGGCTCGGTGACACTCTCGCCCACGTAGGCGAGCGCCCCGAAGTGCATGACGCACTCGATCCTGTGCCGATCGAGGGCGCGGGTGATCCCGTCGGTATCGAGCAGGTCGAGCTGCTCGAACGCGTTTGCGCCGGCGGCCTCGACGGCGGCGCGGTGGCCCCGGAAGAGGTTGTCGAGGACCACGACGTGGTGCCCACCCTCCCGCAGCCGTTTGACCGCGTGGGACCCGATGTAGCCGGCGCCGCCGGTGACGAGGACGTTCATAGGGGTTCCTTCCGGCCGGCGGGGTCGCCGGGACCGCCAGCATGAGGATTGGACGCCCGGCGTCAAGCGCCGCGGCGTCGCCGCCGCCACGTCCGCCGCTTGCGGCATCGCGAGAACGAGGGGTGATCGGACGGCTTCGCGAAGCTGCGGGCGGCTTTAGAAGAATCCGCTGACCTTGTCCCACATGCCGGTGAACACTTCGACGATCTTGTCCCAGTAGATGATCGCGAGGACGGGTGCGGAGAACGTCAGGACGTGGGCGACGATCAAGAGGAGGCCATCCCGCATGAGCAATCCGAAGGCGTAGAGCAGGATCATCGCGGCGAAGACGTTGTTTGGCCCGGGCAGGCCCATCAGCAGGCCCCAGATGATCAGCCCGATGCCCGCGAGACTCGCCACCCCGGGCCAGAGCATGAACGCCAGCCGCGGCTTGGACACCTTCTCGACCCACGACGAGAACTTCGCCGCCCGCTCCATGGTCTTCCGCAGCGACTCGAAGGGGAACTCCTTCTTCAGCAGCCACTGCGGCAGCCACGGCCGCCGGCCGATCGCCTGGCAGAACCCGAGGATCGCCACCGCCACCCCCATCGGCGCGGACAGCCCGAAGGTCGTTGGCAGCAGGAGGAACGGCGTCGTGATGACCACGATGAAGAGGTTGCTGCCTCGATCCTGGAGGTGGTCGAGGATCTGAGCGACCGACATCGGTCCGCCGTCGGCGACCTCGACGAGGGCGCGGAGCTCCTCACTGAGGGAGCGCATGCTGGCGTCGTCCCCAGGCCGGGCGTGGGCGGGAGCATCGAGAGGGCGGTTGTCGGTGTCGGGCTGCTGGGTCATCGGGTGAGAGTAGTATCGACCCGCCGCGTACACCACCTCCCAAATCCTTCCCGCGGGCCGCACTTTTCGATATCGTGTGCCCCGCACGGCCTGATCAACATTCGCGATCCGTGAGGGACGAGTTGAGTCGACCCAGAGAGAATTGGGGCACCCGCGTCGGCGTCATCCTCGCCGTCACCGGCTCGGCGGTCGGTCTCGGCAACTTCCTCCGCTTCCCCGGCCTCGCCGCCCAGTATGAAGGCGGGGCCTTCCTCATCCCCTACTTCGTCGCGCTGCTCCTGCTGGGGCTCCCCATCGCCCTCGCCGAATGGGCCATGGGCCGCTACGGCGGGGCCCGGGGCTACAACTCACCACCCGGCATCTTCCGAGCCGTCTGGAAGAGCCCCCTCGCGCCGTACGTCGGCGGGCTCAGCGCCGTCATCCCCGTCCTCATCTATATGTACTACATCCACCTCGAGGGCTGGTGCCTCGGCTACGCCTGGATGTACCTCGCGGGCGAGATGGATACCCGCCCCGAAGGCGGCTTCGGCGCGAAGCTCGGCGCCTTCACGGGCATGGGCGAGGACGCGGCACTGATCAAGAATATCGGCCTGGCGCACCCGCTCTCGACGTCGCTGCTCTTCGTCATCGTCAGCTTTGTCATCAACTTCGTGCTCATCTACCGCGGGCTCAACAAGGGCATCGAGTGGTTCGCCCGCATCGCGATGCCCGCGCTGGTGATCTGCGCCGTCATCCTCCTCATCCGCGTCCTCACCCTGCCGACCAACCCGGAGATGCCCGACCGCACGGTGCTCAACGGGCTGGGCTTCATGTGGAATCCGACGACGTCGGAGAAGTCGGTGTGGGAGCACCTGCGGAACGCGCAGATGTGGATCGACGCCACGGGGCAGATCTTCTTCACGCTCTCGGTCGGCTTCGGGCTCATCGTCACCTATGCCAGCTACGTCCGGCCCGATGACGACATCGCCCTGAGCGCCGTGACTTCCGCCGCGGGCAACCAGTTCTGCGAAGTCTCGCTGGCGGGGATGATCATCGTCCCCGCCGCGTTCATCTACCTCGGCGCCGAAGCGGTTCGCGGCGTGGGCGGGAGTTCGCTCGGCTTGGGATTCGCCGCGCTGCCGAGCGTCTTCCTGGACATGCCCGGCGGCCGCTTCTTCGGGTTCGTGTTCTTCTCGCTGCTGTTCCTCGCGGCGATCACCAGTTCCCTCTCGATGCTCCAGCCGGCGATCGCGATGCTCGAGGAGGGCCTCGGGCTCAACCGCAAGGCCTCGGTCGCGCTGCTGGGCTTCGTCACCGCCCTGGGCGCCTCCGTGGTCGGGTTCTTCTCCAAGAACGTCTCCATGCTCGACACGATCGACTTCTGGATCGGCTCGTTCGGCCTCTATGTGCTGGCAACGATCCTGGTCATCCTGTTCGGGTGGGTGCTGGGCACGGAGCGCGGGCAGGCCGAACTCGACCGCGGCGCGGAGATCCGCATCCCACGGATCCTCATGTTCATCATCAAGTACGTCTCGCCCGTCTACCTGGTGGGGATCTTCATCGCCTGGACCTATCAAGCCGCGATCAAACCGCCCAGCGAAGGCGAGCCAAGCCGGCTCGAGGAGGTGATCTACTTCCGGCAGTACGAAGAGGGGTGGAAGGTGCCCATGGCCTTGGGCTTCATCGCGCTGGTGGTGGTGTTCTTCCTGCTGCTCGTGAGCGTGGCGTCGGCGCGGTGGAAGCGGCTGGAGCAGCAGCAGACGGAGGTCGCGATATGACGCCCGGCGGATGGCTCCTGATGACCTTGGCGGTGGGGGGGACGACGGTGTTCTTCGCGTGGTGCCTGTACAAGGTGCTCACGACGCCGGAGTCGACGCGACACCTCCGCAGCCAGACCGAGATCGACACCCCCGACACGCACGAATAAGACGGCGACTCGACGCGCCGCGAGCGGCTCAGCGAGGAGCGGCGCTGACGAATCGGGGATAGCCCAAGCGGGCGGTGACGTCGACCGCAAGCCGCCGCAGCATCGCCGACACCGCGGCGTCATCCCGCCGGGCCACGACGTTGCCGCGCAGGGCCGACTGACCGAGCTGGTCCCTGAACCCGCCGCTGTGGTCTGCGAGCAGGAGGTTGGCGTCCCAGACGCCCGCCTCGAAGTAGGTGTCGCCCGGCTTGCTGCGGGGGAAGACGTAACCCGCGCCGCTGTAGACGCCCACCTCGCCGGCGGCCTCGTCGGCGGTGGGCGGGAGTACGACGTACTGGATCGTCGCATTCGTGGCGCGGGAGGAAATCGGCGTCTTCCCGGCCCGAGGCTGCCAGAAGATGCGGAGCGTCGCCGCCTGCGTCGGGGCGTCCGCGTCCCCGTCGAACAGGACGATCGTGATGTTGTTCTTGCCGTCGTAGCTGTAGACCGCCCGCTCGAAGCGGGTGTTGAGCCGCGCATCGGCGTGGGTCCGGCTCTCGACGCGGAGGGTGCTCGTGGCGCGGTAGAAGGGGATACCCGACCCGCCGCACCCGACGAGGAGGCCCGCGGCGATCAGGAGCGAGGTGCGGCCGATCAAGTCGCACGCTCCTCGGCCATCGCGGGCTTGAGCGGAGCCGGTGCCGGCGGCATCGGAGGCGCCGCGGCGCGAGCCGGCGGCAGGACGGGCGCCTCGAGCCCCAGGGCTCCGAAGGCGTCCCGCTCGACGATCGAGCGCAGCTGCTCGCGGGGTACGCTCGGCAGGTGCGTCCCCTGCGGGAACGTGTTGATCGAGTAGATCGTCACGATCGCTCGCTCGGGCGTGCAGAACGGGAAGTTGCTGCCGAACAGGATCCGGTCGATGACCCCGTGCTGGTACGCCAGGAGCAGGGCGTTGTAGACCCGCCAGGGGTGGAGGATGAGGTCCGACAGATCGGCGTACACGTGCGGGTGCTTGCCGATCATCGCCAGCCCCTGCTCGATGAACGGGTAGCCGAGCCCGGTGATGACCATCCGCAGGTTGGGGAAGGACCGCGCGACCTCGTCGAGCAGGTAGGGCTGGCCGAACTCGAGCTTCGCGTCGTGGCAGAGGATGTGGGCGGTGTCGAAGAACACCGGGACGCCCTGCGCCTCGCACGCCTCGTACAGCGCCATCGCCCGGCTGTCGCTGGGGTGGAACGCCTGTCCCGATGGGCTGACGGTCACGCCCACCAGGCCCGAGGCGAGGGCCTCTTCCAGCCGCTTGACCGGCCGGCCGACGGCCGGGTCGATCCCGGCGAAGCCGTAGAACCGCTCGGGCGCCGTCGCCACATAGGCGGCGACCCGCTCGATCGGCAGCGAGGCTTCGAGGTGCTTGCTCTCGTAGCCGTGAATGAAGGCCGCCTGCACCGTCTCCATCGCGTCCTGATGCGCGGTGGGGGAGGCGTCGGGCCGCTCCCAAGGTTGGCAGCGGCGACGCACCACCTCGGCCCCCGAGCCGAGCAGGTCCGCCGATTCCCAGATGCGCGTGTGGACGTCAACGATCATGGGTGGCACAAATCAAGGGTGGAGCCATCGTACCTCGCCCCCGCCGGCCGCTCCAGCCACGGCGATGGGGCCCGCTCAGCCCGCCCGACGCTCGTACTCACCCGCTTCGAGCAGGCCGTCGAGTTGCCCCGGGTCGCTGGGGCGAATCTTGATGATCCAGCCCTGGCCGTACGGGTCCTCGTTGATCAGCGCGGGATTATCGACAACCGCCTGATTGACCTCCACGACCTCACCATCCACGCCGCAGTAGAGCTCGCTCGTCGCCTTCACGGATTCGATCTCGCCAAACGTCTCCCCCTTGGCGATCGCACCCGACTGAGCCTTCACCTCAAGGAAGGTGATGTCGGTGAGCTCATCGACGGCGAACTGGCTGATGCCGATGGCGACCAGGTCTCCTTCGAGCTTGTGCCATTCGTGCGATTCGAGGTAGCGGCGGTCGTTGGGGGATGGCAAGGTGGGTATCTCCTGGTCTCGGTGTCGAGGGTGCCCGCGGGGGCATCATAATCGCTTGCCCGGCCGACCGCCTCGCCGCCGTCATTGAGCGAGGCCGGGGAGTCGCATACGCCGGAGCATCCCCCGCGTCGCGACAGGCACCGCCGATCTCTCCACCATCCCCGACCGACGGGGCCGCGCCCCTCGCGCTTGAAGGTGAGCGACATGGGTAGCCGATGCCGGTACCATAAAAACGGGTTCCCTTCTCGGGTTGACGTCACATGTCGAACGATCCAGCGTCGCCACCCCCCATCCCGGCCCCCGCGGGCGGCTCCGCGGCCGCAACCATGCTCGCGGGCGTGCTGATCGGGGTTCTACTTACATCGGCGGTGTTTGCCTTCTACCTCGCGATGAACCGCGGCAGGGTAGGGGGCGGCCAGCAGGTGCTCCGCATGGCCCATGCGCTGGACGCAAGCCACCCGGTGCATTTCGCCATGGTCCGGTTCGCGGAGATCGTCGCCGAGCGGACGAACGGGGAACTCGACGTCCGCATCTATCCGGGCGGGCAGCTCGGGGGCGAGTCGCAGTACATCGAGCAGCTTCAGGCCGGCACGCTCGACATGGCCAAGACCTCCGCGGGACCGATCGAGAGCTTCGTGCCGACGTTCAGCGTCTTCTCGCTGCCCTACGTCTTCCGAGACGCGGACCACTACTGGCAGGTGCTCGAAAGCGACGTCGGCGACGACCTCCTGCTCGCCGGAGTTGACCGCGGCCTGCGCGGGCTGTGCTACTACGACGCCGGAGCCCGCAGCTTCTACACCACGCAGCGGCCCATCGAGCAGCCGTCCGACCTGCGCGGCCTGAAGATCCGCGTCCAGCAGAGCCGCACGGCGATGGACATGATCCTCGCGATGGGCGGCTCGCCCACACCCGTCCCCTGGGGCGAGTTGTACACCGCCCTTCAGCAGGGCATGGTCGACGGCGCGGAGAACAACCTGATCAGCTACCTCGGCGTGCGGCACTTCGAGGTCTCCAAGCACTTTTCGCTCAACGAACACACCCGCGTGCCCGACCTCGTGCTGATCAGCGAGACGGCGTGGCAGACGCTTTCGCCGACACACCAGCGTGTGCTGCTGGATGCGGCCGCCGAGTCGAGCCGGTACCAGCGGGAACTCTGGGCCACGGAGACAGCCGAGGCCATCGAGTTGCTCCGGGAGCAAGGGGTGTCGTTCACGTATCCGGACCAGGAGCCGTTCGTTGCAACGGTTCAGCCGCTGCTGGACAGCTACCGGGGCACCGAGGTGGGCGAACTGATCGACCGCATCCGGGCGGTCACGGCCGCGCCCGCCGATGCATCGCCTTCTGAGGAGGGGGTGCCGTGACGATGACCGATGGTTTGAAGCGTGTGCTGGGCTGGCTGCTCGCGGCGATGATGGGCGCCCTGGTGCTCGACGTCCTGTGGGGGGTGTTCAGCCGCTTCGTGCTCCAGAACGCCGCCCAGTGGACCGACGAGATGGCGCAGCTCCTCGTGGTGTGGGTCGCGATGGTCGGGGCGGGGCTGGCGTACATCGAGCGGCAGCACCTCGCGGTTGACCTGCTGCCCCCCGCGCTCCTGCCGGATGCCAGACCGTGGATCGCCGCGTTCAGCGACCTGCTTGTCGCGGTGTTCGCGGGGGTGGTCATGGTCTACGGGGGCGGCGTGCTCACGGCCCAGCGATTCGCGTCGGGCCAGATCCTCCCAGCCTTGGGCATCTCGCGCGGCTGGGTCTACCTGGCGATCCCGGTGGGCGGGCTGCTCATCGCGGTCGCGGCGGCGATCAGCACGTTCACCCACCGGCGCAAAACCGGTCCCGCAACGCCCGTCATCAATCCGGATCTCTAGCTCATGGACCCTTCGATCCTCATCCTCGCCGTCGCCTTCGCCGCCGTCCTGGCGCTGGGGGTGCCCGTCGCGTTCGGGCTCGGGCTCGCCACGCTCCTCGCGGTTGTCGTGCTGGCGGGGCCCAACGCACCGTCGATCGTCGCCCAGCAGATGGGCAACGGCATCGACAGCTTCCCCCTGCTCGCGATCCCCCTGTTCATCGTGGCGGGCGAGCTGATGTCGACCGGGGGCATGGCTCGCCGGTTGTTGCAGTTGGCCGATGCGCTCGTCGGCGGATTCCGCGGCGGACTCGCCTACGTCACGGTCGTCACCTCGATGCTTTTCGGGTCGATCTCCGGCTCCGCCGCGGCGGCGGTCTCCTCCATCGGCGCGGTCATGATCCCCGAGATGCGCAGCCGCGGATACAGCCCCGGGTTCGCCACCGCGCTGACCGCCACCGCCGCAACGACCGGGCTGGTCATCCCGCCCAGCAACATCATGATCGTCTACGCGGTCACCGCGCAGAACGTCTCGATCGCCGCCCTCTTCCTCGCGGGCGTGGGCCCGGGGATCCTCATCGGCCTCTCGCTGATCGTGATGTCGGCGCTACTGGTTAAGCCGGGCGCCGGCCGCCGCGATCCCGATGCCCCGCCGCCGCCGCGCATCCTTCCAGCCGCACTCGCGGCCATCCCCAGCCTGCTCATGATGGTGGTGGTGCTCGGGGGGATCTTCGGGGGGATCTTCTCCGCGACCGAGGCCTCCGCCGTCGCCGTGGCGTACGCCGCGTTGCTCGGGATGGGGGCCTACCGCGAGATCCGCATGACCGACGTCCCGCGGATCCTCCTCCAGTCCGCACGGACCACGTCCGTCGTGTTCCTGCTCATCGCCGCCAGCAGCGCCATGAGCTGGATGCTCGCCCGCCAGGAGGTTCCCCAAGCGCTGGGCGCGTCGCTCCTCTCGCTGTCGGACAGCCCGCTGGTGCTGCTGCTGATCATCATCGCCGTGCTGCTTGCCGCGGGGACGTTCCTCGACATGACGCCCGCGGTGCTCATCTTCACGCCGGTGTTCCTCCCGGTCGCGATCCAACTCGGTGTGGACCCCGTCCACTTCGGGATCATCATGATCGCGACGCTGTGCATCGGGCTCTGCACCCCGCCGGTGGGCACCTGCCTGTTCCTGGCCTGTGGGATCGGGCAGACGTCGATCACGGCAACCAGTCGGGCGATGGTCCCGCTCTTCATCGCGATGCTGGTTGCGATCGGCCTGATCGCGGCGTTCCCGTCGCTGAGCCTGGCGCTGCCGGCGTGGCTGGATCTGATCTGAGGAGAGGCCAGCCTGCGAAGACGTGTGTTGCCTCGACGCGACGCGGGCCGTTGCCGTTGAATCCTGAGGCGAGGGCGGTCGGAGCGTCGCTCCCGTCTACAGCCGCCAGAGGTTGGTGCCCCACGAGAGGCCGCCGCCCTGGGCCACGAAGACGACATAGTCGCCCCGCTTGATCCGGCCAGCGGCCATGAGTTCGTGCAGGCAGATGCCGATGCTCGCCGCCGAGGTGTTGCCGAAGCGGTCGATGTTGATGTAGACCTTGCTGTCGTCGAAGCCCAGCCGTTTCCACGCGCTCTGCAGCATGCGGATGTTCGACTGGTGGGGGATCACCATCGCGACGTCGTCGGCGGTGAGCCCGGTGGCGGTCAGCGCCTTCTCGACACTCTGCGCGAGGACCTCGACGGCGAACTTGTAGACCGCCTTGCCGTTCATCTGCAGCGTGTTGTACGCCCCGCTGAACACGTCCGCCTGCCCCTCCGGGATGTCCCGTTCCGAGCGTGGGATGAAGAGCACATCGCCGCGATCGGCATCGGAGCCGAGGCTCTGGTACAGGCTTCCCTGCTCCGGGTCATCGCTGGCGGTGAGGATCGCGGCCCCGGCGCCGTCCCCGAAGAGCACGCAGGTCCGCCGATCCTTCCAGTCGACGATGGCCGACAGCGTTTCGGAGGCGACGACGGCGACGTTCTTCGCGTGGCCGGTGGCGACGTAGTTGTGGGCGAGGTTGAGGGCGGCCACGTAGCCGGTGCAGGCGATGTTGACGTCGATGGCGCCGCAGGGGATCGCGCCGATCTTGCGGACGATCGATGCCGCCGACGCGGGGCAGATGACGTCGGGCGTCATCGTCGCGAGGATGAGCAGGTCGAGTTCGGCGGGCGCGATGCCGGCGTTCTCGAGGGCCTGGGTCGCGGCCTGGGCGCCCAGGGTGCTGGTTTCGATCGTGCCGCTGTCGACCACGTGGCGGGTCTTGATCCCGGTGCGCTGCGTGATCCACTCGTCGGTGGTATCGATGCCGCGCTTGGCGAGGTCGTCATTGGACAGGCAGGTGGGCGGGACCGCCATGCCGGTGCCGGCGATGCGGACACCCGCTGGACGCGGGGTCTGGCGACGGGTCATACGGGTTCCTCGGCGGCGATCTCCACGTCGGCGAAGGCCGCGACGATCGCCTCGTTGACCCCCTGCAGCGCGAACTGGCGGGCGTTGCGGATGGCCGCCGTGATGGTCCGCGCCTCGCTGGACCCGTGGCAGATGATGCAGATGCCGTTCGCCCCCAGCAGCGGCGCCCCGCCGTACTCGTGGTAATCGTGCTTCTTGTAGATGCTCTTGACGACCGGCTCGAACTTCATCGCGAGCTCGGGGTCGATCTCGAAGATCTCGTGGGCGATCGTCCGGAACAGCCCGGCCGCGAGCCCCTCGGCGAGCTTGAGCACGACATTCCCCGTGAAGCCCTCGCACACGACGATGTCGGCCTTGCCGTCGAAGAGGTCGCGCCCCTCGACGTAGCCGACGTAGTTCATCCCGTCGTCGACCTTCATGAGCTTGTGCGTTTCCTTGACCAGCGGCGTGCCCTTGCCCTCCTCGCCGCCGATGGAGAGCAGCGCGACGCGGGGGTCTTTGATGCCGTGAGTCACGGTCGCGTAAATCGCCGCCATCCGGCCGTACTGGTGCAGGTGGGCCGGCTTGGGCTCGGGATTGGCGCCCACATCGCAGAGGGTGACCGGGCCGAAAAAGGTGGGCATGGTCACCGCGATGCCCGGGCGATGGACGCCGCGGAGCCGGCGCATCGACATCTGGGCGGCGGCGACGCAGGCCCCGGTATTGCCGGCGGAGATCACGATGTCGCAGCGGCGGCCACCGGCCTTGCGGGCACTGAGCGTGCCCATGCGGGCGATCGAGCTGTCGGGCTTCGTGCGGATCGCGGCGACCGGCGGCTCAGCCATGCCGATCACCTCCGTCGTCCCTTCGACCTCGATGCGCGGGTCCTTGGAGAGGCCGCGCTCGGCGATGCCCTCGCGGATGACCGCCTCATCGCCGATCAGCACGAGCTGATCGCCGGGGTCGAACAGGCTGAGCGCGTCCAAGCTGCCCGCGAGGATCGCGTCGGGAGCATGATCGCCCCCCATGACGTCAATAGCGATTCGCACCTATTCCTCGCGGGAGAGCTGGAGCTGGAGGCCGGGCCGGACATAGCCACATTCATTGCAGGCGGCGTGTGGCAGCTTCGCGGTGCCGCAGTTCGGGCACTTGACGCTGCTCACGGCCTGCAACTTCTTGTGGCTCCGGCCCATCTTGCTCTGTGAGCGGGTCTTACGTTGGCAGGGGAGCATGAGGTCCTCGTTTCCGGGGGTCCGGGATTGCCGGGGAATGAGTCGCCATCGACTCATCAGGATCGATCATCTTGATGGACACGGCGTGAGGGATCGCGCCGCGCCCTTCATGGGACGAATCGATAAGGTTAGTTGCAAGCCCGGAAACCGTCAAGTGACCCGGCCGCTCCGCATTCCCCTGTGAGGATCCCCGGGCGCGGCCGACCGGTCCGCCGGAGCGTGGCGTGGGCACGCTCGCGGGCGGCCCGGTCGCGACCGAGCGAGCCCTATCGGTGAGATCGGGCCGTAGCGCCGCCGTTGGCTGTGGCCCGCGGGCCTTGTGCCGACGGCGGCAGCGGCTTCCGGGGCGTCCCGTGCAGAAGCGGATTGCCTTCGCCGAGCACGGGGGCTTCGCCCATGGGCTGCGGATTGGCGACATAGGTGAACTCCCCCTTGCCGTCGATGCTCCGCCCCTTGGCCCAGCGGCCTTCGCTGCTCTCGGTCCCGCTGGAGCAGTTGAGGAACTGGTAGGAGACGTCCTGGTGTTCGTGGCTTGGGTCGAAGTTGACCGGCACGGGCGTCCCTCCCAACCCCTCTCGCTCGAGGTCCTCCATGGCGGCGAGCCACTGGTTCTGGTGCATCGTGTCGCGAGCGAGGAGGAAGGCGAGCATGTCCCGGACCCCGTGGTCATGCGTCATCTCGTAGAGCCGGGCGACCTGCAAGCGGCCCTGCGACTCGGCGGTGACGTTCATGCGGAAGTCCGCCATGAGATTCCCGGACGCGACGATATACGCGGCGGTCCAGCGGTTGCCATTGGCGTCGCTGGGCATCGCGCCGCCGCCGGAGACGATGAAGTGGTGCGGGTCCGCGGCGCCGGCCCAGATGGCGTCCTTCAGGCTGCTGCCGCCCATGGCCGCGGCGACCACGCCGTCCCGTGCCGCCGCTTCCTGGTCCTCCACCGGCGCCCCTTCCAGGAGGCGAGCGACCATCGTGGCGAGCATCTCGACGTGGCCGATCTCCTCGGTGCCGATGTCGAGGATCATGTCGCGATACTTCTGCGGGCCGCGGCAGTTCCAACCCTGGAAGAGGTACTGCATCATGACGCTCATCTCGCCCCATTGGCCGCCGATGACCTCCTGCAGCTTCTTCGCGAAGATCGGGTCGGGCTTGTCGGGCTTGGCGTGATACTGAAGGCGTTTGTCGTGTGAGAACATGTCCGCGTCTCCGTTGGTGTGGCGGGTTGTGAAACGCGTGACAGTAGCGCGGCAAAGGCCGCGGCCATGATGGGGAATGTGCTGAAACGCGGGGCGGACGATCCTCACGCCAAGCGTGCGGTGAACCCGGCTGGCGGGAGAGGGGGCTAAGCCTCCGGCTCCGCGGCCGGGCTGAAGGACGCCCGTCGCGCGAGCGCCTGCTCGTCGACGGGCATCGTCTGCAGCAGCACCATCTGCTGGTACCGACCGCTGCGGGCCATGAGTTCGTCATGGGTCCCCGTCTCGATCACCTCGCCGTGCTCGAGCACGACAATCTGGTCGGCGTCCCGGATGGTGGAGAGGCGGTGGGCGATGACGAAGCTGGTGCGGTCGCGCATCAGCGTGCGGAGCGAGGCCTGGATGAGCCGCTCGCTCTCGGTGTCGAGATTGGACGTTGCTTCATCCAGGATGAGGATGCGGGGGTCGGCGAGGATGGCGCGGGCGATCGCGAGCCGCTGCCGCTGCCCGCCCGACAGCTTCACCCCCCGCTCCCCGACCCAGGTCTCGTACCCCTCGGGCAGGTCGACGATGAACTCGTGGGCGTTCGCGAGCTTGGCGGCGCGTGTGACGTCGCTCTGCGACGCGCCACGGCGGGCGTAGCGGATGTTGTCGGCGACGCTGCCATCGAAGAGGAAGATGTCCTGCTCGACGACGCCGAGGCACCGGCGGTAGCTCTCGACATCGATCTTGCGGAGATCAATCCCGTCTAGGTGGACGCTGCCGGATGTCGGGTCGTAGAACCGGGCGACGAGGTTGCAGAAGGTCGTCTTGCCGGCGCCGCTGGACCCGACCAGCGCGACGACCTGCCCCGGCGCGACGTCGAGGGAGACGTGTCGCAGCGCCGCGTCGCTGGTGCCGGGATAGGTGTAGCTGACGTCGCGCAGCGAGATCCCGCCGCGGACGGTGGCGGGGGTCACGTGGATCGCGTCTTTCGGAGAGACCATTTCACGCGGTTCGTTGAGCAGATCGAGGATGCGGTCGAGGCCGGCGAGGCTGTTCTGCAGGCCGTTGGCGGTCTCGGCGAGGGCGGCGATCGGGCCGAGCATCGCGGCGAGGTAGGAGAGGAACATGACGAGGTCGCCGGCGGTGAGCGCGGCGTCGGGGGCGAGCGTGCCGGCGGCGACCGCGGCCCGGTCGTCGAGGATGCGGGTCCCGCCGTACCAGAGCATCGCGGCCGAGGCGGCGGGGATAAGCACGGCCCAGGCCGTGTCGACGCCCCGCATCCACCACCAGGCGAAGAGTTCCTGGCGCACCATCATGTTGTTGTTCTGGACGAACGCGGCGGCCTCGCCCTGCTGGCGGCCGAACCCGCGGACGACGCGCATCCCCCCGAACGCCTCCGTCGCGTGGGAATCGACGTGCCGGCGGGAAGAGCGGATATCGCGGAAGATCGGGCGGATGCGGCCGATCCACGTGCGGTGCGTGAACCAGACGATCGGCAGGATCGACAACCCCCCAAGCAGCAGCCGGAGGTCCACGAACGCGAGGATGATCAGCGTCCCGGTCAGTTGGCAGATGGCCCGCCAGGGGTTGTAGAGCATGGAGAACGTGAGGTCGCCGACGCTGCCCGCATCGTCGCGGAGGATGCTCGCGAGGCCGCCGGACTTCAGCTCGTAGACGCGGTGGAGCGGGAGGCGGGCCGCGTGCTCGAAGACCTTCCGGCGGACCTCGACCTGCAGCCGCTTGGAGATGCGGGTGTTGTGCCAGCGCCCCCAGAGCCCGAAGGCGATGGAGGCGCAGGTGATGCTGATGCCGGCCACCGCGAGCACGACCAGCAGCGTGCGTGGTTCGCTCGGCAGCGTCACCCACCGCGCGATCCACCCGGGCAGGGGGTGGTCGTCGAGGACGTTGTCGAATACGAGCTTTGGGATGTAAAGCGGGACCAGCGCGAGCAGGGTGGCGGCCGTCAGCGCGGCGAGGTTGCCCGCCACCATCAGGCCGTGTCCTCGGAGGAACCCGAGAAACGCAACAAAGATCTGCACGAATGTCCGCGACCGCTGCTTGCGATTGCGCTGGAAGGCGCCCGACCGCGGGTCGTCAAGGACCGGCTCGCCCTTCGCGCGCTGGCGGAGCTTTCCACGATACTGGAGGTAGCGGCGTCGGCTCGAACGAGACTGGGACATGCGTTCATCATAGACCGGCAGCGTCGCGTCGTGTGACGCGGCCGGGCCTCTCGTCCGCGTATCCCCGGCCCATTGCAGCATTTGAAGCGAGATGAGGAGGCTTTCACCAGCGGACTGGAAATCGTACCGCGGAGGGCCTATATTCTTCTGTCCGCGGGGCGCCGCATGCCGCTGAAGCTCAATCGCAAGACGGATTATGCCCTTGTGGCGATGTGCCACTTGGCGAAACATGCGCGGGACGAGGCCGAGGCGCTCAGCGCTCGCGAGGTCGCGGACGCGTACGGGATGCCCCGGTCGCTGCTCATGAATCTGCTCAAGCAGCTCAACCGGGCTGGGCTGGCGGGCTCGAGCCGCGGGGTGCATGGCGGGTACTACCTGTCCCGGTCGGCGGGGGCCATCACCGTTTGCGACGTGATCGAGGCGGTCGAAGGCCCGTTCCAGTTCGCCCTCTGCTGCCCCGAAGACGAGGGGCACGACGGCGAGGAGGCGGGGGGAGAGGCCGAGTGTCGGCCTTGTGCGATGATGAAGCGGTGCCCGATCGGGCCGTCCATCCGACGGCTCAGTGAGCGGGTGGAAGCGCTGCTGCAGAGCGTGACGCTTCAGGACATGATCGACGGCCGCGTGGAGAGCGCGGCGGGAACCAACGGGGGCAGTGGCCCGCGCTACGAGCTCGCCATCATGGGCTCGCGGGGCCGCCCCAACGGGATAAAAAAACCATGACGACCGCAACAGCCGCAATCGAAGAGTTCACGAGGAAGGGTTACACCGCGGGGTTCGAGACCCTCGTGGAGCAGGAGTTCGCACCGCCCGGACTCAACGAGGACATCGTCCGCTACATCTCGGCGAAGAAGGGCGAGCCGGAGTGGATGCTCGAGTGGCGACTCAAAGCCTTCCGCCACTGGCAGACCATGGAAGAGCCGAAATGGGCCTACATGGACTACGGCCCGATCGACTACCAGGCGACGAGCTACTACGCCGCGCCGAAGAAGAGGCCCGGTTCGTTGGACGAAGTCGATCCGGCGATCCTCGAGACCTACGAGAAGCTCGGGATCCCGCTGCGGGAGCGCGAGGCGCTCCTGGGGATCGAGCGGCCGGACGGGGAGGAGCGGAAGGACGTCGCCGTCGACGCGGTGTTCGACAGCGTCTCAGTGGCGACGACGTTCCGGAAGGCGCTCAGCGACGCGGGCGTGATCTTCTGCCCGATCAGCGAGGCGGTGCGGGACTACCCGGAGCTGGTGCAGAAGTATCTCGGGACCGTGGTGCCGCACAGCGATAACTTCTTCGCGACCCTCAACAGCGCCGTGTTCAGCGACGGGAGCTTCGCCTACATCCCGCCGGGCGTGAAGTGCCCGATGGAGTTGAGCACCTACTTCCGCATTAACGCGCGGAATACCGGCCAGTTCGAGCGGACGCTCATCATCGCCGACAAGGGCTCCGAAGTGAGCTACCTCGAGGGCTGCACCGCGCCGCAGCGGGACGAGAACCAGTTGCATGCCGCGGTGGTGGAGCTCGTCGCGCTTGACGACGCATACATCAAGTACTCGACGATCCAGAACTGGTACCCCGGCGACCCCGAGACCGGCAAGGGCGGCATCTACAACTTCGTCACGAAGCGCGCGATGTGCGCCGGCGCCCGCAGCCGCGTGTCCTGGACCCAGCTCGAGACCGGCTCCGCGATCACGTGGAAGTACCCAAGCTGCATCCTCAAGGGTGACGACAGCGTCGGCGAGTTCTACAGCGTTGCGGTCACCAACCACAAGCAGCGGGCCGACACCGGCACGAAGATGATTCACATCGGGAAGCGCACCCGCTCGACGATCATCAGCAAAGGCATCAGCGCCGGCGAGGGCCAGAACATCTACCGCGGCCTGGTCCGGGTGAACCCCGGGGCGGAGGATGCTCGCAACTACACCCAATGCGACTCGATGCTCATCGGCGACCGGTGCGGTGCGCACACGTTCCCCTACATCGACATCCGCAACTCGACCGCGAAGACCGAGCACGAAGCGACGACGAGCAAGATCGGCGAAGACCAGCTTTTCTACCTCACCGCCCGCGGCATCAGCGAGCAGGACGCGGTATCGCTGATCGTCAACGGCTTCTGCAAGCAGGTGCTCAGCGAGCTCCCGATGGAGTTCGCCGTGGAAGCCAATAAGCTGCTCGACGTCTCGCTCGAGAGCAGCGTGGGCTGATTAACCCAGTGGTGCGGGCGTCCCATTGCCCGTGAAAAAAGAGCAACCAAGACATGACGACGCCTCTTATCGAAATCAAGAACCTCCACGCCCGCCTCACTGATCAGCCCGAGGTCGAGATCCTCCGCGGGGTGGACCTCACCATCAACGCGGGCGAGGTCCACTCGATCATGGGGCCCAACGGCTCGGGCAAAAGCACGCTGTCTTCGATCCTTGCGGGCCACGAGGCCTATGAGGTAACCGACGGGCAGGTGATCTTCCAGGGCGAGGACCTGCTCGAACTCGACCCCGAGGAGCGGGCGCAGAAGGGGCTGTTCCTCGCGTTTCAGTACCCTGTCGAGGTGCCGGGCGTGAGCAACACGCAGTTCCTCAAGGCCGCGCTCAACGCCAAGCGGGTCGCCCACGGCGAGCCGGAGATCGAGGCGATGGCGTTCGTGAAGCTCGCCCGGGAGAAGGCTCGGCTCGTCGATATCCCGCAGGACATGCTCAAGCGGAGCGTGAACGAGGGGTTCTCGGGCGGCGAGAAGAAGCGGTTCGAGATCTTCCAGATGGCGCTGCTCGAGCCGAGCCTCGCGATCCTCGACGAGACCGACTCGGGCCTCGACATCGACGCGCTGAAGGTCGTGTCCGACGGCGTGAATCAACTCCGCGATGGCAAGCGGTCGTTCCTCCTCATCACGCACTACCAGCGGCTGCTC
>CAZKRE010000013.1:0-1148 GCA_964555075.1 uncultured Phycisphaeraceae bacterium
GTTGGGCGTCCCCCGCGCGAGCGCACGCCCGGCGCGCGGGCGTGGCATCCGGCGTCGCTGCGAGGAGAGGGGCGACGGGGGCGGCGGTGGCGGGCGATGGGCGCGTGGGGCGGGAGGCCGTAGAATGGGTTGCGTCGGGTAATCGAACGCACCGGGAGCCGTTGATGGCACGCGCGATGGTCGATCCGGCCGAGCTTCGCCGCTTTGCGCGGGACCTCGGGCGGTTCAATGCGGAACTGGAAGGCCTCGTCTCGGGGATCAAGGGGCGGATGGCGGGCCTCGAGTCCACGTGGCGGGACCAGGAGCAGCGGAAGTTCGCCGAGGAGTTCAACCAGGCGATCAAGGCCCTGGCCCGGTTCTCGGAGGTGAGCCGGGAGCACGCGCAGTTTCTGTCGCAGAAGGCGGGGCACATCGAGGCGTACTTGAATCAGAAGTAGGACGGGAGGGGCCGAGGGGGCAGGGGCCGAGGGGCCGAGTGAAGCAGGAGGACTGCGGTCCGCTGGCCCCCCACTCCCTCGACCCCTCGGCCCCTCGGCCCCTTGGCCCCTCGGCCCCTTCCCCAGGAGCACCCGTGAGCCAGTTTGCGAGCATTGATGCGGTGGAGCTGCTGGGGGAGCTGCGGCGGGCGCTGGTGACGTTCGGGGAGGGGGCGAAGGTGGCGGTGACGGAGGCGGACGCGGACGTGGCGCGGACGCTGCGGTGGCTGGAGATGGAGCAGCAGCCGTTCTGGGAGCAGCAGCACAAGAAGCGGGTGGAGGCGTACCAGCAGGCTCAGGAGGCGCTGCGGAAGAAGACGCTGTACAAGGCGGTGGACGGGACGGCGCAGTCGGCGGCGGACGAGCGGAAGGCGATGCAGCGGGCGCGGGCGGCGGTGGAGGAGGCGGAGGCGAAGCGGAAGGCGATCCGGGGCTGGCGGATGAAGCTGGAGCAGGAGGCGATCCTGTACCGGGGGATGGTGCAGCCGGTCTTGCGGGCGGCGGAGACGGACGTGCCGACGGCGGTGGCGCGGCTGGACCGGATGCGGGACGCGCTGGAGGCGTACGTGTCGATGAGCGGCCCGGCGCGGCGGGAGGCGTCGGGGGCCGCGGGCGAGGGCGCGGCGGTCGCCCGGCCGACCGGGGACGAGGCCGCGACGGTGGCCCGGCCGG
>CAZKRE010000013.1:1248-33163 GCA_964555075.1 uncultured Phycisphaeraceae bacterium
GGCGGGGGCGGATCGTGCCGAAGATGGGGAGGGCGCGCGATGAGTGTCTCGGTGGGCCAGGCGAAGCTTCAGCGGGCGCTCAAGGACCTGCACGCGGCGTGGGGTCGGGTGCGGCCGAGCTGGCGGGACGAGGTGGCGCGGTCGTTCGAGGGGGAGGTGGTGGCGGAGCTGGACCACCGGGTGCGCGGCGCGCTGGGGGGGATGCAGCAGATGCAGGAGGTGCTGCAGCGTGCCCGCCGGGACTGTTCGTAATCAATGGCCATGACTCCGGGATGACCGCAGGTATGACGCAAGCCGACGCCCACACAGCCGCCCCTTCGCCCGAACCGATCGTCGATCCGCAGCGGCAGGCGCTGTCGGAGCTGCTGGCGCGGACGGCCGCGCGCGACGACGGGGAGGCGGCGGTGCGTGCGGGGCACGAGGAGCGGCGGCGGGTGGCGGAGGTGCAGCGGCAGCGGTCGCTCCGCCGGCTGGCGAAGCGGCGGGAGCGGTACGAGGCGCAGGCGCGGGCGGAGCACGAGCGGGACACGGCGGGCGCGGTGCGGGCTTTCGCCGAGGCGGAGGCTTCGCTGGCGTCGGAGCACGGCGCGGCCCGGGAGCGGGTGGGCGAAGAGCTGGACCGGGCGCGGGCGGCGGCGCGGAAGGAGCTGGAGCACACGATCTGGGTCGCTGAGAGCGTGTACGACGCGAAGAAGGCGAAGGCGGCGCAGTTGCTCGAGGAGGTCGAGGCGCGGAGCAAGGCGTACGCGGATTCGATCGGGGCGATCGAGGGGCAGGCGGCGGCGCTGCTGAAGCGTTACGGCGCGATGCACCTGGCGGCGTCGCCGGCGCGGGAGTTGGCGTTCGGGGAGGGTCAGAAGCCCGACGAGGTGCTGGCGGAGCAGCACCGGCGGGCGGAGGCGAAGCTGGCGGAGCTGGGGTCGCTGCAGTTGCCGCAGTGGACGGAGGGGCTGCAACTGTGGGTGATCGGGTTCCTGCTGGTGGCGGGCGCGGGGGCGGGGCTGCTGTTCGCGGGGGAGTGGCAGCCGACGCGGTGGCTGTACGTCGGGCTGCCGGTCGTGGCGGCGGCGGTGGCGGTGTCGCTGTGGGGCCTGTCGCGGCTGGCGCGGAAGCGGGTGCGCGAGGCGTACCTGCCGCTCGCGGAGGCGGCGGCGTGGGCGCGGTCGGCGGCGGACCGGTGGGTGATGGACCTGGCGATGCGGAACAAGCAGAAGGATGCGCAGCGTCGGGCGAAGCGGGACGAGGCGGTCGCGGCGGCGAAGGCGAAGTTCACGCCGATCCTGCGGGAGATCGCGGACCGCAAGGCCCGGCTGCTGGCGGAGGCGGACGCGGCGCACGGGGCGAAGCTGGCGGAGCGCATCGCGGCGCGGGACGCCGAGACCGCCGACGCGGACGCGCGGCTCGCGGAGCGGCTCGGAGCGATCGGGACGCGGTACGGCCGGTGTGAAGCGATGATCCAGGCGCGTTTCGACGGCCGCGTCCGCCGGAGCGCGGAGCAGGCGGCGAGCGAGCGGGCGGCGCTCGGGGCGGAGTGGGCGTCGGCGTGGGGGGCGGTGGAACGGCTGGCGGCGGAGGAGGCGCGGCTCACGCGGCGGCTGTTCCCGGCGTGGGACGCGCCGCTGTGGCGGGACTGGACGCCCCCGACGGAGCACCCGCCGGGCGTGCGGTTCGGCTACTTGCACGTCGACCGGCGGGCGTTCGAGGCGCCCGGCGGCGAGCGGGACGCGGCCGGGGAGGACGGCGAGGGCGGCCGGCTGACGCTGCCCGCGATGATGCGGCTGGCGGACAAGGGGTCGGTGCTGTGGCGGTACGGCGACGAGGGGCGGGCGGAGGCGGTGCACGCCGTGCAGGCGGTGATGGCGCGGCTGCTGACCACGCTGCCGCCGGGGCGGGCGCGGCTGACGATCATCGACCCGGTCGCGCTGGGGCAGAACTTCGCGGGCTTCATGCACCTGGTCGACTACGAGGAGGACCTGGTCGGCAAGCGGATCTGGACCGCGTCGGAGCATATCGAGGCCCGGCTCGCGGGCCTGACCGAGCACATGGAAAACGTGATCCAGAAGTACCTCCGCAACGAGTTCCCGACGATCGAGTCGTACAACGCGGTGGCGGGCGAGCTCGCGGAGCCGTACCGGTTCCTGGTGATCACCGACTTTCCGACGAACTTCAGCGAGACGGCGGCGCAGCGGCTGCGGAGCATCCTGCGCAGCGGGCCGCGGTGCGGGGTGTACACGCTCATCGCGGTGGACGAGCGGCAGAAGCTGCCGGGCGGGATCGAGCTCAAGGACCTGGAGGCGCACAGCATCGCGCTGGCGTGGGACGAGGGGGCGTCGGCGTTCGGGTGGAAGGACCCGGTCTTCGGGCGGTTCCCGCTCGACCTGGACGCGCCGCCGGACGAGGAGACGGTGACGCGGCTGATGCACCGCGTGGGCCAGGGGGCGAAGGACAACCTGCGGGTGGAGGTGCCGTTCGCGCAGATCGCGCCGGGGGAGGGGGAGTTCTGGAGCCGCGACAGCCGGCGGGAGCTGCGGGTCCCGATCGGGCGGACGGGCGCGACGCGGCGGCAGGAGCTGGTGCTCGGGCGCGACGTCGCGCAGCACGCGCTCATCGCGGGCAAGACCGGGTCGGGCAAGTCGACGCTGCTGCACGTGATGGTGACGAACCTGGCGATGTGGTATTCGCCCGACGAGGTGGAGTTCTACCTCATCGACTTCAAGAAGGGCGTGGAGTTCAAGACGTACGCGGAGCACAAGCTGCCGCACGCGCGGGCGGTGGCGATCGAGTCGGACCGGGAGTTCGGGCTGTCGGTGCTGCAGCGGCTGGACGGGGAGATCACCCGCCGCGGCGAGATCTTCCGCAAGGCGGGCGTGCAGAACCTCGCGGACTACCGGGACACCGAGGGCGCCGGGCCGATGCCGCGGGCGCTGCTGATGATCGACGAGTTCCAGGAGTTCTTCAGCCAGGACGACAAGCTCGCGCAGGATGCGAACATCCTGATGGATCGGCTGGTCCGGCAGGGCCGGGCGTTCGGGGTCCACGTCGTGCTGGGTTCGCAGACGTTGGCGGGGTCGGGGCTGGGGCGGGCGACGATGGGGCAGATGGCGGTGCGGATCGCGCTGCAGTGCTCCGAGGCGGACGCGCAGCTGATCCTCGCGGACGACAACACCGCGGCCCGGCTGCTCAACCGGCCGGGCGAAGCGATCTACAACGATGCCGGGGGCCTGATCGAGGGCAACAGCCCGTTCCAGGTCTCGTGGCTGTCGGACGCGGAGCGGGACGCGGGGCTGGCGGAGGCGTCGCGGCGTGCGGCCGAAGCGGGCGGGCCGGCCGCGGGTCGGGAGCTGATCGTCTTCGAGGGCAACGCCCCCGCCGCGCTGTCGGCGAACGGGGCGCTGCGCGCGGCGCTCTCGGGAGCCGGGCCCGCGTCCGTCACGCCGCTGCGGGTCCCGCTGGGCGAGGCGATCGCGATCAAGGACCCGACGGCCGTCGAGCTGCGGCGCCAGGGCGGGAACAACGTGGTGATCATCGGGCAGCAGGACGAGACGGCTGCCGCGCTGACGGCGGCGTCGCTGCTGACGCTCGCGGCGCTGCTCCCGCGTGACGCCGCGCGGTTCCTCGTGCTCGACGCCACGCCGCCCGACGCGGCCCACGCGGGGCTCCTCCCGCGGATCGTCGCGGGCCTGCCCCATGACGCGACGCTCGTCGAGCACCGGGACATCGCGGCCTGCTTCGCCGACCTCGCGGGGGAGGTGCAGCGCCGCATCGACGCGAACGAGCTCGACGGCACGGCCACCTTCCTCGTCATCCACGGCCTGCAGCGGTACCGGATGCTCCGCAAGCAGGAGGACGACTTCAGCTTCTCCTCCTCGCTCGACGACGAACCGAAGGCCCCCCGCCCGGACAAGGACTTCGTCACCGTCCTGCGCGAGGGGCCGCCCGTCGGCGTCCACACGCTCGCGTGGAGCGACTCGCTGAGCACGCTCGAACGCACGCTCGATCGGCAGGCGATCCGGGAGTTCGACAACCGCGTCCTCATGCAGATGAGCTCCGCCGACTCGTCGAACCTCATCGATTCGCCCGCGGCGTCGCAGCTCGGCTCCTTCCGGGCCCTCTACGCGAACGAGGAGCGGGGGGTCCTCGAGAAGTTCCGGCCGTACGGCGTGCCGGGCGACGCGTTCGTGGCGGGCGTGCTCGATCGGCTTGCCGCGCGGAGCGGCGGGACATCGCAGCCCGTCCCCTCCGTCGGCCAACGCGCCTAGAGGCGGCTAGACTCACCGCTCCCGTTCCCGGGACCGACACGGAGACGAACAGGACGTCATGGCGGTCGAACGCACCCTCGGACACATCCGGCAAGGCATCGACGGCGGCCTGCACCTGGGGGCGCAGCTCTGCGTCGTCCGCAACGATGAAGTGGTCGTCGACGCCGCGGTCGGCGAGACCCGTCGCGGCCCGGGCGGCGCGGCGATGTCGCCCGACTCGCTGCTCGTCTGGCTCTCCTCCAGCAAGCCGGTCACGGCCGTGGCGATCGCGCAGCTCGTGGAGGAGGAGCTCGTCACCCTCGACGACCCCGCGGCCTACTTCATCCCCGAGTTCGCGGCCCACGGCAAGGGGCGGATCTCCCTGCGCCACCTGCTCACCCACACCAGCGGGATGAAGCACGTCCCGCTGCCCGGCGACTGGAACGGGGCGATCGAGCGGCTGTGCGACGCGCCGCTCGAGGCCGAGCCGGGCACGCTCGCGAGGTACAGCGGCACGGCCGGGTGGTACGTCCTGGGCGAGGTCGTCCAGCGGGCGTCGGGCCGGCCGTTCAGCGAGTACGTCCGCGAGCGGATCTTCGAGCCGCTGGGCATGGGCGACTGCTGGTTCGGGATGAGCCACGAGCGGTATGACGCGTACGGCCAGCGGATGGCGATCCTGTACCGCGCGACGGCCGACGGGCTCGAGCCCGCGGGCGTGGGGTCGCGCCGCCACCTCCTCGAGCCGATCCCGGGCGCCAACGCCGCCGGGCCGATGCGGCAGCTCGCGCGGTTCTACCGCGCCCTGCTCCACGGCGGGGAACTCGGGGGGACGCGCATCCTTGAACCCGAGTCGGTGGAGCTGTTCACCGACGTCCACCGCCACGGCATGATGGACCACTCGTTCCGCTACCCGATGGTCTGGGGCCTGGGCTTCATCCGGCAGGACCCGGACCGCAAGGGACGGATGCCCTACGGCTACGGGCGACACGCGTCCAACGAGACGTTCGGCCACAGCGGCATGGAGTCGAGCGTCGCGTTCGCCGACCCGGCGCACGACCTGGTCGTCACGCTGGCCTTCAACGGCATGCCCGGCGAGCGGGAGCACCAGCGCCGCGTCGACGCGGCGCTGACGACGCTCTACGAAGAGCTCGGGCTGGTGGATTGAAGAAAAGTTGCCGGGCAGCGGGCGAGCTCGATGCGTCCAGCGCCCCTCCCGAGGCACCGGCTTCTCCCACTCCGCCCCGCGGTCGCCACGCCGCCCGGCAGGAGAAGTATCGAACGCATCGGGGGGCGACTTAATCCGGCTGTGCGATTTGTGACGCGCCAGCAGTGACGTAACAAACGGATCCGGAGCGCCTCGGCCGGGTCCGGTACCGCCAGGCCGGGCCGTGCCGAACACGGCCCCGCACCCGCACGGCTTGCCCGCGAAGACGCGGGTCAAGCCGTGGCACCCCCCTCTCACATCGCTACGCGGTTGCCGCGGCCTCGACCAGCGACCCCGTCAGCAAGAGCGGCGCCGACTTCTCGACCCGCACGTCCACGACGCGGCCGATCAGCGACGGGTCGCCGTCGAAGCAGACGATCAGGTCCGTGCCCGTCCGGCCGACGAGTTGCGTGACCTCTTCGGGCCGCTCCCAGTTGAGGGTGACGCCCCCGAGACCGCCGTTGCCCTGTTTGCGGGACCGCGCGGAGACGCTCTCCACGAAGACGCTCACCGTCTTGCCGAGGTACCGATCGTGGACCTCGCGGCTGACCTCGGCCTGGATCGCGAGCAGCTCGTTGTTGCGGCGCTTCTTCACCTCGGTCGGCACGTCGTCCTCGAAGCGGTCGATCGCGGTGGTGCCGGGGCGCGGCGAATACTTGAAGATGAACGCGTTCTTGCACCGGGTCCACCGCAGCAGCTCCGCCGTCGCGCGGTGGTCTTCCTCGGTCTCGGTGGGGAAGCCGCAGATGATGTCGGTCGCCAGCTCCGCATCGGGCAGGTGCCGGCGGACCCGTTCCACCAGCTCGCGGTACTCCTCGACGGCGTATCCACGGTTCATCAGCTTGAGCATCCGGTCGCTGCCCGACTGGACCGGCAGGTGGAGGTACCGGCAGATCCGCGGGCGGTCGGCCATGACTTGGAGGATGTCGTCGCCGAAGTCGCGGGGGAAGCTGGTGACGAAGCGGAGCCGCTGGAGGTCGGGGATCTCGTCGTGGATGCGGGCGAGGAGCTGGGCGAAGGTCGTGACGCTGTCCGAGGCCCACGGATTCAGCCCGTGGGCTTCCGCCTTGACCGCGCGGCCCACCTGCGGCTGCTGGATGCCGTTGACCGTCACCGCCGCGGCCTGGTCGTAGTGGTAATGGTTGACCGTCTGCCCGAGCAGGGTGATCTCGACGACTCCGGCCGCGACGAGCTTGCGGCACTCTTCGACGATGTGGTCGGGCGGGCGGTGGACCTCGGCGCCGCGGGTGTAGGGGACCACGCAGTAGGTGCAGAACTTGTTGCAGCCGCGGGTGATGCGGACGTACGCCGACCGCGACCCGCTTCCATCATCCTCCGCGGCGAAGGAGCGGGAGAGGTCGATGAGTTCGAGCTGGTCCTCCGCGGCCGACAGCGTCGCCGATCGGCGGTGGGTGTTGCCTTGCAGGGCGATGCCCGCGTGCTTCAGGCCCCGGTGCGAGACATGCTTCGCCTCCGGGTCGCCCGACGCCACGACCGCCGCCGCGGTCTTCACCGCGTTCTCGACGAGCATCGGCACCTTGTCCAGCTCGCCGGGCCCACAGATCAGGTCCACCTGCGGGTGCTTGCGGATCATGTCCTCGCCGTCGCGCTCCGCCATGCAGCCGATGACACCGAGGACCAGCTCCGGCCGCGATTTCTTGAGGACCCCCACCTCGCCGACCCGGCTCCAGACCTTCTGCTCCGCGTGCTCGCGCACCGAGCAGGTGTTGTAGAGCACGACATCCGCCGAGCGCCAGTCGTCGGTGAACCGGTAGCCCAGCCCCTGAAGCTGCCCGCGGACGAGCTGGCTGTCCAGGACGTTCATCTGGCAGCCGAAGGTTTCGAGGTAGACGGATCGGCCGCGCGTGGCGACGGGCGGGCCGACCGCCGGGCGATCCGCCCGGCAGGTGTCGGGTTGGGGGGTGGGGCTGTGGGTCATAAGGCTGGTCGGCGGATTATAAGCCGTTACGCTCCCGCTCGCGGTTACACCCGGATACGCATCGCAAAATCGAAGGGTTCGGGTCGGCACCAGTACCGCTCATCGAGCGGGACGGCGCAGCTGTGGCTCCCCAGCCCGTTCTGCTGCCAGTCGATGTACACCTCGAGGTGGGGCGCCCGAACCAGGTCGACCGTGTGGCGGGCGGCGGTGAGGTTCTCCAGGGTGAAGGGGTGGACGCTGAACCCCAGCGGGCGCTCGTGCTCGACCCGCAGCCGCTGCCCGTCCCCGGCCGCCAGCTCGAACCAGCGCGTATCGAGCCGCTGGCCGTACTCCTGGGGGTAGACGTACGGGGTGATCATCTCATGGACGGTGGCCCGCCAGACCCCCACCCGTTGGGCCGTACGGCTGTCGGCATAGGCTTCGCCCGGCCCGAGCCCGTGCCAGGTAACCGCATCGAGCGCCGACGGGACCTGCATCCGCACCCCGATGCGAGGCAGGAATCGGGGCCAGCCGTCGCTGAAGGTGCCTTGAACGCGGAGCCCGAAGCCGTCGTCCCCGTCGAAGGTATAGGTGTATTCGACGTTCGCGCCGAATCCCCACACGGGCGGGGCGACGCGGGTCCGGACCCGCAGGGTGACGACGCCGCCGTCGTCCGCGACGTCGACGCCGTCGACGCGATGCTGGAGCAGGTGCAGCCGGGCCTTGTGCCACTCGGCAAGGACGCCCGAGGCGGAGCCGACCCGCTCGTTGTCGATGGGCGCCCGCCAGAGGTTCAGCCGCGGCCCGGCAAGCAGCGCGGCGCGGCCGTCCCGGGTCACGTCGAGCAGACGCCCCGCCACGCGATCAAACCGGGCTTCCAGGCCACCAGCCCGGAGGTGGATCACATGCCCCCGGTCATCGACGCTCAACGCTCCGGGACGAGCGGCGGGCCGCTTGGCCGACGGTGGCGTCGTCGAGGGGAGGCTTAGCTGGGCAGATGCAACCGGATGGCCCGCGGGCAGCGGCGGGGCGGCCGCCCGCAGCCGCGCGTCGAGGTTCAGGAAAGTCTCGCCCTCGTACGCGCCGTGCGGCAGCGGGATGCTGACCTCGCCCGACTCCCCCGGCCCGATCGTCGGCATCGACACGACGCCGCCTGCGAGCGTCTGCTCCCCCTGCACCACCGCCCACGCGAGCTCGAGGTGCTCAAGCCCGCCGTGACCGTAGCGATTCTCGACGCGCACCTGTCCCGACGTGTCGCCGGCGGTGAATCTCACGGGCGCAAACACCGCCTTGAGTTCGAGCAGCCCCGGCGAGGGCGTGCGGTCGGGGAACACCAACCCGTCGCAGACGAAGTTGCCGTCATTGGGCTCGTCCCCGAAGTCGCCGCCGTAGGCGTAGAACGGGCGTCCGTCGTCGGTGCGTTTCTCGATGCCGTGGTCCATCCACTCCCAGATGAACCCGCCCGCCATCCGCTCGTGGGCGTCGAAGAGGTCCTGGTAATCCTGAAGCCCACCGGGGCCGTTGCCCATCGCGTGGGCGTATTCGCAGAGGATGAAGGGCTTGTGGAGGTAGTGGTCGGGCCGCAGCTCGATGCCGTAGCGCGTTTCGGTCCGGTCGCCCCGGATGAAGCCTCGCATGGCTTCGAGTTGCGTGTACATCTGGCTCACCACGTCGGCCGTCTCTGCCGTGACGTCTCCCTCGCTGTGGATCGGCCGGGTCGGGTCGAAGCCGCGGACCCACTCGCCCATCGCACGCTGGTGGTCGTGATGCCCCGCCTCGTTGCCGAGGCTCCACATGACGACGCAGGGGTGATTCTTGTCGCGGTGCACCATCCGCCGGGCCCGATCCAGATAAGCCTCCCGCCACTGCGGGTCGCGGCCGAGGCGGTTCCAGTCCGCCAGCATCGCGAAGCCGTGCACCTCCAGGTCGGCCTCGCACATCACGTACAGCCCGAAGTGGTCGCACAGGTCGTACCACCGGGAGTCGGAGGGGTAGTGGCTCGTGCGCACGGCGTTGACGTTGTGGGCCTTGAGCAGTTCGATGTCCCGGAGCATCGTCGCCCGATCGAGCGTCCGCCCGGTCCGCGGGTGGTGCTCGTGGCGATTGACGCCGCGGAACTTCAGCGGCCGCCCGTTGAGCAGGAGCACGCCGCCGTCGCTGATCGAAACCGTGCGGAAGCCGACGCGCACGGCGACGACCTCGCACACCCGCCCCGCCGCATCGGTGACGGTGAGCATCAGCGCGTACAGGTACGGCGACTCCGACGACCAGAGCCGGGGGGACTCCACCCGCGCCTCGTACGCCGTGACGCCTTCGGCCGTGAGGACCTCCCCCCCCTGCTCATCGAGCAGCGCGAGGCGGACGGAGGCGCCAGCGCTGGCGTCGACGTCGACCGTCAGCCGGCCGTCCATGTCGGCGGTGACCTTCGCATCGAGGAGGTGCGCCGCGGGCCGGGACAGCAGCGACACCCGCCGGAAGATGCCGCTGAGCCACCACATGTCCTGATCTTCGAGGTAGGTGCCGTCGCTCCACTGGTAGACGCGGACCGCGAGCACGTTCTCACCCGATCGCGCGAGCCGGGAGACGTCGAACTCGCTGACCATCCGGCTGCCCTGGCTGTAGCCGACCTCCTCGCCGTTGAGCCAGACGTGAAACGCGCTGTCGACGCCCTCGAAGCGGAGCGTCAGCCCCCCGCCCTCCCAGCCGTCGGGCAGGGTGAACGCCCGCCGGTAGCAGCCGGTGGGGTTTTCCGTCGGCACGCGGGGCGGGTCGACGGGGAAGGGGTACGGAACGTTGGTGTAGTGGGGCCGGCCGTAGCCGTGGAGTTGCCAGCAGGAGGGCACGGGGAGTTCGTCCCACGATGCGTCGTCGTGGCTCGACTCGAAGAACCGCTCCGGGGCGGCCGCGGGTGACGCCGCGTAATGGAAACGCCAGACGCCGTCCAGCGGCAGCACACGACTGGAGACCGGGTCTCGGAGCGGGTCCAGCGTCGCCAGTGCCTCCTCGGGGGTGGCGCAGGGGACGAAGTCGGCCCGCGGAGCGAGGCGGTTACGCTCGAGGAAAGCCGGATTCTCGATTTCGGGGGGGTTCACGGATCAGCCACCTGGAACTGTGGGGGTGCAGGAGCCGGTATGCTAACGCAACCCGAGTGGAGCGAGCAGCCCGGCCGAGTCGCCCGGCCGCCCTCCTACAGCCCGGACAGGCGTTGTGCCGCGGCCAGCCGACACGACCGTTCCTCGCTGACCGCCGATCGCGCTCGTTTTAGGTTCCGGGTTGCCCGATTGCCGATAAGCAGCCAGACCATGGCTCCCGTACGCGCCATCTTCGATCGCCTGGCTGCCGAGCTGTCGGACTGGATGTTCCTCACATCTGGCCTCACGCTGCTGGCGCTGGCGCTGATCACGCCGACCTGGCTTGCCTGCCGGGACCTCGCCTTCCAGCGCGACCTGATGGCCATGCAACTCGAGCGGTTCGAGACCCAGCACGGCCGGTACCGCAACTTCCACGCCGCGCTCCAGCAGGACGACCCGATCCTCCTCGAGCGACTCGCGTTCACCCAGCTCGGGCTCAAGCCGTCGGGCAAGCAGGTCCTCGCCCTGCCGGACCTGACCGCCTACGGGATGGGCCGCGACGCGGTCATCGGGGTCGGGCAGACGTTGGACCCGGCCGCCGCCTACCACCCCGACATCCTGGCGACCTCCGCTTCGGTCGACACCTGGCTGTTGGCGCCGATGCCGAAACTCGGCATCGACCTCACCCCGCCGCGGACGATCAACTCCCGGCTGATGCGGATCACGACGACGCCCGCCCTGCGGACCGCCCTGCTCGCCGCCGCCATCGCCTGCGTCGCCGCCGGGCTCTGGCCCAGCCGCGAGGAAGTCGAAGCGTCCAAGGCGGTCCCCGAGCCGGCCTGACCTCGCGGGCCGTCGCCTTCAGGCGACGTGAGCGCTCAAGCACACCGTGGCCCCGCGCCGCCTGAAGGCGGCGGCTAACCCCTGGCACATCCCTGCTACGATGACCCCATGGCCGTGCATGGAGGCGCCTCGCAACCGGAACCGCACGCCACCCATCCCCCGGGTGGCACGAAGCCCCGCCCGCCGGTGATCGGTATCACGATGGGCGAACCGGCGGGCATTGGCCCGGAGGTCGTCGTCAAGGCCCTGGCGGACCCCGATATCCGGAAGCTCGGCCGGTTCGTCATCTACGGGCTGAACGAGCTGCTCGCCTACGCGGCGGACCTGGCAGAAGTCGAGCCGTTCTGGTGGCGGGTGCAGCACGACACCCCCCGGGCCGCGTTCGAGCTGGTCCACGACGTCGTGGTCATGGACTACGACGAGTTCTCCATGCTCGGCATGACGGTGCAGAAGCCGACGAAACAGGGCGGGCAGGCATCGCTGCGCTTCCTGGACGACGCCATCGCGGCCGCCGGTCGCCCGATCGAGGACGGCGGGATCGATGCCGTCGTCACCGCCCCGATCTGCAAGGAATCCTGGATGATGGCGGGAACGCGGTTCCCGGGCCACACCGAGCTCTTCGCCCAGCGGACCCGCACCCGCCGGTCGGCGATGATGTTCCACTCCAGCAAGCTCAACGTCGTCCTCGCGACCGTCCACATCCCGCTGATGGACGTCCGCAACCACTTCACGATCGGCTGCGTCTACGACCCCATCGACCTGGGCAACCAGGCGATGCAGCAACTGGGCGTCGCCAAGCCGCGGATCGCCGTCTGCGGGCTCAACCCCCACGCTTCCGAGAACGGGCAGTTCGGGGATGAAGAGGCCCGCGTGATCACCCCCGCCATCGAGATGGCCCGGCAGCACGGCATCGACGCCCGCGGCCCCTTCCCGGCCGACACCATCTTCGGACCCGCCCTCGCCGGGAAGTATGACCTGGTCGTCGCGATGTACCACGACCAGGGGCTCATCCCGCTGAAGATGGTCGCCTTCGACGAGGCGGTGAACGTGACGCTGGGCCTGCCGATCATCCGCACCAGCCCCGACCACGGCACGGCGTTCGACATCGTCGGCAAGAACATCGCCAACCCGGGGTCGATGAAGAGCGCGATCCGGCTCGCGGCTCGCCTCGCCGCGGCACACATCGCCGGCGACCGCAACGGCACCCCCGGAAACCCCGGAAACCCCGCAGCCCCCTGAGCCGCGTGCGGCTCCGCGAGAACCACCCCCATGCGCCATGCTCCCTCCGCCCTCCTCGCCCTCGCCCTCGCCGCCGCCGTCGGCCTCGCCCCCGGCTGCGGCGAAGACCCCGCCATCCCGCCGCCCGCCCCGCCCGAGCCCGCCGTCCCCGCGCCGGCCACCCCGGCGGTCCACACGGGGCCGCTCGACGCGACCCCCGGCACGGCGGTCCACGCCTTCAGGACCCCCAGTATCCACTGCGAAGGCTGCGCCGAGACGATCCGCATGAAAGTCGGCAAGGTCGCGGGCGTCCGGGACGTGAGCGTGTCGGTGCCGGAGCACACGGTGTGGGTCCGCGTGGACGACGCCGGCCCCGCCGTGCAGACGCTCGCGCAGACGATCACGGAGGCGGGCTACGAAGCGACGCCCGCGGATGCCGCGCCCGCCGACGCGGGGTGATCCGCTGGCGTCCTGCGGCGGCCGCTCCGGCCGGCTCCGGTTGGCTCCGGCTGGCTACGCGGCGGGCCGTTTCCGCCAGAGGACGTCGAGGCTGTACCGACCCGGGCCGATCAGCGCCAGGAGTAGCGCCAGCGCCAGGTAGGTCACGTTGGCGTGGTACGGGCCCGGGCTCGCGAACGCCTTCTGGAAGACGAACGCCTGACCACCGAGCGCCAGCGCGATGAGAATGCTCAGCAGCACGAGGGCGATCAACAGCGCCACGAGCGACCCGTAGAGCCCGAGGATCAGCGCCACGCCCAGCAGCAGCTCGATCCACGGCAGCGCGTAGCCGTAGGGCGCGGCCAGCACATCCGGCAGCCACGCCGGCTGCAACGTCGCGAACGGCCCGCGGTAGAAGCTGCCCAGGTCGTTCGCGAACGCCCCGCTGTCGTCCGTCAGCTCCCCCCTCACCTTGCCCCACCCCGCGAAAGCGAAATAGAAGCCCAGCGCGAGGCGGGCGAGGAGGAGGGAGAGCTGCAGCATCGCGTGTCGGGTGGCGGGCCAACGGGCCATCAACGGTCTCCAGCCCCCCTATCCACGGCCATTCTACGCCCCGAGTTCCCGGCTGCGCCGATGCGCCGCCTTGATCGCGTCGATGATGACCCCCCGCGCCCGCTCGCCGTCGAGGTGGCGGATGGCGGCTTCGGTTGTCCCGCCCGGGCTGGTGACCTTGCGGCGGAGTTCGGCCGGGGAATCGGGGGAATCGAGCAGGAGCTGCGCCGAACCCAGCAGCGTCTGGGCGACGAACAGCCGGGCGTCGTCGCCGAGCCCCAACTCGCGGGCCGCGTCCTCCATCGCCTCGGCCAGGTAGAAGACGTACGCGGGGCCCGAGCCGGAGACCGCGGTGACGGCGTCGATGGTCGACTCGGGGACGCGGACCGCGCGGCTGCGACCGGCGCCGAAGAGCCGCATCGCCAGCGCGTCATCGCCCGGCTGGGCGTGCTCACCGAGGGCGACGCCCGCCATCCCCAGGCCCGCCATCATGGGCGTGTTGGGCATGACGCGGACGACGCGGACCGGCCGGCCGACCGCGGCGGCGAGCTTCGCGCTGCCGATGCCCGCCATGATGGAGACGATCACCTGATCCGCCCCAGCGTGGGCGGCGATGTCCGCGGCGGCCGCCGCCATCACCTGGGGCTTGATCGCGAGCAGCAACTGATCCGACCCGGCCACCACCTCCTCGTTCGTCTCCCGGGCCTCGATGCCCAGCGACTCGAACACCGCCCGCCGCTGCGGGCTCGGGTCGGCCGCGATCATCTCCCGCCCCGCGAGCAGGTCGTGAGCGATCGCGGCCCGCGCGATCGCCTCCGCCATGTTGCCGGCTCCGATGAACCCGAGTCGATACTTCACGCCTGCTCCTTCATTCGTCGCTTGCGTCCGCATCCTCCGCGATGCGGAACCGGCGCTTCTCCGGGTCGAAGCGGAGGTTGCCGTGGTTCGCCTTGTACCACTCGCGGATCTCTTCGTTCGTGCCGTAGAAGTCGAGGTGGATGAGCAGGGTGGAGCGGGCGTCGGCGGAGGAACCGTGCCAGCCGTGGTGCTGCCCCGGGGGCGGTGTCGGCGGGAGGCCATCCACGAGCAGCGTGAGCGCCTCTTCGTTCCCCCACGACAGGGCGAGCGGGGCCAGTTGCATCCGCTCCTGCTGCGTGTCCAGCCGCGCCTTCGACCACGCCTCCGCGACCACGAAGCCCAGGTCCAGCCCCCGCTGGTGCTGGATCATCTGGAACGTCGCCGGCCGGTTCGGGCCCGCGATGAAGCTCTCCACGAGGACCTCTTCGATCTCCGCGTCCCGCACCTGGCCCAGCGTCCGCAGCCAGTTGCGGTTCGACACCGCCCGGCCGTTCTTCACCTCCGCGAGCAGGATCGGCTTCGCCTCCTCGAGCCAGCCCCGGGCGCTGATCACGTCGATCAGTTGCGGCTTGCGGACCAGGGCGCTCAGGACCGCCGTCTTGTCGGCATCGGTCGCGGCGACGCGGATCGCCTGCAGCAGGTAATGGTCCATCGTGTCGGACATGCCGACCGCGTCCACGAGCGGCTCGAGGTGGTGGCGGCCGGCTTCGGCGAGCATCGCCGTCTGCGGGTCGTCGCTGCTCCGCTGCCGCTGACGCTGCGTGACCACGCCGATCTGGCTCACATACGCCGCGACGTCCTCCGCGCTGGGCTCGCGGGGGAGGACCACCTTCCGGAGAGCGGCGACGTCCACGCCGCGGCGGTCGTGGTCCTGATCCCTCGGCGACAGGGCGGCGGCGAGGGTCGGCTCGAGCGCGGCCAGCCGGTCGGCGATCAGCTGCAGCGACGCCCCCGCCGTCTCGCTCGCCTCCGCGATCGCGCGGGCCGCGGCCGCGGTGGCTCGCACCTCCGCCAGCAGTTCATCGGGCGGCGCGGCGGCCTCGGCCGCGGGCGGCGGCGGCGCAACCGCCGTCGCGGGCGGTCGCGCCGCGCAGCCGAGGAAGATCGCGGGGACAAGAGACAGGCACACGATCGACTTGCCTTGCATCGTCAGACCTCCGGAACCCTAAGCCCGGCGGGCGAGCCAATCGTCTCGCCGGGCCTTGGAGGATTCGAGCCAATCCAGGAGCGACGCGTCGTCGCCCGCCTCGACCGTCGCCAGCAGCGCATCGACATCGCCCCGCAGGTCGCGCAGCGCGGCCCGGATCGCGTCGCGGTTCCACTCCACGATGTCCCGCCACATCGGGGGGTTCCCGCTGGCGAGGCGGGTCGCGTCACGGAACCCGGTCGAGGCGAGGTCCCACCCGCCTCGCTTGGCCGCGAGGTGGACGAGCATCGAGCAGGCCAGGTGCGGGACGTGGCTGACGGTCGCGACCATCGCGTCGTGGTCGTCGGCGGCCATCGGGTGGATCGTCATGCCCAGGCCCCGCCAGAGGCCGCGGACAAGATCAAACGCGGCCTGGGGGGCGCCATCATCCACCACGACGGCGCAGGGCTTGGCGACAAACAGGTCGGGGTCCGCGGCGTCGGGCCCCTGCTCCTCCCCCCCCGCCATCGGGTGGGACCCGACAAAGGTCTGGTCCGGCCGGAGCCGCCGCTGGGCCTCGGCCATCACGCGGGCCTTGACCGAACCGACATCCGTGATGACGAGCCCGTCCTGGGGCAACTCGGCGACGCGGTCGAACGCTTCGGGGAAGCCCGAGAGCGGCGTGGCGAGGATGATGAGGCTGCCGGGCGTGGCGGCGTCCGCGAGGGTCAGGGTGCCGCGATCGACGGCCCCGCGGGCTCGGGCGGCCTCGAGTGTTTCCCGCCGCCGACCGACCCCGACCACCTCGCCGGTGTACCCGCGGCTCTTGAGGCCCAGCCCGATGCTGGCCCCGAGCAGCCCGGTCCCGATGATGACAACCTGATCGACGTGGAGCATGCGTTTCGCCCGGCGGTTCGGGGCGTTACGATATCACGTTCACCCGCGACGACGCGACGGACCGCAGAAACCGCATGAGCACCCTCACGACCACCCCCTACGCCGGGACTTACGAGCTGGACTTCGAGCGGCCGCTGGTCGCCCTCGAGCGGCAGATCGCCGACCTCGAAGCCACCCACGCCGCTCCCCCCACGCCCGAAAACGGCGCGGCCCCGATCAACTTCAGCACGGAGATCCGCAAGCTCCGCCAGTCGCACACGGCGATGCTGAAGAAGATCTACGCGAACCTCTCGCCGTGGAACGTCGTCCGCGTCGCCCGCCACCCCCACCGCCCCCAGACGATCGACTACATCAACGCCTTCGTGAAGGACTTCTGCGAGCTGCACGGGGACCGGCACTACGGCGACGACAAGGCGATCATCGCCGGGTTCGGCCGCGTCGGCCCGCACAAGTGCCTCGTGGTCGGCCACCACAAGGGCAAGGACACCCGAGACAAGATCGCCGCGAACTTCGGCTGCGCCCACCCCGAGGGGTACCGCAAGGCGCTGCGGTGCATGAAGCTCGCCGAGAAGTTCGGGCTCCCGATCGTCACCTTCGTCGACACCCCCGGCGCGTACCCCGGCATCGGCGCCGAAGAGCGGGGCCAGGCCGAGGCGATCGCGATCAACCTCCGGGAGATGGCCCGGCTCAAGACGCCGATCGTCAGCGTGGTCATCGGCGAGGGGGGCAGCGGCGGCGCGATCGGGATCGGCGTCGCCGACCGGTTCGCGATGCTGCAGTACGCCTGGTACAGCGTGATCTCGCCCGAGGGGTGCGCCGCGATCCTCTGGAAGCAGGCCAACAGCGAGACCAACGCCGCCGCTGCCAACGCGCTCAAGCTCACCGCGGAGTCGAACCTGGGCCTCGGCACCATCGACGACGTGGTGGAGGAACCCCTGGGCGGGGCGCACCGCAACCCCGCCGCCGCCGCGGACAAGCTCGAGAAGTACCTCGTTCAGACCGTCCGCGAACTCAAGCGGTTCAAGGTCGACAACCTCATGAACCGCCGTTACGAGCGGCTCCGGTGTATCGGGCAGCTCGAAGAGGTCTGACGGCTGCGTCCGTGCCACAGCGCTCCCCCCCGTGCGAACGGGCTGATCCCCTACGGCCGGTTCCCGGCAATTGCCTGTCGTGCCCGGGCCCGGGGCGCCGATAATAGAGGCAGAGAACCTGCGACCTGTCCATACGATTCAGCACTGGCCAACTGCGATTGATCCTCGCCGGCCAAAGTGGAAGAAGGGGCAGCGAGTCGCGGGTTTTCTTTTGCGCCCGTCGAGCCTCCGGATCAATCCGTCCATCCTCAGCCCCTCGATCGGCCCGCGGGGGCTATTCTCCACCCTGTGAGTGAACAGTCGATCATCGTGCTCGGGGCCGTGGTGGCGATCTTTGGCGTGATCGCCGTGGGAGCGGTCCTGCGGCGACTCGAGTGGCTCACCGAGGATGCCGACCGAAGCCTGCTGCTCCTGACCATCCGCGTGCTCGTGCCCGCCCTGACGCTCCACGTCATCGTGGGCAACGACCGGCTGCGCGAGCCGATCAACGTCTGGCTCCCCCCGGCGCTGGGGTTCGCCAGCGCGGTGCTCGGCTACGCCGCCGCGTTTGGCGCCGCGCGTCTCTCCGGCACGCTGCCGGGCCTGCGGACCCGGGTGGAGCGGCGGACGTTCGCGTTCTGCGCGGGGCTCCAGAACTACGGCTACATCCCCCTCCCGCTCGCCGCCGCCCTCTTCGACACCTCCACCGTCGGCGTGGTGTTCGTCTTCATGGTCGGCGTCGATATCGGGATGTGGACGGTCGGCGTCGCCGTCATCACCGGCGGGCTCACGCCCGGGTGGTGGAAACGCGTCGTCAACGCGCCGAGCGTCGCGATCGTCGCCGCGCTCCTGCTGAACCTGATCGACTGGCAGCACGCCCTCCCGCACGACCTGTACCGCTTCGCGGGAATGGCGGCGGGCGGGGTCGGGATGCTCGGGGCCTGCGCGATCCCGGTGGCCCTGCTGCTCATCGGCGCCACGGTGGCGGACGAGTTCCGCGCGATGGACCCCCGCCGCGCGGTCCCCGTGATGCTCGTGTCCACGCTCGTCCGGAACGGCGTGCTACCGCTGGCGATCCTCGCGGCCGTCAGCTTGCCCGGCCTGTCGATCGAACTTCGGCGGGTGATCGTGCTTCAGGCGGCCATGCCCGCCGCCGTGATGCCGATCGTCCTCGCGCGACACTACGGCGGCGACCCGCCCGCGGCGCTCCGCACCGTGCTGGGCAGCTCCCTCGCCGGGCTGATCACCATCCCGCTCTGGCTCTCGCTGGGCCTGGCCCTCCTGGGCGAAGCACCGACATCGCTCGGGCCGATGCTCCCGCAGCCGTAACGGCCCCGGTCACGCGTGCCCGCGTCCGGCGCGGTCGGGACGGCTTGGCCTCATTTGCACGAAACGCAAGCCCTGGCACCCTCCTGGGTTCTGGAGACGGGTTCTCAGGCCATCCCCGCCCGCAACGCGTCCAGGTGCTTGCCGAAGTGGGCCGCCAGCACCCGCTGATGGGTGTCGGGGTGCTTCTCCAGCACCCGCTTGACCTCCGCGCCCAGGTAGTCGCTCGTCAGCGTCGACCCGAAGGTGACGTGGAGGATCTGCCGGCCGTCGTTCTCGTCGAGGTAGAGGCGCTCGAGCGAGGCGTCGTCGGCGACGGCGCTCGGCAGCGGGACCGCGTCGAGGGTCGCCGAGATGTGGTAGGTCGCCTTGTCGGTGTCGAACCGGCCGCGGGAGAAGTCGATCACCTCGCGGAAGAGCTTCGGGTCGTGGCGGGCGACGACACGGATGGCTTCGAGGTAGCTCGTGCCCGCCGTCTTGACGTGGAACATGCCACCGGTCACGCGGGCGAAGGTCGCGTAGATCGACAGCTTGTCCGAGCCGGAGTGGAGGCTGAGCTTGTAGGGTCCGAGGTGCCTGGCGATCGCGGCGTGCTGGGCGAGCGATCGCTCGAACCCGCCGAGGTCGCCCTTGTAGTCGATCCCCTTCTCGAAGTCGCCGACGTATCGCGGGGCGAGGCTGACCAGCTTCATGTCCGCCTTCTTGCACTGGTCCGCGATGATGTAGTGCTCGGCGAGCGTCGTGGGCTGGGGCGTCTCATCGACGCTGAGCTCGATCTCGTAGGCCTGTCCGCGCTTCGTCGCCGCATCGCGGATATACGCCCCCAGCGAGACCGCATGGGCGATCGCCCGGCCGTATTTCACCGCCGCCCGCTGCACCGTCGGCTCATCGAACGTGATCCGCGACCCGCCGGGCACCTCCACCGTCTTCCCGAGGTACTCGCCCACCCAGGCCACCTGCGACCGCACGGCGTCGAACTTCTGCTTGAGCGTGTCCGCGTCGTAGTCGTCCGCCTGCGCGTCGACGTGATCCGACGGGTCGATCGTGAAGAAGGTGAACCCGGCGTCGGCGGTGTAGTCCACGTCCGCCTCGGTCTTCAGGTGGTCGGCGTCGGCGCCCCAGGGTTCGGAGAAGCCGGCCTCAGCGAGCGAGGCCTGGGCGGCCTTCATGACATCGGTGGGCGTCCGCCTGGTGCGCGCCATCTCCCGGATCGACTGCTGGGCGAAGATGCCGCGGATCCCCTGGCCCCGGTCGCGGAGCGACTCGAGGTGGCCGGGCGTGGCGAGGCCGAGCCGGTCCCCGAAGCCGAAGGAGGGTTCGAGGCCGAGGGTGGTGGGCTGCTGGTTCTGAGGCATGGCGGACTCCAAAACGGTTGGCCCGCATGTGTAGCGGAAACCGCCGGGCTTTTCCAACCGGGGGCGTCGCCCCGCATCAGCCGCGACCGTAGCGCGGCTGGAAATCGAGCCGGACCTCCTCGCCGCGCGTCGTCAGGAGTTCGAACCGATACCGCAGGCCACGCCGCAGCGTCTCGCCCTGAGGGTTCGCCCCCTCCGGAGCGCGCAGCCCCCGCAGGCGGCGGCCATACATCACGCTGTCCTCCTCCCGCCGCTCGTCCGCCTTTTCCGGGTCGACCTCCAGTTGCCAGACGACCCGCTCGTATCCCTGGTCCGGCTGCCCCTCCGGGCCGGGCTCGTACAGCACGACCTTGACGCCCTCGATCACAACATCCTGGCTGAAGATGAAAGAAAGCGGGCGCTGCGGGCGTTCGACCGGCATAACCTCGAGTTCGCCCCGGTTGGGGAGGAGGACGAACCAGACGTACACGAGGGCCAGGACACCAAAAACGCCGCCGAGGACATAGGTACGCGGACTCATGGGAACCAACCTTCCGGGCGGAAAAGGCGATCGACTGTGGGCCTGACGTCCGAGGCCGGTATCCTATTTCACCCGCCGGGTGGGATACCGCCGGGGGGCTGCGGGTATCGCAAGAGGGTCGTCGGCCTCGGCCGGCGGACCATCATACGGAGTGAGGAGCATGTTTCAGACCACGCGCGGCCGGCATGAAGCCCCGGCTTTCACACTCATTGAGTTGCTCGTCGTGATCAGCATCATCGCGCTGCTGATTGGGATCCTCCTGCCCGCCCTCGGCGCGGCGCGCGGGGTTGCCCGCGGGCTCAGTTGCAGCAGCCAGATGCGACAACTCGTCTACGCGGCCGAGATGTACGCGGACGAGAACGACGACGCCTACCCGCCCCGGCTCGGGGGGCCGGAGACCAATCGCGGCTCCCGCTGGCCGACGCACTTCAAGCGGACTTTCCAGGTGCCCCAGTTGCTGGTCTGCCCGGACGACCCCGAGCCCTCCAGCGACACCGGCGAGGCCGCCTACCCCGACGACAGCCTACCCCGCAGCTACCTGTTCAACGGCTTCAACGACGCGAGCCCCGCCCTGCCGTGGACCGAGGCCGACACCTTCGCGATCCGCCGCGTCGACATCAAGATGGCGTCCGACACGATCCTCTTCGGCGAGAAGGAGCTGGGTCACGGCGGCTGGTACGCCGACGTCATTGCCGGCGACGACTACGCCTGGATCGAGCAGAGCCGCCACGGCAGCTCCGGGCCGGGCTCGGGCGACGGCTATTCCTACTACGCGTTCGGCGACGCGAGCACCCGGGCGCTCCGCTTCTCCGAGTCGTGGCAGCCGGTGAATCTCTGGGGCGTCACGCCCGCGGGTCGGCTCTCCTACACACCCACGCCCGAGCCGTGAGCGGTCAGCCGCTGAGGAACCGATAGAGGCGTGTGGGCTTGAGATCGGGGACGACGAGCCGATGCGGCGCCGCGTCGGGCCGGAGCAGGTCCATCGCCGCGCCCGCGGCGTGGTAGCCGCTGCGGACGGCTCCCTCCATCGTGGCGGGCCAGCCGTTGTTGCACCAGTCGCCCGCGAGGAAGAGGTTGGCGACCTGCCCCGAGGCGGGCGGGCGGATGCGGTCGATGCCGGGGCGTGCGGCGAAGGTGGCGCGCTTCTCCTTCACCACGCGGGCGTGGACGAGTTCCGCGTCGACCGCCTCGGGCAGGTGCCGACGCAGCTCGTAGACCGCCATCGAGACGATCTGGTCCGCCGGCCGATCGACCCACTCGCGGGCGGCGCTGATCACCGCGTGGAGGTAGGTGCCCCCGGCGGGGGTGTGGCTCTTGCGGAAGGACCACTGCAGCGGGCTGCGGGTAAACGCGGCGTGGGGTAGGAGCATGGCGGGCTCGCCATCGGCGCGGCGGAGCGTCAGGTGGATGCCGATGATCGGGCTGACATCGAAGTCGTCGAGCCGGCGGAGCCGATCGTCGCTGGCGAACATCAGGTCGGTGCAGAGCTTGCCGAGCCGGTCGAACGGGACGGTGCAGACGTAGGCGTCGGCGGTGAGCTTCTCGTCCTCATCGGTGCGGAGGCCCACGACGCGGCGGCCGTCGAAGTCGAACCGCTCGGCGCTCACGCCCAGGCGCACGCTCCCGCCGGCGCTTTCGATCGCACCCTGCGCGGGGTCGTAGAGCTCCACCAGCGGCACGCCGGCGATCCCCATCTCGTACCCTTCGTCCGTCGCCAGGAAGCCTTCCTGGAACACCCGCAGCGCAAACGCCGCCCCGACCCGGTCGATCGTCTCGTTGCACGCGCTGACGACGACGACGGACCAGAACTTCTCGAGCGCGCCCGGCGGCTGGTCCAGCTCCCGCAGCCACTCGGCGAAGGTCATGTTCGCCAACTCGTGCCGGTCGTCGCCGACCTGCAGGATCGCGAGCATGCCCCGCGCGATGGCCAGCTTCTCACGCCACGTGTAGCCCTTCATCGCCAGCAGCGGCCGGGCGAGGTGGAGCGGCGCGGGCATGTCGTCCGCGGTGAGGACGTCGCGATGCCCGGCGTCATCGAGGAAGTAGAGCGTCCGGTGCCACTGGACCTTGTCTTCCACGCCCAGCCGGCGGTAGAGGTCGAGCAGGTTGGTGCAGCACCGCATGAGGACGTGCTGGCAGTTGTCGACGAGTTCGCCCGTGGACGGGTCGCTGAAGCTGGTGGCCCGCCCGCCGAGCTTCTTGCGGGTCTCGATGAGCGTGACCGCCACGCCACGCTCCGCGAGCCGCACGGCCGCGGCGAGGCCGGCGCAGCCGCCGCCGATCACCAGCGCGGCGGGGCGAGGAGGACCGGGGTTGGAGGGGGTGGTGTCGCTCATCAGGGCTGGCGTACGTCTTACCAAGTCGCCCGGGCCTCCGCCATCGGTGTGGATGCGGCCGGTCAGCCCCAACTGTTCTTCAGCATCCCGCGGAGGGCGATGCGCAGCTTCTGCAGCGACGACAGCCGCACCCGCCGCCGCAGCACCGCCGCCGGGTCCGCGGCGATCCGCTCGAGCAGCCGTCGATAGATCTGCGTCATCGTCCAGCTCGTGGCGCGGCAGTCGGGGCTCAGGTGCCGCTCGAGCGTTTCGGCCATCTCGTAGTAGCTGCGCGCCCGCTCGACCTCGAACTGCACGAGCCGTACGAACCCCTCCGAGCTCTCGCCCGCCAGCAACTGCTCCTGCGAGACCCCGAACCGGTCCAGGTCCTCCCGTGGGAGATAGATCCGGTCGCGCTGGGCGTCCTCGGCGAGGTCGCGGAGGACGTTGGTCAACTGAAACGCGATCCCGCGGTACTCCGCGAGCTGCGGCGTGCCCGGCGCCTCGTCGTGACCCCAGACGTCGAGGCACACCAGCCCCACCACCGACGCCACGCGGTAGCAATACCCGTAGAGGTCGTCGAACGTGGCGTACCGCCGCGTGACGAGGTCCATCTGCTGCCCCTTGAGCATCTCGTGGAGCAGGCGCGGCTGGATGCGGTAGGCGTGCACAACGTGGTGGAGCGCCGGCCACATCGGCCCCTCCGGCAGATCGCCGGCGATCGCCGCATCCGTCTCGCGCGCGAACGCATCGATTCGCGCCAGCCCCGCCGCCGCGTCCGTGCCCACGCCCGCGGCGCCGTCGACCCCGTCCACCAGGTCGTCGCACAGCCGCATGTACGCATAGACCGCGAACAGCGCCGACCGCTTGGGCTCGGGCGTGAGCTTCAGCCCGTAGTAGAAGTTCCGCGCCCGCTGCCGCGTCACGGCGTGGCAGTAACGCAGGGAGCGTTCGACCTCCCGCGTGACGCGAGGGTTGGGCGGGTGCTTCGCGCGATTGCCTGCCGAGGGGAACCCATCTGCCATGTAGCCCGACGCCTCACGCTGCCCCCGCCCTCCCCCCCTGTGCCCCGCCCGGCCTATCCCGCCGTGGCCTAACGACGCCACAGTGTAACCGCGGCCCGCGCGAGGAGCGCCAGCTTCGCGCCCGCGCCCAGCTTCGGCCGCTGCGAGAGCGTGTCGTACCGCTGCCGCTCGATCAGCCGCAGGATCGCCTCGCCCCCATAGGTGTACAGCCGCACCTGCGGTCGGACCCGCGGGTCGAGCAGCGGCCAGAGCGTCCTCCCCTCCGCGAACAGCGGCCACGTGCGCCCGACCAGTTCGCGGACCGTCGCGCGGAACATCGGACGGATCGCCGTGATGCCGACAGACGGCGTGTCGCACGCCCCGCAGCAGCCCGGCCCCCGTTCCGCCGCGCACGCCGCGTCGAGCCGGATGGCCTTCGCCATCAGGCTCAGGTCCAGCCCATGCTTCCGCGCCACTTCGTCCGGGATATAGACCCGGTTGCGCTCGACCGCGTCCCGCCGCACGTCCTGCCAGAAGTTCGCCAACTGCAGCGCGGTGCAGGTCGCGTCGCTGAGCCGCTGTCGCTCGGCGTCGCGGTGCCCGCCCATGAACAGCACCAGCCGCCCCACCGGGTTCGCGCTGCGGCGGCAGTAGTCGATGAGCTGCGACCAGCTCTCGTACCGGGTGACCGTCTGGTCCTGCACGAACGCGTCGATCAGGTCGTCGAACGGCTGGCGGGGGAGGTCGTGGCGGGCGATGGTGCCCCGCAGCGCGACGAACACCGGGTGCCGGGCGGCGCCCGCGTAACAGGCGTCGAGCTCCCCGCGCCACCACGCGAGCAGCTCCAGCGACCGGGCCGGGTCCCCCGTCTCGTCGCCCAGGTCGTCGGCCCAGCGGCAGAAGGCGTAGACGTTGGCGAAGTCCCCCCGCAGATCCCGCGGCAGCATCCGCGACAGCACGCTGAAGTTCTCGTAGTGCGTCGCCGCCAGCTCCCGCGTGTACGCTTCCGCCTCCGCGGGCGAGACGCTCGCCGTCTGCCCCGGGCCATAAGTCGCGAGCTGGTCGAGGATCACCGAAGCCATCCGGGCATTCTAAGAGCCCGCGGCGGGACCGCCCGAGGCCTCTGAGGAAAGCATGAAGGCAGGAAAGCCGACAGCGGCGGCCCCGGCCCCTGGCTCCCTGCGTGCCCGCTTTCTTCAGGGACTCCCGCGTCTTGCGCGTCCCCGACGATGAGGGCTTCAAGTGCCCGATTTGATTCTCGCCGCCGCCCCCCGAGAATGGCAGGATGCCGATGCCCGATCTCGCCCCCCTCCAGTTCATCGATCGCCCGACCCTCACCGGCTCGGCGACGATGCTGCTCGCCTTCTCCGGCTGGATGGATGGCGGCGACGTCTCCACCGGCACCGTCGAACGGCTCGTCGAGCGACTCGACGCCGACCCCTTCGCCGAGATCGACTGGGAGGGCTTCTACATCCAGAACATGCCCGGGTCGATGGAAGTCACGGCGATGTTCCGCCCGCACGTGACCATCGAGGACGGCCTGCTCAAGGACATCGACCTCCCCGACAACACCTTCTACGTCCACACCGACCGCAACCTCGTCCTCTTCGTCGGCGAGGAGCCCAACGTCAACTGGCGGTCGTTCGGCGAGTGCGTCTTCGAGGTCGCACGGGTCACCGGGGTGAAGCGGATCATGTTCGTCGGCAGCTTCGCCGGCTCCGTCCCCCACACCCGCGAGCCCCGCCTCTACGCCACCGCGTCCGACCGCAGCGTCCTGCGGATGCTCCGCCATTACGGCGTGCGGCCGTCGACCTACTCCGGCCCGGGCAGCTTCATCAACTACCTCATGAGCCGGGCCAACGAACGCCACCTCGACATGGTCAGCCTCACCGCCGAGATCCCCGCCTACATCCAGGGCACCAACCCGCTGAGCATCGAGGCCGTCACCCGCCGGCTCGGGGCGATCCTGGACCTGCCCACCGACATCGCCGAGCTCCGCACCGCCAGCGACGAGTGGGAAGGCCGCGTCACCGACGCCGTCGAGAAGGACGAGGAACTGGCGGAAAAGATCCGCGAGCTCGAGGAGTCGTATGACGATGAGCTGATCAAGTTCGAGTCGGAGGTGGACACCGGCGAGGCGCCCGCCTGAGGCGCGGCGCCCGTGCCGCGTCGGCGCAGGTCCTGATAACTCGCGACACTCCGACCGCCCTTCTCCGCCCGTTCGCCCGGTGCGTCCGAGAAAAAACCCGGCAGACGGCGGTCGATCCGCTTCCGGGGGTGAACGTCCGTCTGTACCGGTTGTGCATCAAGTAACGCCCCCACTCAGCCGATCTTCAGGCCGAGGAGTCGCTATGCGCATCGGCCTGGACGCACGCACGATCTACGCCACGGAACGGCGAGGCATCGGCAAGAGCCTGCTCCGCCTGTACCGGGAGCTCTCGCTTGTCCGACCGGACTGGGAGGTCTTCGCCTACCACCGCTCGGCCGATCCGGAGCCGGAACTGCTGCCTCCAGACTTCGCCACCCCCCGATGCATCGACATCCCCGGCGATCGATTCGACGCCTGGCAGCGGCTCCGCCTGCCGACCGCGGCGTGGCGGGACGCCTGCGACGTCCTCCACTGCCCCGCCAACTCCTGCCCCGGGTGGACGCCCCTTCCGACCGTCGTCACGATTCACGACCTGATCCCGCTGGACCTGCCCGAGACGGTGGCGGACGACGACGTCCGCCGCTTCGAGCGGGGCCTCACCGCAGCAGGCCGGCGCGCGGCCGCCATCTTCTGCCCGTCGGAGTACACCGCCTTGCGGTTGGTCGACGGGCTCCTGATCGAGCCGGACCGCGTCCACGTCACGCCCTGGGGCGCCGACCGCGCGGCCCCGCTGTCCGACGATCGCGTCGCCGAGACGACCGACCGCTACCGCGTCGACCGCCCCTTCGTCCTGCACTACGGCGCCGCCGACCCGCGGAAGAACACCCGCCGGCTCATCGAGGCCTGGAGCATGATGGGCGCCCGGCAACGCAAACGCTGGACCCTGCTGATCATCGGGCTCGACGCGGAGGCTCAGGCGGAGTACCTCTCGCTCTGCGACAGCCTGGGCGTGACCGCCAGCGTCATGCTGCACGGCTTCGCGCCCGAGGGGGACATTCCCGCCCTGCTGCAGGCCGCCGAGGTCCTCGCGTACCCCAGCCGATCCGAGGGGTTTGGCATGCCGATCCTCGAGGCCTTCGCCGCAAACACCGCCGTGCTCGCCGGCAGCGAAACGAGCCTCCCCGAGGTCGCGGGCGATGCGGCGGTGGCGGTCGATCCCGAGGACACCGCCAGCGTCTGCAACGGCCTCCGCACGCTCCTGGGCGACACCGCGTACCGGGACGAGCTGCGGCTGCGCGGCCAGATGCGGCTCCACCTGTTCTCCTGGGACGCCTGCGCCCGCCGCTTCGCCGAAGCGATCGAGTCCGCCGCCCCCCGCCAACCCCGCCGCAGACTCGTAGCCGCCTGAGCGGCCGGCCCCGCTGGCCGCTCCATCACCGGTCGAAGGGATCGGCTGCGGCATGGCTTGCGGCGTGCCGGTTCGCGGCGTCAGGAGGGCGACACCTTGGCGGGCTCCACGTCCGCGAGATTGCCCAGCCGCCGCAGTGATGGCGACGCCCAGGCCGCGGCCGCCACGACGATCACGCACCCGACGCCTCCACTGACCACCGAGAACACCGGCCCGAAGAACTGGGCCACGACGCCCGATTCGAGCCCGCCGAGTTCGTTGCTCGCGCCGATGAAGACGCCGTTCACGGCGCTGACCCGGCCGCGCATCTCGTCGGGGGTGAGCAACTGCACCAGGCTGTGACGGATGACGACGCTGACGTTGTCGCAGAGGCCGGTCGCGAAAAGCATCGCGAGGGAGAGCAGGAAGTTCTCCGACAAGCCGAAGACGATGGTGGCCGCGCCGAACCCGAGCACCGCGAGCAGGAGGTTCCGGCCGGCACGCTTCATGGGGGGCGCGTAGGCGAGGATGAGCGCCATCACCAGCGCGCCCGCGGCGGGCGCGGCGTTGAGGAAGCCGTAGCCCAGCGGCCCGACGTGGAGGATGTCCTTGGCGAACATGGGCAGGAGGTACGTCGCCCCGCCGAGCAGGACGGCGAAGAGGTCGAGGGACGTCACGACGAGGACGATGCGGTTGTGCCACATGAACCTCAGCCCCCCGAGCATGGATGCGAGCGTCGGGCGGCCGGCCTGAGACGGGATCTGCGTGAGCGCGATGCGGACGAAGAGCCCGGCGAAGACCAACTCGGTACAGGCGGAAATGACGTACGCCATGGGAACCGACCAGGCGACGATGAACCCCCCGACCCCGGGCCCGATGATGGAGGCGAGTTGAAAGATGCTGGACCGCCACGCAACGGCGCGCGGGAAGATGGCTTTGGGCACGAGTGCGGGCAGGATGGCCTGGCGTGCCGGGCGGGCGATGGCGAGGAACGTGGCGTCGAGGAAGAGGACGGCGTACATCCATCCGACGGGCGCCTCGAGCGTGGACTGTACGGCGAGCAGCAGCGAGGTCGCCGCGGTGCAAAGCAGGCACCCGATGATCAGCCACTTGCGCGAGAACCGGTCCGCCAGCCACCCCGCGGGCAGGGCCAGGCCCATCATCGGGATCGCCTGAACACCCCCCACCATCGCGAGTCCCATGGCGGACTCGGTCCGCTCGTAGACCTCCCAAGCGATGGCGACCGTCTGGACGCGGCTGCCGATCAGTGCGAGCACCGACCCGACGATGTACGCGCGATACGCCGGCACGCGGAACGGCGCGTACGGGTCGAGCGGGGATGGGGTGTGAGCGGGTTTTGCGGGGGGCTGAGCCACGGGTGGCGAAGCTTAGCGTGCGGATCGAGGCAGATCGCCTCGGCTCCGATCGCCTCCTCAGTCCCGGCGTGGGCGGGCGGCCCAATGCATCTTGTGCGCCAGCATCCGCCAGTAGTTGTACTCGGGGTTGTGGATCAGGCGGATCGTTTGGGGATGGCGGGTGATGCGGACCTGCTGGCCCTCGACGAGCCGGGTGGAGGTCTGGCCGTCGAGGACGAGGCGGGTGCCTTCGTTGCCCCGGTGCAACTGCAGCCACGTCTCGCAACTGGCGTTGTAGACGACCGGGCGGAAGGCGAGGGACTGGGGGCAGATGGCGCAGAGGGAGAGGCCGTCGATGCCGGGGGAGATGATGGGCCCGCCCGCGGCGAGGTTGTAGGCGGTTGAGCCGGAAGGGGTCGAAACGATGACGCCGTCGGCACCGAAGGTGATCGCGCTGGTGCGTGTGATGGCCGGGTCGATGGCGACCTCGATCTCGATGAGTCGGAACGGCGGGCCGGCGTTGATGACGGCGTCGTTCATGGCGATCCCGCGGAACACCGGCTCGGGCATGGGCACCCCGTTGCCGCCCCACTCGGGCGCCGCCGCCGGGAACGCGGCGACGTCGATGAGCATCCGGTCGCTGGAGCGATACCGGCCGCAGGCGATGTCGTCCCAGTGGTTGATCAGGCCCGGGAGGTCAAACTCGGCGAGGAAGCCGAGCTTGCCGAAGTTGATGCCGAGGATCGGCACGTCCTTCCCCACGAGCAGCCGGGCCTGGGACAGCAGCGTCCCGTCGCCGCCGAGCACGATGGCCAGGTCCGCGGCGGGCGCCCGGGTCACGTCGTCGTCGCAGGTGGCGCAGGAGTCGAACTCGCCCACGATCTCGGCGCGTTTCCGCAGCCAGGGCAGGAAGTCGGCAAGCGAGTCGACGACCTGCTTCTTGCCCTTGTTAGCCAGTACCAGGACGCGTGGCGGGGACATGCGGGAGAGTGTACGGGTTGAGTCAGGGGTGTGCGATGGCGCGGCCTGGCGCGGTTGTGCGGCATCCGACGAAGGAATCGCGGCGCCGCGGGGGGCGGGGACGCCCGTGGCGCGGCGGGGATGCCATAATGCGTGGGCGAGGGGCGCGGGGTCAGGGAGCGGCGGCGTGCGTGCGATCGTGATCGATGACAAGGGCGTGCGCGTTGATGCGCGCCGGGACGACCCGAAGCTGGCGCCTGGCGAGGCCTTGATCCGCCCGCTGCGGATGGGCGTCTGCGCTACCGATCTCGAACTCTGCCGCGGGTACATGGACTACCGCGGCGTGCTGGGCCACGAGTTCGTCGGGGTGGTGGAGGAGGTTCGCGCCGGCCGCCGCCGCATCGACGGCAAGAACGCGCAGAGCTGGGTAGGCAAGCGCGTGGTGGGCTCGATCAACTGCGTCTGCGGGCGGTGCGAGATGTGCAAGGCGGGGCTCCGCGAGCACTGCCGCGATCGCACCGTCCTGGGCATCGCCGGCCGGGACGGCTGTTTCGCCGACCGTTTCACGCTCCCCATCACCAACCTCTTCGAGGTGCCGGACCACGTCGACGACGATCGGGCGACGTTCGTCGAGCCGCTGGCGGCGGCCTACCAGATCCTGCGGCAACTCACGATCGAGGGCCGCCCGTTCATCACCGTGCTCGGCGACGGTCGGCTCGGGCTGCTTTGCGCCCAGGTGCTGAGCCAGCTCAACGCGACCGTCCGGCTCGTCGGGAAGCACGCCCAGAAGCTGTCGCTGTGCGAACGCTGGGGCGTGCAGCACCGCGCGGTGGACGACGTGGGGCTGCGGCAGGACCAGGACATCGTGGTGGACTGCACCGGCTCCCCGAGCGGGCTGGCCCTGGCGATGCAGATGGTCCGGCCGCGAGGGACGATCGTGATGAAGACGACGCTCGCGGCCGACCCCAAGCGGGCGATGATCGACCTTTCACCGATCGTGATCCACGAAATCAACGTCGTCGGCAGCCGCTGCGGGCCGTTCCCCGACGCCATCGAGGCGCTCTCGGCGGGGAAGGTCGACGTGGTGAGCCTGATCTCACGCCGGGCGAAGCTGGCGGACGGCGTCGACGCGCTGCGGGCGGCGTCGAAGCCGGGCGTCATCAAGGTCCTGCTCGAGCCGTGAGGCCGGTTCTGCGGTGACCGCTACTCCTGCGGTTGCTCGCCGGTGGGCTTGAGGATCACGCCGCCGAGCGGGGGGATGTTGATGGTCATCGACCGGGGCCACTCGTGATAGGCGAGGGGGGACGCGTCGATGGCGCCGAGGTTGCCCTGGCCGCTGCCCCAGTAGATCTTCGCATCGGTGTTGAGCACCTCGCGCCACCTCCCGCCGGTGGGGATCCCGACGCGGTAGTTCGGCCGGGGCACGGGGGTGTAGTTCGCGGCGATGAGCAGCACGTCCTTCGGGTCGCGGGCTTTGCGGAGGAAGATCGCCACGCTTTGGGCGTTGTCGTTGGCATTGATCCACTGGAAGCCGAACGGCTCGCAGTCGCCCTCGTGCAGCGCGGGTTCGTCGCGGTACAGCCGGTTGAGGTCGTCGACGAGCTTCTGCACGCCCCGGTGCGACTCCCACGACAACAGGTCCCAGCTGAGGCCGGTGTCGTGGTTCCACTCGCCCCACTGGCCGAACTCGCCCCCCATGAAGAGCAGCTTCTTGCCGGGCTGCGTCCACTGGTTCAGCAGCAGGAGGCGGAGATTCGCGAACTGCTGCCACGCGTCGCCGGGCATCCGCGAGAGGAGCGACCCCTTGAGGTGGACGACCTCGTCGTGCGACATCGGCAGCACGTAGTTCTCGGAGTACTGGTACATCCCTCGGAAGGTGAGGGCGGCGTGGTGGAAGCTGCGGTGAACCGGGTCCTGTTTGACGTACCGCAGGGTGTCGTTCATCCAGCCCATGTCCCACTTGTAGCCGAATCCGAGGCCCCCGATGTGGACCGGGCGGGAGACCATGGGCCACGCCGTGGATTCCTCGGCGATCGTCTGCACGCCGGGGAAGTCGGCATAAACCGTGGTGTTCATCTGCCGGAGGAACTCCATGGCCTCGAGGTTCTCGCGGCCGCCGTACTTGTTGGGGATCCACTCCCCGGCGTTGCGGCCGTAGTCGAGGTAAAGCA
>CAZKRE010000014.1:0-32614 GCA_964555075.1 uncultured Phycisphaeraceae bacterium
CCCCCCCCAAGACGCAGTCGGCGCTGCTCGAGGCGATGCAGGAGTACCAAGTCACGAGCGTGGGGCGGACGCACCCGCTCGAGCGGCCGTTCATCGTCGTCGCGACGCAGAACCCGATCGAGCAGGAGGGGACCTATCCGCTGCCGGAGGCGCAGCTCGACCGGTTCATGTACTCGCTGTGGATCGACTATCCGACGGTCGAGGAGGAGGAGCGGATCGTGCTGGAGACGACGGCTCCGCGGGCGGTGGACGTGCGGCCGGTCTTCACGCGGGAGCAGTTGCTGGCGTTCCAGCAGCTCGTGCGGCGGATGCCGGTGAGCCGGCACGTCGTGAGCTACGCGGTGGCGATCGCGCGGGCGACGCGGCCCACCGGGGAGGCAGCGAGCGCGACGGCGAAGGAATACGTCGAATGGGGCGCGGGCCCGCGGGCGGGTCAGCACATGGTGCTGGCGGGCAAGGCGCTGGCGGTGCTGGACGGGCAGCCGACGGTGAGCGCGGCGCACATCCGGCAGGCGGCGCCCCACGTGCTGCGCCACCGCGTGCTGCCGAACTACCAGGCGGTGGGGGAGGGCATCGGCTCGCTGAAGATCATCGCCCGGGTGCTCGAAGAGATCGCGGAGCCGCGGTACGCGTAGCGGAGCGTCCCGGGTCGGTGGGCTTGAAGACTCTGGACTCTGGACTCGGGACGCCGGACGCGGGATTTCCATGGCCGACACCCAGCCCATCACGGCGCATCGCTACCTCCGGGTCGAGGACCTGCGGCGGTTGCGGCACGTGGCGTTCGCGTCGCGGCGGCCGGTGGAGGGGCACTACGTCGGGCGGCACCGGTCGCGGCAGCGCGGGTACGGCGTGGAGTTCAACGACTACCGCGAGTACACGCCGGGCGACGACGTCGGCGCGATGGACTGGAAGGTGTTCGGCCGCAGCGATCGGCTGTACGTCAAGCGCTTCGAGCACGAATCGGACATGGCGGTGACGCTCGTGGTGGATGGGTCGGCGTCGATGGGGTACGCCGGGATGCCCGCGGCCACCGGGGCGCCGGCGGCGGGGGCCTGGCTCAAGGGCATGGGGCTCGGACAGCGGAAGAAGCGGGCGGACACACGGGTCTTTCGGAAGTACGACCAGGCGTGCCACCTGGCGGCGGCGATCGCGTTCCTGACCGTCAAGCAGGGCGACCGCGCGGGGCTCGCGGTCGCGCGGGAAGGCGCGGCGCAGCCGCTGTCGCCGCGGAGCGGGACGCCGCACCTGCACCACCTGCTCGGCGCGATGGAGGCCGCGGCCCCCGGCGGTGGGGCCGCCCTCGCCGGGACGCTCGACACCCTTGCTCGGCGGACACCGCGGCGGGGGCTGCTGATCGTCCTCAGCGACCTCTTCGAGGACCGGGACGCGGTGATGAAGCAGCTCGCAGCCTTCCGCGCCCGCGGGACCGACGTGATCGTGTTCCACGTGCTGCACCCGGACGAGCTGCGATTGCCCGACCTCGACGACGCGGTGTTCGTCGACAGCGAGTCGGGCCGGCGGGTGACGATGAACGTGCGTGACGTGCGCGAGCGGTACCACGAGACGCTGCACGTGTTCCTCGACGGCTGGGCGGCCGGATGCAAGCGGGCGGGGTTCGACTACAACCTCGTGTCCACCGCGACGCCCTACTCGACAGCGCTCGAGCGGTACCTCTTGACCCGTGCGAGCCTGAGGTGACGCGGACTTCTCTAAGGAAAGCAGGAAGGCAGGAAGAGAAGCAGGGCAGAAGGATCCAGTTCGTTTCCTGCCTTCCTGCTTTCCTTAGAGGCAAGGCTGCGAGTTGCACAGCATGACGACGTTCGGAATGATCTCGCTGACGACTCCGGCGATGCTCGCAGGGCTTGCGCTGCTGTCGCTGCCGATCGCGGCGCACCTGCTGAACCGGCGGGCGAAGCGGCGGGTGGAGTTCCCGTCGATCGTGCTGCTGGAGCGGGCGCACGCGAATCAGTCGCAGCTTTTCAGGCTCAGGCGGCTCCTGCTGCTGCTGTTGCGGTGCGCGGTGATCGCGATGATCGTGCTCGCGTTCGCGCAGCCGCTGTGGCTGGAGAGCGAACCCGTCGCGGCCGCGGGGGACGGGCCGGGGGCGACGGTCGTCGTGATCGACGCCAGCGCCTCAGCGGGGCAGCGGGTCGGGGGCGTGCTCGCGATCGAGTCGATGCGGGCGGCGGCGGCGCGGGCGCTCGACGAGGCGTTCGCCCGGGGGGACGTGATGAACGTGGTGGTCGCGTCGGGCCGGGCGGCGACGCTGTTCCCGCGGATGACGCACAACGTGGACGCGGCGCGGAGCGCGGTGGCGGGGGTCGAGCCGAGCGCCGAGCGGGCCGATCTGTACGCTGCGCTGGCGAGGGCGGGCGAGCTCCTCGCGGGGCACGGGGGCGACCGGCGGCTGGTGGTGGTGTCGGACCTGCAGGCGTCGAACTGGGCGGACGTGCAGCCGCGTGCGGTGGCGGCGCCGCCGCTGCCGCCTCGGACGCGGGCGAGGGTCGTCGCCCCGTCGGGCACGGCCGAGGGCAACGGCGCGGTGGTGGGGCTGCGGGTGTCCCCCGCGCGGCCGATGGCGGGGCGGGAGGCGGACGCGATCGCGACGCTCGCAAACTTCGGCGACCGCGCTGCCGTGGTCCGTGTCGAACTCCTCGCGGGGGACGTGCCGGTCGCGGAGGCCGAGGCGCTCGTCGAGCCCCGGCAGCAGGAGGAGGTGGCAATGCGCTTCCGCGTCGGCGCTGCGGGCGACCAGCGCCTCCGCGCGCGGATCCGGGACGATGCGCTGCCGGTCGACAACGAGCGGCACCTCGTCGTGCGCGCGATCGAGCGGCGGGCGGTGGTCGTGGTGGCCGACGACGATGCCGACGACGCGGGCACGGGCGCATACTTCCTCACGCGTGCGGTCGCCCCACACGACGACGAGCGGAACCGCGCGGACGCCCGGCTGGTGCGAAGTGTCGACGTGACCGACGATTCGATCGCCGACGCGGCGGCCGTGTTCGTGGGGTACACCGGCGCCTGGCCCGACGCCGCCGCGCGTGCTTTGCGGGGCTACGTCGAGGCGGGCGGCGGGCTCGTCGTGTTCTCCGGCAGCGGGCCGGTGGATCGGAATCTGGCGGCCCTCGATGCGCTGGACCCGCGGGGGCTCCTGCCTTGGCAGACGACGGGGCTGCGTGACCTCGGCAAGGGTCGGGAGGCGCTCGCCATCAGCGACGGCGAGTGGCGGTCCGCTCTGCTGCGGGCGTTCGACGGGCGGAGCCGCGAGGCGATGTCGCAGGCGCGCTTCTGGCGGGTGTGGGGCGCGGGCCCGGTCCACCCGGAGGCATCGGTGCTGCTGCGGTTCGATGATGGCAGCCCCGCGATGGCGGAGCGGCCGGTCGGGCGCGGCCGCGTTGTGCTGGCGGCCTTCAGCCCCGATCCGACGGCGGGCGACCTTGTGAAGCACGGTTCGTTCGTCGCCCTCATCCACGGGCTGATCGAGGGGCTGGAACCCGGAGGCGCGGGGAGCACCGGGCCCCTCGTCGGCGAGCCGATCCGGCTCGCGGTCGCGAAGTCGCGCGTCGGCGGGACGGGGCTGCACGTCGTGGGCCCGGGGGAGCACCCGGTCGGTACAGTCGACATCCGGGCGACACGCGACGAGGTCGTCGCGGTCGTGCCGCGGGGAGAGCGGCCGGGTTTCTACGACCTGCGGCTGCGCGACACCACGCTCGCGACGGGCGCCGCCCACCTCGACCCGCGCGAGAGCGACCTGAGCCGGATGGACCCCGCGGCGGTGGGGGCGATGCTCACGACGGAGGGGGGGAGCGTGGCGGTGAGCGAAACGGCGGCGGCGGACGGCGGAGACGGACGGGAGGAGGGGCGGCCGCTGTGGGGTTGGGCGCTGCTGGCGGCGCTGGGGCTGATCGCGGTGGAACTGGGGCTGCTCGGGTACTGGAGGCGGTAGCGGATGGTCGAGGGCGTGCTGTGGCGGCCGTTCTTCCCGCCCGTTCCGATCGTGGTCGGCGCGGCGGCGCTGGCTGCGCTGGCGCTGTGGGTGTGCACACGGACGTTCCGGCAGGCGCCGCTGAGCTCCGCGCTCGCGCTGGCGCTGCGGCTGGGGCTGATCGGCGCGGTGGCGGCGCTGCTGCTGGGGCCGAGCGGCCTGCCGGAGCCGGCGACGCTGCCGGACCGGCCTCGGGTGACGTTCCTGATCGACACGTCGGCGTCGATGCAGACGCCGGACGTCGCGAGCCGGAGCCGGTACGACTTCGCGACGCAGACGTGGCTGAGCGCGAGCCGGCTGGCGCGGCTCCGGCGGTCGTACGACGTCGAGGTACAGGCGTTCGACGCGGCCGCGCGGCCTGTTTCCGCGGGGGAGCTTTACCGGCCGGCGGCCGACGTCGCCGTCGCGGGCACGTCGAACGTGGTCGCGAGCGTCGGCGCGGCGGTGGCGGACCTGCCGGCGCGCGGGGCGGCCGGGAGCGCGGGGTCGGCCGTGGTGGTGCTCAGTGACGGCCGGGACACGGCCGACGCGCCCCCCGCGGCCGCGACGCTCCTCGCCGGTTCGCGCGGCGTGGCGGTGCACACGGTTTCGCTGGGCGGCCCGAACCTGCGGCGGGACGTCGCGGTCGTGGCCGTGCCGCTGCAGGAGTACCTGCTCGCCGGGGAGGAGGGGCGGATCGCGGTGCGGGTGATCGGCAGCGGTGCCGAGGGAGCGGCGACGACGCTGCGTCTGCGCGGGCCGGGCGGGGAGACGACGCACCCGGTTTCGTTCGAGGGGGAAAACGCGGTGCGGTTCTCGCTGCCGGTGAAGCACGACGAGCCGGGGGTGTACGAATACGAGGTGGTGGTGGATGCGCTGCCGGGCGAGGTGGAATCGCGGAACAACGCGCAGCCGGTGTTCATCGAGGTGACGAAGCAGCGGCTGGCGGTGCTGCTGCTGGAGGGCTCGCCCTACTGGGACACGAAGTTCCTCGCGCAGTCGCTGCGGAAGGACGACCGGATCGAGTTGACGCAGATCGTCCAGCTCTCGGGGCAGCGTCAGCAGAAGCTGGTGAGCCGGGTCGACGCCTCCGCCGAAGCTTCCACGCGCGCCGCGGCCACGATGGCGCGGCCGGTCCCGCAGACGCTCGCGGAGATGCGGCGGTACGACGTGATCGTTCTCGGCGGGGGGATGGAGCACGTGCTCACGCCGCAGGCCGCGCGACTGCTCGCCAGCTATGTGACGGAGCACGGCGGGCGGCTCGTGTTCGCGCGCGGGCGGTGCTACGACCCGGGCTCCGACGCGGGACAACGGCTCGCGCGGGAACTGGCGCCGCTCGAGCCGGTCGTCTGGGGGAGCGGCACCGTGCGCGACGTCCGTCTCACGCTCGATGCGTACGGCGAGTCGCACCCGGCGTTGGCGCTGGGGCCGAGCGTCGACGAGCGGCGGCGGATGGTGAGCGACCTGCCGAGCCTCGCCGCGGCGGTCGAGGTGACGCACGTGAAGGCGGCGACCCGGGTGCTCGCGCGGGCGACCGACGCGGTGCGTGGCGACGGGGGCGGCGGCGGGGACGGGCAGCCGCTCCTGGTCACGATGCCGAGCGGCCGGGGGATGGTGTTCGCGGTGCTGGGCGAGGGTTTGTGGCGGTGGAGCCTGATCGGGCGGGAGCGGAAGGACCTCGCCGGGGTGTTCGACCTCTTCTGGTCGAACGGCGTCCGGTGGCTCGCGATGGGGGGCGACTTCCAGCCGGGGCGGAGCCTGGACGTGCGGCTCTCGCAGCGGAGCGTGCAGGTGGGCGAGACGCTGCTGGTGGACGTGAGCGACCGGGACGCGATCGGCAGCGAGCCGCGGCCGGTCTCGCTGACGGTGATCGGCCCGGACGGAGAGCGGCAGCAGCCGGCCATGGAGCTGCTGAGCGCCACCGCGAGCGGCCGCCGCCGGGCGACGCTGCGACCCGAGACGCCGGGCGTTTACCGCGTTCTCGCCGACGCGGGGGGCCTCGAGAAGCCGGTCGAATCGAGCTTCAATGCCTACGAACTGGACCTCGAGCGGCTGGAGAGTTCCGCAAACCCGCGGCTCATGCGCCTGCTCGCGGAGGAGACCGGCGGGCAGGTGCTCGACCCGTTGGACCCCGATGCGCTCGAGCGGCTGCTCGATCGGCAGCGGCAGGCGGCGGTCGTGCCCCCGCGGCCGCGGTACCTCTGGAACCGGGGTTGGATCATGGTGACGATGCTCACCTGGGGCGGCGTCGAGTGGCTGGTCCGCAAGAAGGGAGGGCTGCTGTGACCGAAGCCTCACATCCCGCGGACGGCGTCCCGGCCGAGCGGCTGTTCGCCTATCTGCGGGAGGCGAACAGCCTCCACAGGGCGTGGGCGGTCGGCGCGGCGGGGCTCCGCGGCGCGGGGGTGCTGCTGGCGGCGGTGCTGATCGCGGTCGTGCTCGACGCGTCCTTCGCCTTCGGGCCGACGGGGCTGGTGATCGTCGACCTGTTGCTCCTGTCGCTGCTCGCGGGCATGGCGATGCGGTTGCCGATCGTGGCGTGGCGGCGGCGGTTCCGGGCGCGGCGGGTGGCGGTGGACCTCGAGCGGGCGCTGGGGCTCGAAAGCAGCGAGCTGATCTCGGCGGTCGACCTGGCGGGCGACGCCCCGCCTTCGGCGAGCGCCGCGCTGCGGGTGCAGGCGGTCAGGCGGGCCGACGAACTCGCGGACACGCTCCCGGCTGGCGCGGCCGTCGACCGGGGCGAGCTTGGGCGGGCGGTGCGGCTGCTGGGCCTCACGGTGGCGGTGCTGGCGGTGGCGTATGTCTCGTTCCCGCGGGTGTTCCACGCGGTGGTCCCCCGGCTGATGGAGCCCCACGCCGACCACCCGCCCTACACGCCGCTGCGGTTCGCGGTGACGATCGAGCCCGAGCCGGTGATCCAGGGGCGCGGGGCCACGATCCGCGTGACGCTCGACGGGCCGACGCTCCCGGAGCAGGCGACGCTGGTCTGGGCTGAGCGCGAGCGTCCACCGCAGCGGGCGCCCCTGCTGCGGTCGGCGGCGACGGGCGGTGAAGCCGACGACAGGCGGCACTTCGTCCTCCGGCTCGACCGGGTCGAGGTGAGCCGGGACTTCTACGTCGACACCGCCGAGGGGCGCAGCCGGCGGCACACACTCGCGGTCGTGCCCGTGCCGCTCTTCGAGGAGGTGCGGATCCGGTACGACTACCCGGCCTACACCGGCTGGCCGTCGACACGGGAGCCGCTGCGGGGGTCGGGGCTCAAGGCGCTGCGGGGGACGATGGCGACGCTCGAGGTCCGCAGCAACGTGCCGCTCGACGGCGGGACACTGACCTTCACGGCAGGCGGAGGCGAAGCGGCGGCGACGACGATCCAACCGCTCGTCACCCGCGCGACGGACCCGCACCGCGGGGAGTTCCCGGTGCGGCTGGACCACAGCGGCGAGGTCGAGGCAACCCTCACCAGCGGCGGGCTGTCGACGCCCGAGCCGCTGCGCGCGGCGGTGACGGCGGCGCCCGACGGGAAGCCGCGCGTGGCGATCACCGAGCCGCCGCAGACGGTCATCGCGCCCGAGGGGTGGCGGATCGACGTGCGGATCGACGCCGCGGATGACGCCGGCCTCAGCCGGCTCGTGCTGCACCGGGCGGTGAACGGGCTCGCTCCCTCGGCGGTCGAGTTGCCCGGGTCCGGCGACGACCCTCGCCGACGGCGGGCGGAAATCCCCTTCGATCTCGCCGCGCTCGGCGCCCGGGCCGGCGACGCCATCACCTACTTCGCCACCGCCTACGACAACATGCCCGAGCCGCAGGTCGCGCAGACGGGTGTATTCGTCATCCGCATCGTGAGCCAAGCCGAGTACGAGGCGTTTGCCCGGACCCAGTACGGCATCGACGACCTCGCCGCGGAGTGGGTTGCTTTCCAGCAGCGGCTCGACGACCTGCACGCCCGGCGGGCGGGCGTGCTCCGTGGCCTGGATGCGCTGCGCGAGCGGCTGGCGGCGGGCGAACTGGTGGACGGCGAAGAACTGGCGCAGGTGGAGCGGCTGGAGGCGGAGCTCGATGCCTACCGGCAGGAGGCACTCGGGCTGGCGGACGACCTCCGCGAGCGGGTGGAGCAGGCGACGCTGTACGAGTTCGAGCGGGCGTACAAGGACCAGTTGAGGCGGACGGAGCAGGGGCTGCGGATGCAGGCGGGCGAGGCCGATGCCACGCGGCGGGCCTTGGGCGAGATGCGGCAGGAGCCCTCGGCCGGTGCCGCGACCCGCGTCGATCAACAGGCGCAGCGGTTTCGGGAATGGGGCGAGCCGTTCGACTCCGGGATGGCGGCCGAGCGCGAGCAACTCGCGGCGGACCTCGAGGCGGTGCGGATGGCGGACGCGATGTCCGCCGCGGCCGAGCGGCTCCGGCTGGTGATTCAGCGGCAGCGGGACCTGGCGGAGCGGATGCAGGCGCTGCGGACGGATGACCCGCTCCAGCCGGGGGAACAGGCGCTGGCGAACCGGCTGGCGGAGGAGCAGGCGGCGCTGCGGGATGAACTGGCGGAGGCGAGGCGCAGGCTGGAGGAGGCGTCGGCCGAGGCGGGCGAGCGTCTGCCGCGGATGAGCGCTTCGGCGCAGCGGCTCGCCGGGCGGCTGGACGAGCTGGGCGTTGAGGCCGACCAGGCGTCGGCCGCGAGCAGCGCCTACGCCGGCCGGGGTGGCAACGCGGCCCGCGAGGCGAGGGCGGCCGGGGAGAAACTCCAAAGCCTCCTCTCCGACAGCCAGGCGTTGGGCGACGGCTCGGACGAGCTCGACGGCTACCTCAGCCTCCCGCGGGAGGCCTGGCAGGACGCGATGCGTCAGCTCGCGCAGGGCCGCGGCGTCCCGCACCAGGGACGCTCCGGGCAAGGGATGGGGGTCGGCGGCGTCGCGGGGCGGGTGGCGGTGATGGGTCCGGCGCCGACGGGCGGTGAGGGGGACGGCGCCGGGCGCCGAGGCGCGCTCCGCAGGCCCGGGGAGGGCCGGGGCGGACCGGCGGCGGACGACGTGGCCGCCGAGGACGCGGAGCGGATCGATGCCGAGGCCGCCGCCGGGCGCAGCGCCGGCGTGAGCGTTCTGACGGGCGTGCCGTTGCAGTACCGGGAGGCCGCGGAGGCCTATTTCCGTCGCCTCGCGGAGGACGAGCGGTATGATCAGGCGGGCGGGCCGCTGCCGCCGGGAGACGCACCATGACAACCCGACTCCGAGCCTGTCGGCCCCTGCTGGCGATGGTCGTTGCCGTCGTTGCCGTGCTGTTCGCGTGTTCGGCACCGGCCGCCGCGGGCGAGGCGGGCGTCGTGCAATGCGCCAACCTCATCTATGGCAACGACAAGACGTCCCACTGTTTCGCGGCCCAGTTTCTCCAGCAGATGGAGGACGACACGCACGTGCGGACGGACAAGGCGCTCGTCCCGATCCGGGCGGAGTCGTCGGAGCTGTTCGGGCACCCCTTCGCGGTGTGGACGGGCGAGGGCGCGTTCACGCTCACGGAGGACCAGCGGGACAACCTGCGGGACTACCTGACCGCGGGCGGGTTCATCGTCGCCAGCGCGAGTTGCTCGTCGAGCAAGTGGAACAGCAGCTTCGCCGCCGAGGTCCGCGCGATTTTCCCCGACCGGGAGATGAAGACGCTCGACGGGGACCACCCCGTCTTCCACACCGTCTACGACATCACGTCGAGCAAGTACAAGAGCGGCGAGACGAAGCTCCCCCGGCTCGACGGGCTGGAGATCGACGGGCGGATCGTGATGATCTGGTCCCCCGACGGGCTGAACGACACCGCCAACGCGGGCGGCGACTGTTGCTGCTGCGGCGGCAACGAACTCAAGAACGCGAAGCTGATCAACGTCAACCTGCTCGCGTACGCGCTGACGCACTGACCCGCTCCCCGGCGGCTGGCCCTGCCGGGGCCGGGTAGGATGCGGGCGTGCCGCCGACCCGACTCACCAGCGTTTCCAATCCCCGCGTGAAGGCGGTGGTCCGCCTGCGCGAGAGCCGGGAGCGGCGGGCGACGGGGCTGTTCATCGCGGAGGGGAGGCGGGAGGTGACGCGGGCCGCGGCCGCGGGGCTGCGGGTCCGCGAGGTCTACTTCTCGCCGGAGCTGCTCGGCGACGGGCCGGGGGACGAGGCGTGGCCGGTCGGCGGCGGCCGGTTCGAGGTGACGCCCGAGGTGTTCCGGAAGATGGCGTACGTCCGGGAGCCGGAGGGCGTGCTCGCGGTGTTCGAGCGGCCGACGTGGGACGCGTCGGTGCTGCCGGAGGCGGGCGAAGCGTCGCTGGTGCTCGTGGCGGTGGGCACGGAGAAGCCGGGCAACCTGGGGGCGATGGTGCGGACGGCCGAGGCCGCGGGGTGCGCGGCGGTGATCGCGGCCGGGGCGCCGGTCGACGGCTTCAACCCCAACGCGATCCGCACCTCCACCGGCGCGGTCTTCACGACGCCGTTGCTCGAACTCGGGGAGGCGGAGGCGATCGGGCTCTTGCGGGAGCGCGGGTACCGGCTGGCGGCGGCGATCGTCGGGCCCGGGACCGTGCCCCACGTCGCCGCGGACTTCCGCGGGCGGGTGGCGATCGTGATCGGCCCGGAGGACGCGGGGCTGTCGCAGCGGTGGGCGGAGGCGGCGGACGTGCGGGTGGGGATCCCGATGGCGGGCCGGAGCGTGGATTCGCTCAACGCCTCGAACGCGGCAGCGGTTTTGCTCTTCGAAGCGGTCCGGCAGCGCGCGGCCGGTCGCTGAGCCCGCGGCTCGACGGCCCGCGCGCTGGCATGGTCCGGCGGGGGTATGCTGTCAGACGATGATGCGGAGGTGTGTCCGATGCGGGTTCTGATGCTGGGCTGGGAGTTTCCGCCGTTTATCGCGGGCGGCCTGGGCACGGCCTGCTACGGGCTGACCCGGGCGCTGAGCCAGCAGGACACCCGGGTCACCTTCGTGCTGCCCAAGAGCGTCGGCACCGAGTACACCGAGCACGTGCGGCTGCTGACGCCGCAGGCGCCTGCCGCATCCGCGGGCAGCCGCGCGCCCGAAGCGGTCGCCAGCACCTACGAGCCCGAGCTGCCCGACCGGGACCGCAGCGCGTTCGAGAACGTCACGTTCAAAGCGGTGCCCGCGCTCTTCGCCAACCCCTACGGCCGCTCGGGCGCCGGTGACGGCGCGGGGGTGGCGACCCGCGAAGCCGCGCCCGGCCCCGACGGGGAAACGCCCCGTGCCCGCCTCGACCCGCACCGGCCGGCGCCCGCGGTGGTGCCGATCGAGTCGCGTCACGACTGGGCGGACATGGTGCAGGAGGCGCGGCGGTACGGGGCGCTCGTGCTCGATCTGGCGAAGGATGCCGAGTTCGACGTGATCCACGCCCACGACTGGATGACGTTCCCGGCAGGGATGGCGATCGCCGCCCACACCGGCAAGCCGCTGGTGGTCCACATCCACTCGACGGAGTTCGACCGCTCGGGGCGGCACGTCGATCAGCGGGTGTACGACATCGAGCGCCGCGGGATGCACGCCGCGACGACGGTCATCGCCGTCAGCCACCTGACGAAGAGCGTGCTGGTCCACCGCTACGCGGTCCCTGCCGCGAAGATCGAGGTCGTCTACAACGGCGTCGGCACGGGCGCGGACCCAGCCGGGGCCGCGGTCGCGCCGGCCCCGCCCGCCGACCGGGCCGGGATCGACAAGAGCGACAAGATCGTCCTGTTCCTCGGGCGGATCACGATGCAGAAGGGGCCGGAGTACTTCGTCGCCGCGGCGAAGAAGGTGCTCGAGAAGTACGACCGGGTGAAGTTCGTCATGGCCGGAACGGGCGACAAGACGAAGGACGTGATCGAACTCGCGGCCCGCGAGGGCGTCGGGCACAAGGTCCTCTTCACCGGCTTCCTCCGGGGCCACGACGTCGAGCGGATCTTCAGCATGGCGGACGTCTACGTCATGCCCAGCGTCAGCGAGCCGTTCGGCATCTCCGCCCTCGAGGCGGTGAGCCAGAACGTCCCGGTGATCATCTCCAAGCAGTCGGGCGTGGGCGAGGTGCTCCGGCACGCGCTGAAGGTCGACTTCTGGGACATCGAGGAGATGGCGAACAAGATCATCGGGGTGCTGCGGCACCCGCCGCTGGCGCAGACGATGCGGGAGCACGCCGACATGGAGGTCCGCCGGCTCACCTGGGAGGACGCCGCCGCCCGCTGCCGGCGGATCTACGAGGCCGCCGCCGGCGTCGAGGAATCGCGCGGGTGAACGGGCCGACCCCGTGGGGCCGCCGCGCCGGTTGGCCCTCGTCCGGGGGATCGGCCGATGTATCGGTTGTGTCCCGTTCCGCTCACTGGCTGATCGTCCTGACCATCTCGCTGCTGGCGAGCGGCTGCGGAAACCCGCTCGGCTCGCACCTGTCGGGCACGACGTTCGACGTCGGTCAGGCGGAGGATTACCGCACGCCCGACGTCTACGACCGCCACCTGGCGGCCCACCACGTGTGGATCGTGTCGTTCGGGGGGATGGTGGTGGCGCTCTCCGACGCCTGCCCCCGGGACGGGCGCACCCTCTACTTCGACGAGGTGCCCCGACAGTTCAAGTGCACCCACTGCGCGGCCCGGTTCGACTCCAACGGCCTGCCCCGGGCGCCCGCCGGCGAGGAGCGGTCGATGGTCCGGCTGCGGATCGAGCCGACCGACAAGCGGGCCCGGGGCCCGTCGGTGGCGCTGAAGGTCAACCCGCGGTTCCAGTTCCGGCAGGACAAGGGGGAGTGGAGCCGGCGGTTCTCGATGCACGTCCTCGACCCGGGGTGAGTCGGGTTCAGGTCACGTAGAGGATCACGCCCAGCGAGCCGAGGCTCAGAACGGTGCTCGCCAGGACCGCCGCGGCCGCAAGCTTCTGGTCCCCACCGAGTTGGGTCGCGAGCACGTAAGACGCGACCGCGGTCGGGGTCGCGGAGAAGATGAGGGTGACGGCGGCCTCGGCGCCGGTGAGCCCCATCCACCAGACCAGGACCGCGGCCACCGCGGGCGCGACGGCGACCTTGACGAGCGCCGACGCGACGGCCGGCCCGATCGACCCGCCGATCCGGAGCACGACGAGCCCCGCGCCCATGCTGATCAGCGCGAGCGCGGGCGCCGTGTCGCCCACGAGGTCGAGCGAGCGGTGCAGCCAGCGGGGCAGGATCCCGGGCAGGTAGGAGAGGATGACCCCGGTGATGCAGGCGAGAATGAGGGGGTTGGTGACGAGCGGCTTGACGAGCCGTGGCAGCGTCCGCCACCCCACCGCGTGCTGGGCGACCAGCAGCACCGTCACCGCCAGCACGTTGTAGAGCAGCATGATCGGCGCCGCCGCGAGCACGGCGACGGATCGGATGTGGCCCGCGTCGGCGCCGGGCATCGAGAAGAGGACGACGGGGAGCCCGACGAACATCAGGTTCCCGCGAAACGCCGCCTGGACAAAGGCCCCGGTGGAGGCACGCGGCAACCGCATCGCCGCGCACACGAGGTAGGCGACCACGAGCGCCGACAGCGTGGCGGCGACGAGGATGCCCGCGATCCGGCCCGCCTCCCCCCCGTCGATCTGGGCCCGCGAGAGCTCCGCGATGAACAGCGAGGGCAGCGCCACCCAGTAGACGAACCGGTCGAGGCCCTGGCGGACGCTGTTATCGAAGAAGCCGAAGCGGAGCAGGGCCGCACCCAGCGCGATCAGCAGGACGATCGGCGCCAGCGATTGAACGACTTCGATCAACGGAGGAACTCCTGCCTGCCGCGGTCGCTCCGGGCGGGCGATGCGTATCGGGGCGGTAAGCCTCTAAGGAAGGCAGGAAAGCAGGAAAAGCTCCACACGGGAAGCAGGAAACGGACATGCCGCGCGAAGGGGCGGGAGACGCACTCGCATTCGGCTCTTTGCGTCTTCTCTTTTTCCTGCTTTCCTGCCTTCCTTAGAGCCCCTCCCCGCTCAATGCAGGAACAGCCGCAGCCCCGAGAAGGCGAGCGTCATGCCGTGTTCGTTCGCCGCGGCAATGACGTCCTCGTCCCGCTTCGAGCCCCCCGCCTCGAGGACGTACTTCACGCCGCTGACCGCAAGCCGATCGATGTTGTCGCGGAACGGGAAGAAGGCGTCCGAGCTGCAGACGATCCCCTCGTACTGCGCCAGCCAGCGCTCCCGCTCCTCCTGCGTGATCGGTTCGGGCGCCGCTTCCATCTGCCCGCGCAGCGCTTCGCGCTCGAGCCGGCTCAGCTCGTCCCAGCGGACGAACTGGTCGATGGCGTTGACCTTCTCCGCCCGGGGCAGGTCCTTGCGGAGCTTCAGCGAGACCGACTTGGGGTGCATCTTGAGGAACCAGCGGTCCGCCTTGTCGCAGGCGAGCCGGGTGCACGCGATGCGGGACTGCTGCCCCGCGCCCACGCCCACCGCCTGCCCCTCGTACCCGACGCAGACCGAGTTGCTTTGCGTGTGCTTGAGCGTCACCGTCGCGACGAGCAACGTCTCGGCGACCGCGGCGGGGATCTCCTTGCGGGTCGTCACGACGTTTTTCAGCAGCGCATCGCTGATCAGCGCATCGTTGTAGCTCTGCTCGAGCTTCAGCCCGTATTCCGTCCGCGACTCGACCGGCGGGGGGACGTAGTCGCCGTCCATCTGGAGGATGACGTAGCCGCCGCCCTTCTTGGTCTTGAGGATCGCCAGCGCGTCCTCGTCGTAGCCGGGCGCGATGATCCCGTCGGAGACCTCGGTCTTCAGCAGCTCCGCGAGAGACCGGTCCACCCGCTCGCTCACGGCGACGAAGTCCCCGAAGGAGGCGGAGCGATCGGAGGACCGGGCTTTGGCGTAGGCGGTCGTGACCGGGGAGGGGTCGCGGACGTCGTAGAGCTGGGCCCGGAGGAAGTCGGCGGAGAGTTCGCCCGCCACCGCGGCCCCGGCGGGGCTGACGTGCTTGAACGACGCGGCCGCGGGCTTCCGGGTGACCTGCTCGAGCTCGCGGACGAGTTGCCAGCCGCGGAGCGCGTCGAGGATGTTGATGTAGGACGGCGAGCCATTGACGACGCGGAGCGGGCCATCCGGGTGGTCGCTGGTCACGCGGGCGTGGGTCTGGTTCGGGTTCGTGCCGTACTTGAGCTTGATTTCCATGAGACGGGCAGTTTAGAGCATCCGCCCCCCGTTAGCCGCGGAGCTTGCTCCGCGCGGACGCCCCGGGGTCGTTGAGCGCCCCGCGCGGAGCGAGCTCCGCGGCTAACTACAATGCGCGATTCAACCATGACGCAGGTCACCACCACCGTCGCCAGCTTCTCGGGCGGGCTCGATTCCACCGTGCTCCTCTATCACCTGCGCGCCGCGGGCCACACGGTGTTGGCGCTGTCGGTGGATTACGGCCAGCGGCACCGCGTCGAGCTCGACCGCGCCCGCGAACTCGCGGGCCGCCTCGGCGTCGAGCACCGGGTCGCGGACCTGACCGGCATCACGGCCCTCCTCGCCGGGTCGAGCCTGACGAGCGGCGACGTCGACGTCCCGCTCGGCCACTACACCGATGAGTCGATGAAGGCGACCGTCGTCCCCAACCGGAACATGATCCTGCTGGCCGTCACCGCCGCGTGGGCCATCAGCCGCAAGGCCGAGCATGTCGCCTATGCTGCGCACGGCGGGGACCACGCGATCTACCCCGACTGTCGGCCGGAGTTCGCCGACACGATGGCGCAGGCGATCGCGATGGCGGACTGGCACCGGGTGACGCTGCTGCGGCCGTTCGTCGCGATGACCAAGGCCGACATCGTCCGCCGCGGCGCGGAACTGGGCGTGCCGCTCGAGCGGACGTGGAGCTGCTACCAGGGGCGGGAGCGACACTGCGGGGCGTGCGGCACGTGCGTCGAGCGGCGGGAGGCGTTTACGCTCGCGGGCGTGCCGGACCCAACGGAGTATGAGCCCCCCTCACGCCGGCCCTGAGGCTCGGCGAAGGTGCGGGCCGGGATACAGGTAACTCGTTCGACTCGCCCTTCGCAAAGTCTCAGGACCGGCGTCGAGCGGCGCGAAAGATGGATGGAACGATGGCATACGCGGTCAAGGAGATCTTCTACACGCTCCAGGGCGAGGGCGCGAACGCAGGGCGGGCGGCGGTGTTCTGCCGGTTCGCGGGGTGCAACCTCTGGTCCGGCCGGGAAGAGGATCGCGCCACCGCGGCGTGTACCTTCTGCGACACCGACTTCGTCGGCACCGACGGCGAGGGGGGCGGGAGGTTTCGGGACGCCGCGGCCCTCGCCGACGCCGTCGCCTCCCACTGGGCGGTGAAGCTTCCTGAGCCCCGCCTCTCGAGCCCCGACTCGCCGGCACTCACGGCTCAGGACTCGGGACTCCGGACTCCACCCGGCCGGCCGCTGGTTGTCTGCACCGGGGGCGAGCCGCTGCTGCAGTTGGACGCCGCGGCGGTCGAGGCGCTGCGGGCCCGCGGGTTCGAGGTGGCGGTGGAGACGAACGGCACGAAGCTCCCGCCGCCGGGCGTAGACTGGGTGTGTGTGAGCCCCAAGGCGGGCGTGCCGCTCGTGCTGCGGAGCGGGCAGGAGCTCAAGCTCGTCTACCCGCAGCCGTCGCTCATGCCCGACGCGGTGGCGGACCTGGCGTTCGACCACTTCTACCTGCAACCCATGGACGGCCCGAGCGCGGAGGAGAACACGCGGCTGGCGCTCGAGTACTGCCTCGCCCACCCGCAGTGGCGGCTGAGCCTGCAGACGCACAAGCTCCTAGGAATCCGCTGAAGATCGGGACCCGGCAAAAGGGGGCGTCGCCGGGTGGATGACGCTCAGCCCGCCGCGGCCTCGGGCTGGCCGGACGTGCCGCGCTCGATCGTCGCCGCCCGCTGCTCCGTGAAGCTCGCCCCCGTCGTCGCCTCGGTGAACGTGACGTACACCGTCGCGGGCCCGGCGGCATCCTCCGGGAGCGGGCTCGGCAGCGGCAGCTCGAGCGTGTAGTGCGTGCCCGCGAAACCGCTGCGGTAGGCGGCGTCGAACTCCGCAGGGGTGAACGTCTTCTCCGCCACCGTCCGCGCCGGCCGGCCCTCCCGCGCCGCGATGAGCTGGACGCTCACCCGCCCCGCGACCACAAGGAATCGGCCGTTCCCATCGACGGGGCGGACGTAGACGCGGAGCGTGTCGTCGGTCCCGTCACGGTCGGTGTCGACGGTCCCGGTGTAGCGGTCGAGCCGGATGGCCGCAAGGGCCGGGGGCGTGGCGTCTTCGATGGGCCGCGTGCCCTCCTCGGCCTGCTGCCGCAGCGCCCGCAGCTCGCCCGCGCGCAGCGTGAGTTGCTCCTCGAGCTGCCGCACCTGCCGCTGCATCTCGAGGACTTCAGCACGGAGGCGGTCGTTCTCGTTCTCGAAGTTCTTCGGCCCGCCCAGGCCGCAGGCGGGGAGGCCGCCAAGCGGGGTGAGGCAAGCGGAAAGCGCGATGGCCCGGATCGCCCGGCCGCCCTTCTCTCCCCGCCGTTCACGCTGCGGATGGATGTTCAATCCTCGTCGTCCTCGTCACCCTTGGTGCCCACGAGGTGGTCGGGGATGTGCTTGAGCACCTGGTCGGCGACGCCGTACGCGACGGCCTCGTCGGCATCGAGCCACTTGTCGCGCTCGCAGTCGCGGGCGACCTGCTCGAGGGGCTGGCCGGAGTGCTCCTGCATGATCTTGTAGAGCCGCTCGCGGGTCCGGACCATCTCGCGGGCCTGGATCGCCAGGTCGGTCGCCTGCCCCTGCGCCACGCCGCCGAGCAGCGGCTGGTGCAGGAGGACGCGGCCGTTGGGGAGCATGTACCGGTTGCCCTTCTCGCCCGCCATGAAGAGCACCGCGCCCATCGACGCCGCGACGCCGATGCAGTAGGTGTGCACCTTGGGGCGGATGAACTGCATGGTGTCGTACACGCCGAGGCCCGCGCTGACGCTGCCGCCGGGGCTGTTGACGTAGAACGAGATGGGCGACTTGGCGTCCTCGTTCGAGAGGAACAGCAACTGGGCGATGATGAGGTTGGCGGACTCGTCGGTCACCGGCCCGCCGAGGAAGATGATCCGGTCCTTGAGCAGGCGGGAGTAGATGTCGTAGGCCCGCTCGCCGCGGCCGGTCTTCTCGATCACCATCGGGATCAGTTGGTTCGAAATCGTCATCGCTCGGTCTTCCTGGTTCGTGGGCTCGGATTGTAGCGGGGATGCCCCCCCTTAGCCGCGGAGCTTGCTCCGCGCGGGCGTTCCACGTCATTCGGTGCGACTCGCGGAGCAAGCCCCGCGGCCAACCTAGTTACCACGTCTCCGCGAGGCGGGTGAGCAGACGGACACCGTAGCCCGTGGGCCCCTTGTCGTAGAGCTCGGTCTCCTTCTCCACGCTGTCCACGCCCGCGATGTCGAGGTGGGCCCAGGGGATCGTCGGCAGCCGCTTCGGCGCGTCCTCGCCGACGAAGTAGGAGAGGAATGCCGCGCCCTGGATCGGGTGGGCCTTGCGTTCGCCGGAGTTGATGAGGTCCGCATGGGACCCTTTCATCAGGTCGCGGTGCTCCTCCCAGAGGGGCAGCTCCCAGGTCTTCTCGCCGGTGAAGCTGGACGCGTCGGCGAGCTTCGCCCGCAGCCCCTCGTGGTTGACCCACAGGCCCGCGGCGCTGCTGCCCAAGGCGATCACGACGCCCCCGGTCAGCGTCGCGATGTCCACGACCGCCGACGGCCGATACTCCCGCGTGCCCCACGCCAGGGCGTCGGCAAGCACCAGCCGGCCCTCGGCGTCGGTGTTCGTGATCTCGCTCGTCACGCCGTTGCAGAACGTGAGGATGTCGTCCACGCGGAACGCCCGCTCGTCGACGGCGTTCTCCGCACACGGCAGGAGGCCGACGACGCGGCGGGGCAGCTTCAGGCGGGCGATCGCCTCCATCGCCCCGATGACCGCCATCCCCCCGCACTTGTCGTACTTCATGTTGACCATGCCCTCGCGGGGCTTGAGCGACAGCCCGCCCGTGTCGAAGGTGATGGTCTTCCCGACGAAAAGAAGCGGCGCAGAGCCCTGAGTCCCGCGCCCCGAATCTTGGGCCGGCTCAGACGGCTCGGGAGGCTGGGGGTTCCATTCGAGCACGATGAGCCGCGGCGGCACGGCGGCGGCGCGACCCACGGCCGTCAGGCCCCCCATCCCCAGCCGCTCCGCCTCGGCGGCGTCGATCACCCGGATCGTCAGCCCCACCTCCTCCGCGATCCGGCGGCACTGGGCCTCGATGTACGCCGGGTTCGCCACGTTCGGCGGCGTCGCCGCCAGCAGACGCGCCGTCGTCAGGCCGCGCCCGGCCAGCAGCCCCTGCTCGACGTGGGCGCGCAGCGCGTCGTCCACGTCCAGGAGCAGTTCGCGGGCTCCCGCGTCGGCATCGGCCGCCTTTTTCACCGAGCCGTGGAACGCCGAGAACTCCACCCCCGCCAGGGCGATCGCGTCGGCCACCGCCCGGCCCGCCAGCGGCTGCGACAGCCGGCCGCCGAGCCCCTCCAGCACCCGCAGCTCGACCCGGTCGATCCCGGCGGCGCTCGCGGTTCGGATGAGCTTGCCCACGCCGGAGCGGAGCACGTTGCCGTCGAATCGGTCGGGCTTGCCGAGGCCGACCACGAGCAGCCGGTCGGGCCCGTGGGGCGGGTAGAGGGTGTGGACGGCGCCACGGCTGGGGCGGAACTCCGGCCGGGTCCGGGCGCGGCTGAGGGTGCCGCCGAGGGCCTCGTCGAGCCGGGCGTAGCCGGCGGGCAGGCCGGCGCCGTTCTCGAAGAGGAAGATCGCGACGGCGGGGGGCGTGGGGCGGTCGCCGTCGACGGGGGGAGCGACTCGGAGGGTCTGGTACATGCGGGGTTCTCGATCTTCGGGCGGGTGGGCGCGTAAGCGGGGTAACCCGAAAGAGTAAGCGAGGGGGGCGGGCGCGTGCAAAGGGGTTGATCGCCGCGCTCAAACCCCGGCGGCGGCGAGGCTTGTATTGGGGTGGACGCGGTTCGCGGAGGTTGACACCGCGGCCGCGCCGCTGGTACCTTCCTCCCGGCCGCGCCGCGCTGCGGTGTCGGATTGATGTCGCTTCCCCGGGTTCGCGGAGAGTCCTCTCATGACGCATGGCCGCTGGCGGTTCAGCGCCCTGGCCGCCCTCTCGGTCGTTGCAGGCCTGGCGGGTAGCCCCGGGGTCGTGCTCGCCCAAGGTGCCGGTTCTTCGTCGACCCCCACCGTCGGCGCGCCGCGACTGCCCTCGGAGGTCTTCGCCGCCGACCCCGTGACGCCCGACCAGCTCCGCCTGATCGAAGCCTATGCCGAACTGTGGGTGCCGCAGCTCCTGGGCGACGGGACCAATCAGGGCGGCGAGTCGCAGGTCGTCAGCGCCCGCAACGAGCTCATCCAGCCGCTGTCGTTCCCGGGTGTCAGCGCCGACTTCCGTACCCAGTATTCCCGCATCATCTCCCGTCGGCTGAGCGGCGCCGTCGCGCCTGATCGGCCGCTGATCCACCGGCTCAACACGCTCATCGTCGCGGCCCGGCTCCAGCTCGACGCCAACGTCTTCGCCCTGCTGCTCCAGGCCCTCGAAGACCCCAGCCCCGCCGTCCGCTACTGGGCCGTGAAGGCGCTGGGCGGCCGGCCCGCGGGCGGGCTGACGGCCCAGCAGATCAACGACGTCATCGCCCCGCTCGAACAGATGCTCGGCACGGAGGAAACGCTCCACGTGCTGCAGCAGGTGTACCAGGTCCTCGTCGACCTCCCGGGGACGCGCGGGCTCGACCTCGTGGTCGGGGCGCTGAACGACCGCGTCGGGGCGCACCACGGCCAGCCGTTGCTGCCGTACGACGCGGAGCACGCGGGGATGCGCGGCGCGTTCCAGAAGATCCTGTCGCTCCAGCCTGCCGGGGTGAACGTGGACGAGCCGATGCGGCAGCTCGCGCGTGCGGCGGCGCAGTACCTCGCGCTCATGGGGCAGCAGGGCCAGCCGGTGAGCGACCAGCTTCGCGGCCCGCTCCGGGACAGCTACCTGCGGATGGCCGAGCTGTCGCTGCAGGTGCTGTCGCAGGCGAAGCAGCACTTCGCCGTGGGCGGGGCCCCGCTGCCGGCGATCGGGAACCAGCTCAACTGGACCCAGATCAACGCCGCCGCCGCCGCCGCCCGCAACATGCTCACCAACCCCCCGTTCAGCTTCAACGCCAACGATCTGACGCCCACGCCCTGACCGCCCCCGGCCCCGCGCCGCACGCCTGCCGCGTGGAGTCGACGCGCTCGACCGGCGATCGCTCACCATGGCAGACCCCCTGCCCCCTTCCAACTACGCCTCCCGTGGCGGGCTGAAGCTGGAGGCCGCCCTCCGCGCGTTCGACCTCCACCCCACCGGGTGGACCTGTGCCGACCTCGGCTGCTCCACCGGCGGGTTCGTCGACTGCCTCCTCCAACACGGCGCGGCCCGCGTCTACGCCGTCGACACCGCCTACGGCGAACTCGCCTGGAAGCTCCGGCAGGACCCGCGGGTCACGGTGCTCGAACGCTCCAACGCGCTGCACCTGCCCCCGCCCGAGAACGCCGCCTGCGACCTCGTGACCGTCGACCTGGGCTGGACCCGCCAGCGGCTCGCCGTCCCCGCCGCGCTCCGCTGGCTCCGCCACCGCGACCCCGCCCGCCCCGGCCCGTTCGTCGTCACCCTCATCAAGCCCCACTACGAGACCGACCAGTCCGCCCGCGGCCCCGCCCGCTCCCGTGGCACGAAGGCGAAGCACGGCGTCCTGACCGACGACGAAGCCGATGCCACCACGCAAGCGGTCCTCGACTCCCTCCCGGCCCTGGGGGTCGAGGTGGTCGGGTGCATCCCCTCGCCCATCCCCGGCGGCAAAGGCGGCAACCGCGAACACCTCGCGCTGCTTCGCCCGCTCGGCTGATCCGGACACCGCTATCATCCGCCCTTCCCCACTTGGGAGCAGGACGTGAAGCGGTCGGGCGCCGGGTCGAAGTTTCAGGACATGGCGGAACTCGGCCCGGGGGAGGCGGCGGAGGGGGAACTCATCTCGCCCGTGTCGGCCGAGAACCGGCGCAGCCGGACGGGTGGCCAACTCGCCGGCCGGCTCGGTCGGCTGAGCCTGCCGATGCAGGTGGTGACGCTCGCGGTTTGGCCTCTGCTCGAGAACCTGATGTCGGTCCTGGTGGGGACGATCGACCTGATGCTCGCCGGCCGGCTGCGGCCGGAGTCGATGGCGGTCGCCGCGGTCGACGCGCTGGGCGCCGCGGGTTACTTCCACTGGTTCATGGGCCTGCTCATGGCGTCGATCGGCATCGGGGCGACGGCGATCATCGCCCGCGCCATCGGCGGCCGACACCGGCGGGTCGCCAACGCCGCGGTCGGCCAGTCGCTCCTGCTCGCGGTCGTCATGGGGTGCGGCGTCCTGGTCCTGCTGTGGACCCTCGCGCCGACCGTTGCCCGCCTGCTGCTCGAGCCCGAGGCGCAGCCGCTGTTTGTGCGGTACCTGCGCGTCCTGTCCCTGGGATCGCCGGCGATGGGCGTGCTCTTCGTCGGCAACGCCTGCCTCCGCGGCGCGGGCGACACGCGTACGCCCTTCTTCGTCATGGTCGCGGTCAACATCGCCAATGCGCTGGCGAGCGTCACGTTCGTGTACGGCCCGGCGCCGATCGGCGGGCACGGCGTCACCGGCATCGCCTGGGGCACGACGCTCGCCTGGTGCGTCGGGGCCGCGGCCGTGATCCTCACCCTCGCCTCCGGCTGGGGGAATCTGCGGCTGCGGGCGGTGCGGCTGATCCCCCGCCGCGAGATGCTCCTCCGCGTCACCCGCGTAGGCCTGCCCAACCTCTTCGAGTCCTCCGGCCAGTGGCTGGGCAACATGCTCGTGCTCGGGATGGTCGGGCTGCTCGGCTGGCCGGGCGCGGTCGGGTCCCACTTCATCGCCATCCGCATCGAGAGCATCAGCTTCCTCCCCGGCTACGCCCTGGGCACCGCCGCCGCCACGCTCGCCGGCCAGTACCTCGGCGCAGGGAGCCCGCAGCGCGCCCGGCAGGCGATCGGCCTCTGCTGGGCGATCGGGGCCGGGCTGATGACACTCGTGGGGATCGCGTTCATCGTGGTGCCCGAGGTGTTCGTGCGGGTCATCTCCGACGCGGAGACGCACATGGAGACGGTGCCGACGCTGCTGCGGATCTGCGGGCCGGTGCAGATCTTCTTCGGGACCTATCTCGTCCTGTCGCAGGGGCTTCGAGGCTCGGGCGACACGTTCTGGGCGATGCTGCTGACCTACAGCTCGACCTTCCTGGTCCGCCTGCCGCTGGCGTTCGCGATCGGCTACGGGCTCGGGTGGGGGCTCACCGGGCTGTGGCTGGGGCTCTGCGGCGAACTCGTCGTCCGCGGCAGCATCTTCGCCGCACGCTTCCTCCACGGCGGCTGGACCCGCGTCCGCGTGTAGGGCGGTCGCATCGCCCCAGCCGTCGGCGGGCCGTCAGGCGCGCGGCCCGGCGGTGGGGGTGGCGGCTTCGGGGCGCGGAACGGTCAGCAGGAGCGCGAGCCCCGCGAGGAGGAAGAGGAGGATCGTCGTCATGCCTAGCCGCTGGCTGCCGCTGAGCGCGGTAGCTTGAGCGACGAGGAGCGGGCCGAGGAAGGCCGTCGCCTTGCCCGAGAGCGCGTAGAGGCCGAAGAACTCGTTGCGGAGGTCGGGCGGCGCGGCGCGGGCGAGGTAAGAACGGCTGGCGGCCTGGACCGGGCCCACGAAGAGGCCCATCGCGAGGCCCGCCGCCCAGAAGAGCGCGCGGGACTCGACGATCAGCACGCCGCCCGCCGTGGCGATCAGCCCGAGGAGGGAGACGAGGATGGTCGCCCGGCTGCCGGCCCGGTCGTCGAGGAACGACAAGGCCGCGGCGCCGGCGGCGCCCGTGACGTTGAGCCCGATGCCGAAGAGCAGGATCTCCCGCGTCGTGAAGCCGAACTGTCCCGCGGCATAGACCCCGCCGAAGGCGAAGATCGTCGTCAACCCGTCGATGTAGAGCATCTTCGCGATCAGGAAGCGGACGACGTGCCGGTACCGCCGGACGTGGCGGACCGAGTCGCGGATCTGTCGGAAGCCGTCGCGAACCGCGGCAGGGAGGCGCTTGCCCGTGCCGCGGGTGTCGGGCGTGAGGAGCAGCAGCGGCAGCGCGAACACCGCGAACCAGATGGCGGTGAGCGGGAACGTCGCGCGGACGTGCTCGAACGCCTCGGGCCGCAGCCCGAACGGGGGCTCATCCGGGAGCACGAAGACGAGCAGCGCGAGGATGAGCGACAACACACCCCCCGCATAACCGAGGGCCCAGCCCCACCCGCTCCACCGGCCGACGCGCTCGGCGGGGGCGAGCCCGGGCAGCATCGCGTTGTAAAAGATGACCGCCGCCTCGTTGCCGAACGTCGCGAGCGCCACGAGCGCCATGGCCAGCGCGATCGCGCTCGGTTCCGGCGTGACGAACCACAGCCCCGCGGTGCAGAGGATGCACAAGAGGGAGAACGCGGCGATCCACGGCTTCCGCCGCCCGCCCTGGTCGGCGGTGGCGCCGAGGATCGGCCCGGTGAGCGCGACGGCGAGGCCCGCCGCGCCGACGGTGTAGCCCCAGAGCGTCGTCCCCCGCGCCTCGTCGCCCACGACCGCGCCGGTGAAATAGGCGGCGAAGACGAACGTCTGGATGATCGCGCTGAACGAGCTGTTGGCGAAGTCGTAGAACGCCCAGCCGACGAGGCCGCGGGCGGCGGGCGTGTCGGCAGGGGCGGCCGTCACGAGAAGAGCCCCGGCTGGTCCGGGTCGCTGCCGCCGCGCCGCCGGCGGCGCGGCGGCCGGGCCGACGCCTGCCCCGGGAGCCGGTCGGCAGTCAGCCCCTCGACGGTCGAGCGGACGCGGCCGTCGGCGAGGACGGTCGTCAGCCTGGAGCCCGGCGACACATCCCCGGCCGACTTGAGCACCGAGCCGTCCGCCGCGAGCGTGTAGCTGTAGCCGCGGCCGAGCACGTTGTGCGGGTTGAGCGACACGAGCTGCCGGTCGAGCGCGTCGAGCCGCAGCGCCGCCTCACGGGCGCGGCGGCGGACGGCATTCGACATCTCGCACTCCAGCCGCGTGACCCGCTCCCGCGCCGGCCGGAGGCGCAAGGGGATCGCGCGGCCGAGCCGGGCGGCGAGGTTGCCCAGCCGGTGCCGCTCCGGCTGCGTCCGCCGGGGCAGCGCCAGCCGCAGGCGGCGCTCGAGCCCGGCGAGGTCCCCCTCCGCCTCGCGGACGAGGCGCAGGGGCTGCCGGAAGAGGTTGTGCCTGGCCGCGGCCTCGAGCCGGTGCCGCTGCGCCTCGACGAGCCGCCGGGTCATCAGCGACAGCCGCCTCGACAACTGCAGCGTCTGGTGCGCCAGCGCCGCGGCGTCCGGGAGCAGCGACATCACCGCCTGGGTCGGCGTGGCGCAGCGCAGGTCGGCGACGAGCTCCGCGATCGTCGTGTCGGTCTCGTGGCCGATCGCCGCGACCACCGGGACGGGGCAGCGGAAGATCGCGTCGGCGACGACGCGCTCGTTGAACGCCCAGAGGTCTTCGATGCTCCCGCCGCCGCGGGTGACCAGGATCGCGTCCAGGCCGAGGCGGTCGTGTCCCCGCGCGAGCGCCTCGATCGCCCGAGCGACCTCGGGCGCGGCCTGCGCCCCCTGCACCCGCACGTCCACGAGGTACAGCCGGCAGCCCGGCCACCGCCGGCTCGCGGTGTCGAGCACGTCCTGCAACGCCGCGCCCGATCGCGACGTCACCACCGCCACCTTGCACGGCACGAGCGGCAGCGGCCTCTTCCGCGCCGCGTCGAAGTAGCCCAGCTCGCGCAGCTCCTCCATCAGCTTCCGCAGCCGCAGCTCGAGCGCCCCCTGCCCCACCGGCTCGACCGCCTCGACGTAGAGCTGCACCTGCCCCTGGCCGTCGAAGAAGTCGAGCCGGCCCGTCGCCACGACCTGCATGCCGTCCTCAACCGGGCAGCTCACCCGGCGGGCGTGGCTGGCGAAGCAGACGCAGCGGATCGTCGCCGAGTCGTCCTTGAGGCTGAAGAACCAGTGGGTCCGGTTGGAGAAGTTCGAGACCTCGCCCACGACCCGGACCTTCGCGGGCGTCTTCGCCGCCAGCGCGTCGCGGATCAGGCCCGCGAGCTGCGACACCGACAGCGGCGCGGCATCGGAACCGCTCCTGCGCGGCGGTCGCGCGGCGGTGATCCGGTCGGGGTTGAAAGGCAGGCGCGCCATGCCGCCATCCTACCCCCGCTCAGCCGCCGTCGTGCCGACGTGCCGCCTCGCGCATCCGCCGCTGGACCACGCCGTAGCACCGCTTGGGTCGGCGGAACTCGTTGACGGTGCCCTTGTTGTTCATCGTCCGCGGCCGGTACCGCCACCAGCCGCCCTCGGTGGTGACGCGGACGTCGCAGAACTGCCAGATCGCCGCGCCCACCACGTCCGGGTGGTGGAGGTAGACGCCCAGCTCGTGGTCGAGCAGGTCGCCGAGGTATTCCTCCGTCCAGTGGACGCGTGCCGGGTTCGTGTAGCCGGGGATCGCCCCGCCGCCGAACTCGCTGACGATGACGGGCTTGCCTTGGCCGCCCCTGCTCTTGTCGGAGTGGAGCCACTTGAGGAAGCGGTCGAGCCGGGGCGCGGTGTCGTCGAGCTCCGCGTTGTACCAGCCGGTATAGATGTTCACCGCCACGACGTCCGCGAGGCCGAAGCAGATGTCCTCCTCGTGGTACATCGAGGCGTAGGTGACCGGCCGGGACCCGTCGAGCTTGCGGATGAGATCGATGACGCGCTTGTAGTGGGCGCGGCCGCGGGCGGTGCGGGTCTCGCACTCGTTGAGGCAGCCCCAGAGGATGATGCAGGGGTGGTTGTGGTGCCACTCGATCATCTCCCGCGTCGACGCCGCGATCTGGTCGCGGAAGCGGGGATGGTTCATGTCGACCGCGCGGGCGTGCGACTCCTCCCACACCAGGATGCCCAGTTCATCGCAGAGGTCGAGGAACCGCTGGTCGTAGGGGTAGTGGCTCGTGCGGATGAAGTTGCAGCCCAGATCGCGGATGATCTCCAGGTCCTGCACCATCTGCTGGAGCGGGATCGCGCAGCCGAAGCTCGGGTGGTCCTCGTGCCGGTTGTAGCCGCGGAGCCGGATCGGCTCGCCGTTGAGCAGCAGCTTGCGACCCTTGGTCTCGATGGTCCGGAAGCCGACCCGGTCGATCAGGTCGTCGACGACTTCGGGCCCGTCGTACAGCTCGGCGACCAGTTCGTACAGCCGGGGCCGATCGGGCCGCCACGGCTCGACGTCGGGCGCGTCGAGTGTCTGCCGCACGTCGCGTGCCCCCCCCGCCGGCACCCGGAGCGTGCCCAGGTCGTGGACGACGCCCCCGATCGTGACCGTGAGGTTCCGCCGAAGCGGCTCGGCCGACCAGTTGCGCACCCACGCCCGCACGTCGAGGCTCCAGCGGCCCCGCTTCGCGTCCAGCCGCGGCGTCGCCCAGATGCGCTCGATGAACACCTCGGGCACGTGCTGAAGTTCGACCGGGCGGGTCACACCGCCGTAGGTGTAGTAGTCGTTGGGCAGGTGGAGCGACGCGTGTTCGCCGAAGGTGTTGTCGATGGCGAGGGTGAGGGTGTGCGCGCGGTCCTGGGCGTCGGGCGCCAAGGCGGCCCAGGGGGTGAAAGCGTCTTCGTGGTGGGCGAGGAGTTGACCGTCGACGTAGGCGTCCGCGGTGTGGGACACGCCGCCGAACACCAGCCGGCTCGCGAACCCCGGCAGGCCGTCAAAAGTGGTGCGCACCCACGCCCGGCCGCGATAGTTCTCCAGCCCGGGCAGGGACTCCCAACAGGACGGGATGTGGATTGACCGCTCGTACCGCTTGGGCCGCCCATCGCGGCCGCTGTCGGGGGTGGTGGTGAAGTCCCAGAAGCCGTCGAGGGAGCGGACGGACCGCACCCGGTGCCGGTCGAACGTACGGAGCATCGTGTTGGATCCTGCGCGGGTCGGGCGTGTGCGGAGGGGCCGGGGGGAGCGGAGACGCCTCACCGCTCCGTCCGTCGGCACGGGCGAGCCGGAAGAGCCTGCCGCCGCGCACGATACCAGATGATCCCCCCCTCACGGCCGAACTGTGTGTTGCGTCAGACGGGTGCCCGGGGAACGGGCATACCTTCGACCAAGGTGTGGCAACACAGCGGCCGCGAGGCGGGGGGCTGATTCAGCCGCCCGCCTCACGCGCCATGTCGGCGGCCCGCCCCTCGCAGGGCCGCTCACTTCCCCGAACGGGCTCGGTGGCGGGGGATCGGAAAGGTCGCCCGCCTGTTGGTCCTCCCTAACCCTCTTTACGGGCCTGCCCCCTGTACCTTGCGCGGGGATGGGATTATTTTGAAACGAATCGTGAGTCAGACCCCCCGCGTCAGTGCCCATGGATCGACCCCCTCCGAGCCCCGCTGAGTTCCCGACGACCCGGTGGTCACTGGTCTACCGAGCCGGTCACCCCGCGCCCACCTCCGAGCGGGAGGCGGGAAGCGACCCGCTGGCCCAGTTGCTCACGCGGTATCTGCCCGTGCTCAAGGCCTACCTCGTGATGTCGCGCCGGCTCCGGCCGGAGGAAGCCGACGACGCCCTGCAGGACTTCGTGCTCGACAAGGTGATCCGGCAGCGGCTGCTGACCCACGCGGACGAGCGGAAAGGCCGGTTCCGCGGGTTCCTGCTTACGGTGCTGAACCGGTACCTGATCGACCGGCACCGCCGGCGTCAACACGCGCCGGACACGGCCGCCGCGAACCTGGACGCGGTGGCGGAAGCCGCCGCCCCGCCGGACGGCGACGTCTTCGACGCCGAGTGGGCCCGGTCGGTGGTGGCGCAGGCGATCGCGGCCACCCAGACGGAGTGCCTCGACGCCGGACGCACGGACCTGTGGCGAATCCTCGACGGCCGGGTCCTCCGCCCGGCCTACGAAGCGGCATCCCCCACCCCCTACGAGGAACTGGCGTCGGAACTGGGCCTGAAGTCCCCCGCCCAGATGAGCAACCTCCTGGTGACCGCCAAGCGGATGTTCGTGCGGAACCTGCGGTCCGTTGTCGAACCCTACTGCCGCGATCCCGCGGAGGTTGAGCGAGAAATCGCGGAACTCCGCGCAACCCTCGCCCGGGCCGCGCAAGACGGCGGCGGCGGCGGCGTAGAACCTTAAGAACATGGACACCAAACTCGATCACCGCCTCTCGGGGCTCCTTGCCCTCGTCGAGGACACCACCGAATCGTGGTCTGTCGACGACCTGCGGCAGATGGTCCGCCACCAGATGCAATCGCCCCTGGTGGTCGACCTGTCGGACGGGGACGGCAACAACCGGGCCGATCGCCCCCCGATCGACTCGTTTGAAGACCTCTTCACCGCCGAATCTCCCCCGCTGGACCTGCTCCTGCTCACCAAGCGATTCGCGAAGTCGAGCCTGCTGTCGGACGGGGGGACGCCGCGCGAGATCGCCCACCTCCTCTATTACCTGAGCATCGCGACCGCCCGCACCCGCCTGGGCGAATCCATCAGCACGCTCGACCCCGACACCCTGATCGAGGGGCTCACCTGGTGCCTCGATCAGCCCTGGGTCGACCCCCCGATCCGCGACCAGCTCGGCGCCTGCCTTGCGCTTCTCTGATCGAAGCGCATCCGGTTCTCTCCACGGGCGGTATTCTGGATGTTGATGCCCGACCATCTCGCGACCCAGCGACCGCAGCCCCTGGGAGCCGTCTGGCCCCCGGTGAGCCGCGACCCGGGCCTGCTGGCGTCCTCCGACGATTCGGACACGCCGCAGCTCGACGGCTATCGACTGCTCGAATCGCTCGGCCAGGGCGGCATGGGCACCGTCTGGAAAGCCACGCAGCTCTCCTCCAGCCGCACCGTGGCGCTCAAACTCATCCGTGGGGGATTCTTCGGCTCCCCGCTCGCCCGGGCCCGCTTCGACCGGGAGGTCGAGCTGCTCGCCCGGCTCGAGCACCCGCACATCGCCCGCCTCTACCACAGCGGCGTCTGTCAGGGCACGCCGTTCTACTCCATGGAACTGGTTGAAGGCGTCTCGCTCGACGCATACGTCAGGAGCGAGTCCCTCTCCCGCGATTCGATCCTCGACCTCGTCGCCCGCATCGCCCGCGCCACCGACTACGCCCACCGCAAAGGCGTGATCCACCGGGACCTGAAGCCGTCCAACATCCTCGTCGACACCGATGGGGCGCCGCGGATCGTGGACTTCGGGCTCGGCAAGCTGCTGCAAATGGACCCGGACGTGGGCCCGGAGGCCGATCTTTCGCGGGACGGCACGGCCGCCGGGACGCTCGAGTACATGTCACCCGAGCAGGCGGCGGGCCAACTCGATCGCATCGACCGCGGCACCGACGTCTACAGCCTCGGCGTCATCCTCTACCAGCTCCTGACCGACCGGCTGCCCCACGGCCCCTGCCCGACCCCCTACGCGCTCCAGCAGGCGATCGTCGAAGAAGAGCCGCACCGCCCCCGAGCCGTGGCCCGGCACGTCGACGCCGAACTCGAGGCCCTGCTCCTCAAGGCGCTCGCGAAAGACCCGGCGGACCGGTACGCGAGCGCGGCGGCGCTCGCCGAGGACATCGAGAGCTACCGGCGGGGCGAACCGCTCCGCGCCCGGCCGCTGACGATCGGGTATCTCGTCCGCAAGCGGATGACCCGTTACCGCCGGTCCCTGACGGCCGTGGCGCTGGTGCTGCTGCTGCTCGTCGGGGCGGGCGCCGGCGCGTGGCGGATGGTGACCGCGGCCGAGGAGGCGGCTTTCCGCAGCCGCCAGTTCGAGGAACACGCGCGGTACACGAATCACATCAACCTCGCCGCCAACGAGTTGCAACGGCAGGACCCCGCGAAGGCGGCCGACCTCCTCGACCAGGCGCCGCCGTCGCTGCGGGCGTGGGAGTGGAGGCACCTGCGCCACCGCGCCGACGGCAGCCGCCTCACCATCGACGACCCGACGGCGCAGGCGATCCGCGTGACGCCCGACGGCCGGCGGATCCTCACGGCGCAGCCGGGCGGGTTCGTCGCCCAATACTCCACCTCATCCGGGCAGCCGTTGCCGCCGATCGACTTCCGAGACACCTGGGGCCCGGTGATCAGGATGGCGGGCGATGGCGGGGCCTTCCTCGTCGACCGCGGGGACACGCTCACCGTGTTGACGCCCGACGGCGAGCCGCTGCGGTCTCACCCGAAGACCCCGGACATCGTGGATTTCGCCTTGTCTCCCAGCGGGTCTTGGCTCGCGACGGTCGATGCGGCCGGCACCCTCCGGGTCTCCGGGCCGGGGCCGGGGGACCGATGGGAGACGGCCCAGCCGAGGTTCTCCGAAATCTCCTGGCTCCGCCTGGCCGACGATGGAACCGTCGCCCACATCCTGGAGATGATGAACCCGCAGCATTACAGCGTGCGGGTCATCCGACCGGGGGAAAACGGCCCCCGCATGATCTCGCATTCCACGATTCACGCCCTCAACGCGATGGCGATCCTGCCCGATGGGTCGGCGATCGCCGTCGCGGGGGATGATGCGCTGCGGCTCATCGCGACGGAGACCGGCGAGGAACAATGGACAGCGGCTCTCCCGCCGCATGTCACAGGGTTGGCCGCCCCGGCAGGAGGCGGCGAGGTGTGGGTGGCCACCCAGGCGGGGGTGGTCTGGTTCGATGCGGCCACCGGCGCGCGGCTGGGGGAAGTTCTCGGCCTCGGCCCGGCGAGTGGCGTGAGGCTCGCGGGCGATCCCGCCGGGCGATTCCTGATCGCGGGCGGCCGAGGCCAGATCAAGCTCTGGCATCGCGGCGATCAACCGGTGGTCGCCGTGCCGTTTCCCGTGCGGGAGCCGGCGGTGAGCGCGTTCTGGAGCGGGCCCGCGGTGCTCACGGTCGCGGGGGTGCTGGGCTCGGTTTTTGAGGTTAGCGCCGGGGGCAGCGAGATCATCTCCCAGTCCCGAGGCGAGCGGTACGCCATCTCCGCGGCGGGGGCTCGGACCGCGGCGGGGAAGCCGCTGGTGGTGACGGAGGACGGCCGCGTCGGCCGCGCCGCGCCCGCGGGGGTGACGTGGCTCGGGCGTCTGGGAGGCGAGGGCTCCGGGCGGTGGGCCGCCTGCTTCGATCCGAACGGGCGATGGCTCCTGGCGCAGGACGAACGGGGCCGGCTGGTGTCGTGGAACGTCGCCACCGCCGCCGTCGAGCCGCTGGCGGCGCCGCCGGCTGCGCGGCTCTCCATCCCCACCGACGTGGCGGGCAAACGGCTCCTGCTCGTGGACCGGAAGGACCAGTCGCTGCTGCGGTTCTGCGACGCCGCGTCGCTCAAGCCGATCGTGACCAAGCGCCTCGGGTCGGAGATCCGCCGGGTCGCGCTGTCGGGGGATGGCGAGGTCGCCGCCGCGCTCCTCGAGGGCGGCGGGGTGGTCGTGCTCGACGACTCAGGCGCCGTCCTGTCAAGGTTCCAGTTGCCGGGGCAGACGGGCATCCTGACGCTGGATCACGGCGGCACCCGGCTCGCCACCGGGGACCGCATCGTGACGCTTTACAACACCTTCACGGGTCAGCCGATCTACACGATCGAGTCACCCGATTGGGCGCATCACGCGGTGTTCAGCCCCGACGACACCGCCCTGGCCATCGTCGGCTCCCGCCAGGTCACCCTCTGGCGCGGCCCCTATTGAGGTCCTGGGC
>CAZKRE010000015.1:0-1277 GCA_964555075.1 uncultured Phycisphaeraceae bacterium
CAACACCTTCTCCCGCACCTGCACCGCAATCGCCATCCGTGACCTCCTTCTCAGAAACCGCATCATGACACGGTGCCGCAAAGGGCGCAAGAGGCTCTAAAGCCGCTGGGAGAGGGAGCTAAGGCGATCGCCGCTGAAACAAGTGTCGGGAGGTGAGCCGCGGAAGACGCGGGGCAAGCCATGGCACCCCTTCTCACACACGTTCTGAAGCGGCTTCGCGGGTCTCCCCCGCGAGCTACACACGGGGACCGGCGGTTCGCCGGCCCGGGGGCAATCCGGGGGCGGAGAAGCGCCAGATCCTGTGCGAATCGGACATGACGGTGCGGGCGATCAGCCGGCTGGCGGGGAGCGGCCGCGCGGACGCGGGGCAGCGGCCGGCGGATGCGATCACCCCGCCGCCCGGAGGGAGAACGTTCGGGGAAACCCGATCCATCGCAACCACGACACGTGCATAGACCCTCCCTATCGGCGGTTAGGCCCGGAGCGGGCCGGGGTGAAGTCTACCCACGGCGGCCCCGGCCGCCAAGCGCCCGGCACGGACGCGCCGAGTACCCGTACGCGTACGAGTACGAGTACGAGTACGAGTACGAGGTGGAACGTCCGCCCAAGGGAACCACATGGCATCCGTACGCGTACGCGTACGCGTACGAGGCGGCGGCAAGCGCCCCCCCCCCACTGACCCCGGCGAGTCGCCGCGCGCCGGGGGCGGTTCCGGGGGGTGGTTCCGGGTTCCGGGGGGGATGGGAAAGGCCGCGTGGCGTGGCGGCCTAACATGGTGCATGGTGCTGATGCCCGACAGTTGGACGCCCGTGTTTGCCCCCGAGGCCCCGGTGCTGGAGCTCGTCGCCCGCGGCGTGGCGATGTACGTGGGCATCCTCCTGCTCATGCGCCTGATGCCCCGCCGGACGGGCGGGGAGCTGGCGACGCTGGACCTGATCTTCATCGTGCTCGTCGCCGACGCCGCGGCGAGCGCGCTGGGCCAGTACGCGTCGATCGCGGACGGCATGGTCGTCATCGCGACGCTCATGGTCCTGAACTACGCCGTCAACGCGCTGAGTTACCACGTGCCGCTCGTCGAGCGGCTGGTGTCGGCGCCGCCGCTGCCGATCGTGCGCGACGGGGAGCTGCTCCGCCGGAACATGCGGCGGGAGTTCATCACGGAGGAGGAACTGATGAGCCACCTGCGGCTCAAGGGCATCGACGACGTCCGCGACGTGAAGGAGGCGTACGTCGAGGGCGAGGGGAAGATCACGGCGGTGCGGCGGTCGGGCGAATCG
>CAZKRE010000015.1:1377-32070 GCA_964555075.1 uncultured Phycisphaeraceae bacterium
CACGTTCACACGGTTCTTACAGGAGTGACACGATGCCGAAGCTGACGGTGGAAGAGGTCGGGACGTTCGAGGTGCCGGCGGGGAAGCGGCTGGTCCTGGCGCTGACGGACGAGGCGGGGGTGGATCAGTTGCACGCGTGCGGCGGGAACGCGCGGTGTACGACGTGCCGGGTGGTGTTCGGCCCGGGGGGCGGCGAGCCGGCGCAGATGACGGAGGCCGAGCGGGACCTGCTCGCGGCGCGGGGCCTGACGGGCGGGGTGCGGCTGAGCTGCCAGATCCTCTGCGAAGCGGACATGACGGTCCGCGCGATCAGCCGGCTGGAGGGGAGCGGCCGCGCGGACGCCGGGAAACGGCCGGCGGAGGAGATCACCCCGCCGCCGGTGTGGACGCGGGGGTAGTCGGTCCGGCGATGCCCCTCGCCACTCCCTCGCCCCCCCCTCGCCCCACCCTTTGCCCCCTCTTCACGTCACCTCGCCGAGGATCTGCTGGGTGAGGTCCCAGAAGTGGGTCTCGCGGAACGCGGTCGCGGCGCCGGGGAGCGAGCCGTGGCGCTGGGTGTGGTGGTTCCAGTGGGACTGGGCGGCGAAGAGCTTCTGCCGCGTCAGGTCGGCGGCGGCGCGGTCGCGGGACTTGAGGAAGCGGCGGTAGGCGACGAGGCCGGCGAGGAGGTCGCGGAGCGCTTCGCCGAGCGACTCGGCGTAGATGAGCGTGTTGACGAGCGGCTCGAGCGTGGGTGGGTGGCGGTCGTCCGCGCCGCTGAGGTGCTGCAGGGCGGAGCGGTGGGCGGCGATCTCGGCGACGGCGGCGGCCTTCTCGGCGACGGCGGCGTCGAGCTGCGCCTCCGGCAGCCGCTGGACGATGCGCCACGCGGACTGGGCGTCGAGCAGGTCGTCGCTGATCCAGTCGCCGGAGGGGTGCCAGCCGTCCGTCTTCTGGCGGGCGAACGGGCCGATGTAGAAGAGCTGGCGGATGATCTCCGGCGAGGCGCGGAGGATGTCGAGGAGCTTCCCGGCGACCGGGGCGTCGGTGACGCCCAGCCGCTGGGCGACCCACTGCCGGCCGAGGTCGAGCGGGTCGGCCCGCGGGTCATCGGCGAGGCGGGGGACGGCGAAGACGTTGGCGTCGATCCACGACTCGTTCTGAACGAACGGCCCGCCCCACCCCCCGCCGCGGACCCAGGCCCAGAGCCCCGCGACATTGGCGCGCCCGCTGACGGCGGCGAGGCCCTCGGGCGCGTCGGGCGACCCGTCGCGCGCCTCGGGGTAGCCGTCGCGCCAGAGCGGGACCTGCCAGTTCGGGATGCCCCCCTTGCCCTCGAACTCGCGCTGGCACTGCAGCTCGTAAAGGATGGGCCGCGTGCCGCACCGCAGGCTCGCGCGGTTCCACTTCTGGTACCGCCAGAAGTCGGTGTGGGTGAACTTCCACGAGAGCATCAGCCGGTCGTCCGCGGCGTGTTCGGCCGCCGGGAGCCGCTCGCAGACGCGCTGCGCGAGCTCAATCGAGTCGTGCAGCCCGTTGGGCCGGACGTTCCACGCGCGGACGATCAGCCGCTTGTTGAGCCGCTCGACGACGAGGCGGTGGAACCGCTCGACGTGGGCGACGATGCGGTCGGCCCGGCCGAACTGGGAGCAGCGGGGGCAGTGCGGCGTGTAGAGGTCGTTGCCGATGAGGTGCGGGAGGCGGGCGGCGTCGGTGTCGCCGAAGCGCAGAACGATCCCGGCGACCCCGGGCCAGCGGGCGAGCAACGCCTCGCAGCCCTGCGCGGAGGCCTCGACGGTGAGCTCGCTGGCGGGGCAGAGGGTGTCGGCGCGGTTGCGGCAGGTGTAGCCGGCGACGTTGCGCTCGACGACGTCGCGCGGGAGGACGGGCGCATCATAGAAGAGGTAGACGCTCAGGCCGGCGTCGTGCGCGCGCTCGATCGTGCGGGCGACCTTGTCGAAGTGGTGCTGGACCCAGCGGCGCATCTCCGCGGAGGCGACGAGGTCGGGGGCGGTCACGCCGCTGAGCGCGGTGGTCTCGTAGATGACCAGGCCGTTGTAGCCGAGGGCCTTGAGCTCGTGGGGATCGTGGTAGCGGCTCTCCACCGCGGGCTCCCCGGGATTCTCGATCAGCGTCGCGAGTTTGAGCATGGAGGAATCGGCACGGGGGGTCACAGGGGTCGGGCCGATGATAACCCGCCCCGCCGGCCGGGGACAGGGGGATCGAAGGGGCCAGGGGGCAAGAGGTCGAGGGGCCAAGGGGCCAAGGGGCCAAGGGGCCGAGGGGCCAAGGGGTCAAGGGGCAAAGGGCCAAGGGGTCGAGGGGCCGAGGCGTCAGGAGCGGGCAGCGGCGAGGGAGGGCGCGTCGCCACCCGCGCTGCCCTCCGTTTCCCGATCCCTTGGCCCCTCGACTTCTTGCCCCTCCACCCCTTCGGCCCCCCTAATCGCCCGGCAGCGTGATGCGCCGCGACATCGGCTGGAGCGACCGCGTCTCGCCCCACCAGAGGAAGTAGGCGAGGCGGCGGATGTCGCTGAAGGCGAGGAGGAAGCAGGGCAGGACGATGAGCACGAGCACGGTGGCGGACATCAGCCCGAAGGCGATGGTGATCGCCATGGGGATGAGGAACTTGGCTTGGAACGACTGTTCGAGGATGAGCGGCAGGAGGCCGAAGATGGTCGTGATGGTCGTGAGGAGGATCGCGCGGAGGCGGGCGCGGCCGGCGGAGAGGAGGGCGTCGTGGACGGGGAGCCCCTGCTGCCGCCGGCCGTTGTAGAACTCGACGAGGATGAGCGAGTCGTTGACAACGATGCCTGACAGTGCAACGAAGCCGATGAGCGAGAGGAACGTCAGGTCGTAGCCGAGCAGCAGGTGCCCAAGGACCATGCCGACGATGGAGAACGGCACGGCCGAGAGGACGATGATCGGCTGGAGGTAGCTGGAGAAGAGCCAGGCGAGGATGACGTAGATCATGATGATCGACGCGAGGAAGCCGTAGGGCAGCGAGGCGAACGCGTCGCCGAGCTGTTCCTGACGGCCGGCGAAGGAGATGGCGACCTTCGGGTGGCGGGCGCGGAGCTCGTCGAGCGGGCTCTGCGCCTGGCCACTGGCGGGCGTGGTGAGGCTCGTGACGATCGTCTCGGGGCTGAGCGTGGGGTCGGTCTCGGCGGTGACGGTAATGGTTCGCCGGCGGTCGACCCGCTTGATCGACGCGTAGGTCTGCGACTCGGCGACGCGCGCGACCTCGCGCAGCGGCACGATCGCGCCGGTGGGGCTGACGACCCAGAGGTTCTCCATCGCGTAGAGGCTGCGACGGGTCGCCTCGTCAAGGCGGACGCGGACGTCGATGTCCTCCTCCTGGTCGGCGAAGACGTGGGCGTCGATCCCGTAGAGGGCGCCGCGGACCTGCTGGGCGATGTTGGCGGTGCTGAAACCCAGCGCCGCACCGGCCGGCAGGACGTTGATGCGGAGCTCGATCTGCCCGAGGTCCTCGTCGTCGTGGATGTCGTAGACGCCCTCGTAGAGCCCGAGCATCCGTCGCAGCTCGGCCGAAACCCGGCGGAGTTCGTCGAGATCGCCCCCTGAGGCGCGGATCGTGATGTCGGCCCCCCCCGGACCGCCGCTGATCTCGCTGAAGCTGATCCGGTCCGCCTCGCGGACGCGACCCGCGATCGCGGCGCGGATGTCGGCGATGACCGCGGATGACTCCCGGTCGCGCAGTTCGACCGGGTGCAGCTCGACGAACATCTGCGCCACATGCGGCGCGTAGGCCGCGTCCTGCATCGTGTCGATGTCGGTGGCCCGGCCGATCTGGGTGCTGATGTTCCGCACCTCGGGCATCGCCTTCGCCGCGGCCTCGACGATGGCGATCGCCTCGTCCGTCCGCTCCATCGGCGAGCCGATCGGCATCCGCAGGTTTACCACCAGCGTCTCGGCGTCGGAGGCCGGCAGGAAGTCGAACACCACCCGCCCGCTCGCCACGAGCCCGAGGCAGATCGTCACCGCCGCGACCGCCGCGGCGATGCTCACGTACCGGAACCGCAGGCATCGATCCAGCACCGCGGCGTACGCCGGGACGGCGTGGTCGTGGAACCAGTGGTCCCGGGCCGCCTCCGCCCGCTTGATCCACCGCCCCACCCGCGTCGGCTCGCGCCCCTCCCGCTTCGCCAGGCTGTGCCCGAGGTGGCTCGGCAAGATGAGCATCGTCTCCACCAGGCTCATCAGCAGCGCACACGCGACGACGAACGGCAGCGCGCCCAGCAGGTCACCGATCTGCCCCTTGATGAACGTCAGCGGGAGGAACGCGACCACCGTCGTCGACACCGTGGCCACGACGGGCCAGAGCACCTGGCGCGCGCCGCGGACCGCCGCGGTCAGGGCCGGTTGACCATTCTCCCACTCGGTCTGCACGTTCTCCGCGACGACGATCGCGTCGTCGACCAGCAGGCCGAGCACGATGATCAATCCGAACGTGGTGAGCAGGTTGAGCGTGATGTCGAGGAACCACATCAGCACGAGCGTGCCGGCGATCGCGGTGACGAGGCCCATGCCGACCCAGAACGCGGCCCGCCAGTTCAGGAACACCAGCAGCACGCCGAAGACGAGCACGGCGCCCGCCATGGCGTTGCGCATCAGCAGGTCGAGCCGCCCCTCGACGAAGCGGGCGAGGTCCGACAGCGCCGCGACCTTCGCCGTCGGTGGCAGCGGGTGGGGCGAGTGGCGACCGAGTTCGTACGCGTCCAGGCGGTGGCGCTTGAAAATCCAATCGAACCGACCCGCTTCGGGCGGCTCGCCCATCCGCCCGCGGATGTAGGCCCGCACCCGCTCGGCCATCTTCACGATGTCCTGATTGCCCACCGCGACGACCGTCAGGTGTGCCGCGGGCTCGCCGTTGAACCGGGTGAGGATCTGCTCGTCGACGAACCCCTCCCGCACGGTCGCGATGTCACCCACGCGGAGCGTCCGGCCGCTGGGGTCGCTGCGCACGACGATGTCGCGGATCGCCTCCGCACGCTCTTCGACGCCGAGCGTGCGGAGGCGGACGTTGCCGGTGCTGGTCCGCACGGTGCCGCCGGGGATGTCCCGCAGCCAGGCGCGGATCGCCGCGGCGACGTCGGGCAGCGGGATGCCCAGCTTCAGCACCGCCTCGTGGCTCACGTCGACCCGGACCTCGTACTCCCGAACCCCGTCGATGATCACCTCACCCATGCCCGGGAGCGACCGCAGGTCGTCCCGCACGTCGCGGACCGCCCGTTTGAGCTGCGCCTCGTCGAGCGGGCCGTACACCGCCAGCCGGATGACCGGCAGCCGCGGCTCGAACAGCTCGACCGTGATCCGCTCCGCCTCGTCGGGCAGGTCGCGGAGGGTGTCGATCCGCTGCTCGACGTCCCGGAGCGCCTCGCGTGGATCGACGCCCTCGCGGAACTCGATCATGATCCCCCCGCCGTTCTCCGACAGCGTCGTACGGATCTCATCGACCTGCTCGACCTCGACGAGCGCATCCTCGACCTTCCGCGCGAGCGTCTCCTCGATCTCCTCCGGGGTGGCGCCGGGGTAGGCCAGGCTCACGAAGGCCTGCTCGGGCTGCATCTCGGGAAAGAACTCCCGGCGCAGCGTCAGCCCGTACACGAAGCCCGCGATCAGCAACGCCCACATCAGCAGGTTGACCGGCACCGGCTTGCGAACGCCGAACTCGACGAGGCTCTTCACGGCGACGCCCCCGCTGCCCCGCCCGGCGCAGCCGCGCGTCTGCCGATCGCCCCAGCCGCCGCAGTGGGCCCCGATCCGGCGACGATGGGCGTCACGCGCTCCCCGTCGGCCAGGAGCGACGACGCCGTCACCACCACCAGCGCCCCCTCCGCCAGCGCCGCGCCCGCCGACGCGTCCGCCAGCACCGCCCACTGCTCATCAGGCAGCGCCGGCCCGCGCTCGAGCGACCCCTCCAGCGCGAAATCCACCTCCACCGGCACGCTCCGCAGCACGCCCCCCTCCACGATGAACACCCGCCCGCTTCGGACGCTCCGGCGTGGCACGACCCACCGCGGCTCCGCATCCGCGCTCGTCACCATCGCCTCCACGAACCGCCCCGGGTGCAGCAGCGGCCCGCCCCCGGACGCCGCGGCCTCCCGCTGGTCCACCTCCAGGTAGGCGGTCATCGTCCGGGTTGCCGGGTCGTCTTCGGGCGAGACCCGATCCAGCGTCGCCGGCCAGCACAGCTCGGGGGCACTCGCGGCTCGGATCAGCGCGTTGTCGCCGACGCGGATGCTCCCCCGCGCCGAGGCCGGGAGCGCGAGCGGGACCTCGATCACGTCGACGTTCGCGACCCGGGCGACCACATCCCCCTCGCGGACGTTCTCCCCTGCCTTCACGGGCACCGCCTGCAACCTCCCGGCGATGGGGCTGACGATCCGGGTGCGTGTCAGATCCTCCCGCGCCGCCCGCAGGGCCGCCCCCTGCGCGGACTGCTGCGCACCGAGTGCCGCCCGGCGAGCCTCGACCTGCGCCACCTGCTGCGTCACCTGCCACCGGTTCCGCCGCGCCGCCAAGACGTTGCGGTCCGCGGCGTCGAGGTCTTGCGGATTGCCCGCCCCCCGCTCAACCACCACCCGGACCCGCTCCCGCTCCCGCTCGGCGATCCGTACGTCCTCCTCCTCGATCGGCAGCCGCTCCCGCAGCGATTGCTCCTCGGCCGCGAGCTGGGCCAACTGCGCCCCGATCGCGGCCAGCGACTGCTCCGCCTGTTCCACCCGCCGCTCGAAGTCGGTCGGGTCGAGGCGGACCAGGACCTGCCCCGGCTCGACGTCCGTCCCCTCCTTGACGCCCGGGGGGACGGCGGCCACCGTCGCCGTCACGCGGGCCGGCACGTCGGCCGAGACGTCCGCTTCCGCCGTCCCGTATCCGCGCCACTGCCGGCGGACGGGCACGGGTTCGGCGACGAACACCAGCACCTCCCGCGCCGCCGCCTCCCGCGACACCATCGCCACTTCCGGCGACGTCGCCACCAGCGCCGCGAACACCCCCGCCCCCAGAGCGACCAGGGCCAGCGGCACGGCGATCCACATGGCAAGCACAGGCGAACGATCGCGTAGGGTCATAAGGGGGAGTCGCGGGAAGCTTCGAGGGGACATTCTAGAGTGCCACCCCCACCCATGCGGGTCGGCGAGCACCGTCCGCCACTGACGAATCGCAACTGCTCTGCTTACGCGTAACCCAGGCGCTCGAGGTCGTCTTCATCGAGCCCGAAGTGGTGCCCGATCTCGTGCAGCAGCGTGATGCGGATCTGTGCCTCGAGCTCGACCGTCGGCTCGCCCGCGACCCAGTCCGCGAGACGCATGATCGGGCCCCGGAAGAGCATCATCCGGTCCGGCGCCCCGCCCGATCCGGCCGGCGCCTCGACGCTTCGCTCCGTCAGCGCGACCCCCTCGTGCAGTCCGCAGAGGTCGTCGTCGGGGCCAAAGCCCATCTCCTCCAGCATCTCCGCGGCCGGCTCGTCCTCCACGATCAGCGGCACCTCCTCCAGGAGCTCGTGCAACTGCTCGGGCAGCCCGGCCACGAGGTCATCCAGGATCTCATCAAACGCCCGCCGCTCTGCCGAAGTCACCATGCCGCGGAGTGTACCCCCTCCTCACGCCGGCCCTGGCCCGCGCAGAGCCGGGTGATATCGAGCCCCCGCCAAACCGCACGCTCCCCACCGCCGTAGAATCCTCCCATGCCCGAACGCCCCTATTTCTTCGACCTCACCCTGCCCGAACTGGCGGACCTCTTCGCCGACTGGGGCCTGCCCCGCTTCCGCGCGAAGCAGGTCGTGGAGTGGGTTTACGCGCACGGCATCGCTGATCCCGCAGTCATGACCAACCTGGGCAAGGCCGACCGGGAGCTGCTGGCGGAGCGGATGACGTTCCTCCGGGGCACCGCCATCCGGCACCAGCGTGCCACCGACGGGACGCAGAAGCTGCTCGTCGAGTGGGACGCCCTTGGGACCATGGCGGACGGTGAAGGGCGGGTTGCGGACGCGAAGATGGCCGCGCTGCCGATCCTCGGCGGCGCAACCGCGGCGGGTGATCCGGATCGCCAGACCGAATGCGTGATGATCCCCGCGGGCGGCGGGGACTCCGACCCATCCGCCGCCCGCAAGACCGCCTGCATCTCGTCCCAGGTCGGCTGCCCCGTCGGCTGCCGGTTCTGCGCCTCTGGCCTCGGCGGGCTTGCGGGCAACCTCTCCGCGGGCCAGATCGTCGAGCAGGTCTGGCAGCTCCAACAACTCCCCGGGGTCGGTCGGATCACCAACATCGTCTTTATGGGCATGGGCGAGCCCCTGTCGAACTTCGATCAGGTCACGCGAGCCGTCAAGACGCTCATGCGCCCGATTCACGAGGGCGGGATGGGGATCTCCGGGCGGAAGATCACGGTGTCGACGGTCGGGCTGCCGGCGCAGATCCGCCGACTTGCCGACCTGGACCTGCCGATTACGCTCGCGATCTCCTTGCATGCGCCCAACGACGAGGTGCGCAAGCGGATCATCCCGTGGGCGGAGTTCGTGCGGATCGAGCAACTCGTTGATGCCGGGGCGTACTACTTCGAGAGAACCGGGCGGGAGGTGACGCTCGAGTACATCCTCCTCGCCGGTGTGAACGATCAGGCGGAGCACGCCCGGGAGCTGTCCCGCGTCGCCAAGCGGCTGCGGAGCAACATCAACCTCATCCGTTACAACGAGGTGAGCGGCCTGCCGTTCGGCCGCCCCCGGGACGACGACGTCCGCCGGTTCCAGGAGACGCTGCGACGGGCGGGGGTGAACGTCCACATCCGCGCCAGCCGCGGCCGGGACATCGCCGCGGCCTGTGGCCAGCTCCGCCACGAGTCGACCCATCGGGCCGGGGCGGCGGTCTGAGCAGGATCATGTGCTTGATCCCGTGGAACACGCTGATCCGCCTCTCCGATGCGACAGCGGGCGCCTACGATCCCACATGGCTTCAACCGCTGACAGTTCGTTTCGCGTTCACATCGGGGCGGAGGCCATGCCTCCCGCGGCGATCGACCTGTTCGGCCAGGACGCCGAGCGCGAGTGGCCGGAGGGCGTGACGCCCGTGGCGATCGGTTCGGGCGCGACCGACCACACCTGGGCCGCGGGCCTCTTCCTCCTGCTCGAGCAAGAGGGGGACGAGACTGTCGCCTCCATCCGCCAGCTCGTGGTCCGGCCGGACGCGCGTGGCCGCGGCCTCGGCGGGTTCCTCCTCCGGCGCGCCCAAACGTTTGCCGGCGAACACGGCTGCACCCGTATCCGATCCACCGCCGGCTGGGGCTGCCCGGACCACCTCGCGATGTACCACCGGCTGGGCTATGACCGCGCCACCAGTGGAAGCCCCTACCTCGTCGCCAAGGCTCTGAACGCCCGCGCGTGATAGCATCCGGCCATGATGTCGCTCGCCCTGTTTGCCGGGACGGACCAGTCGCTTCGGGAGTGGGTCGCCGCTTTCGGCTGGCCCACCGAGGGGCTTATCCGCCTGCTGCTGGCCGTGGCTGCGGGGGGCCTGATCGGCCTCGAACGGGAGGCCCGCAACCGGGGCGCGGGGTTTCGCACCCATATCCTCGTCTGCCTCGGCAGCGCGCTGGTGATGATCATTTCGACCCGCCTCGCGTACTACGAGTGGCCACTGCAGCCCTACGGCGAGAACCGCGTCAACATCGACCCCGGCCGGATCGCCTACGGGGTGATGACGGGCGTGGGCTTCCTCGGGGCGGGCACCATCATCGAGCGCCGCGGCCGCGCCAAGGGCCTCACCACCGCGGCCGCGATCTGGTGCGTTGCCGCGATCGGCATGGCGATGGGGTTCGGGCTCTACTACCTGGGGATCGCCACGACGCTGCTCGTGCTGGCGTCGCTGTGGCTGCTGGACTACGCCGAATCGTTCATCCCCTCCAGCCGGGGTCGCATCGTGACGGTACGCGTTCCCCACGGCCCGCGGGCGGCGCAGGACCTGGTCGGCCGGTTCCAATCGGCGGGGCTGCGGGTGGACCGCATGGAGTTCGCGCGGGTTCCCGGTGACGACTCCAAGACGGACGTGACACTCAATGTGCTGGCGCAGCGGTCGGTGGACTACGTCAGCGTGGAGACAAGGCTCGCCGAGGAGCAGGGGCTGGACGTACGGGAGAGCCGCGAGCAGTAGCCGGGCCGCTCAGCCCCCCTTGATGGGGAACACGGCAGTCGCACACCAGCCGTTGCCGATCCGATCGGTGAGGCGGAACCCCCGGATGGCCGGGAGGCGGACGGGCAAGCCCTTGACGACGCAGCGGTCGTGCCACGCCATCAGGTCGTGCTCGGCGACGGCCTGCGTCTGGGTGAAGAGGACCAGCAGCAGCCCCGCGTGCCGGATGAGGGGCTCGTCATAGAGTTTGCGGACGTCTTTGGCGACGGGGGCGAAGAGTTCCGCCGAGTACCGGGGGAAGGGGCCGTCCGTGGTGAACTGGGCAACCGTTTTGACCTCGAGCCAGAACGCCGAATCGGAATCCTCGGCAACGGGCGCGGCGAAGAGTGTCCCCGTGGCCTCGGCCTCCCGCAGCGGCATGGCGTCCCGGGTGAGCACGAGGTCGCACCGCTGCCCCTCGCTCTTCTTGCGGCGGGTGCGCGCGGCGGGGTAGCGCTGTTCAGGGAAGACGCCGTAACCCGCGTCGCGATACGCGGTGTGCAGCAACGGGTGCAACCGCAGCTCATCGAGGGCGTCGAAGCCGTACACCGCCTGCTCGGCGTCGTCCGCGTCTCGCCGCCGCCGCAACGCCGCGGCCGCGGCATCCGCGAGATCCACAGCCGACCAGGGCGGGAGTGAAGCGATCGTGTCGTGGGCCGCATCCATGCGCCGGAAGTCTAGCCCGGAGGCGTACCAGCGCGTTCCTCCGCGGGCTGGAGGTAGAATCGCTCGACCAGCGTCCAGATGACGATATTCAGCGGCAGCGCCATCAGCAGCCCCAACAGGCCGAACACCTGGCCCCAGAGAATGACGCTGAACAACGTGATCAGCGGCGGGATGCGCACCGCCTTCTTCATCACCAGCGGCGTCAGGACGTCCGATTCCAGGACCTGTGCCACCACGTACACGACGGTCGCCAAGGCGACGTACTGCATCCCCTGAGTGGCGGCGATGAGGAGGCTGAGGATATAGATCGCCGCGGGCCCGAACGTGGGCACGATCTGGAAGATCCCCGCCAGCACGCCCAGCGGCAGCGCGAACTTGAGCCCGATGACCCAGTACCCGAAGCCTTGGAAGAGGCCCGCCGCGACCATCGACACCAGCGTGCCCAGCAGCCACCAGCGGAGGCGGCGCTGCAGGTCGTCGAATGTTTGGTCGAGCGCTCGTTCCCGGCCCGGGAGCAGCCGCTTCAGGCTGCCAATGGTCGCGTCCTGCGGGCTGGCGAGGAGGTAGATCGCGCCGAAGAAGAGCAGCGCGAGGGCGACGAGGACGAGGCCTAGGTGGCTCATGGTCGTGCCGACAAGTTCACCCCCCCCACTGCCGGTGAGCCCCCCGAGGAGCTGGTCGCGGATCGTGGCGACCGACAGGTTCTCGACGCCCAGCCGCTGCCCCCACTGCTGGAGTTGCTCGTCGAGCGTCTGTCGGATTTCGGGCCACTGCTGGAACTGCTCGCGGATGGGTGTCGCGATCAGCCACCCCGCGAGCGCGAGCAGACCGGTCACCACGACCACGAGCCCGACCCCGATGACGCTTCCCGCCAGCCACCGCGGCCCGGGCATCCAACGGCGGAGCGGCTTCAGGGCCGCCGCGAGGCAGCCGGCGGCGAGCAGCATCAACAGCACGAAGCCCAGCGGCTTGAGGAACCAGAGCAGCAGCACGAGGCCCACCCCCCAGAGGAACAACCGCACCAAAGGGTGGACTCGCACACCTGCCACGCCACGGGTGTTGGATGGCATTGCGGCGTCGCCGCCCGCTCCGGGAGGTGGCGCCGGCGCGCCCGTGGGGTCGGACATCATCAAGTCTCCTCGCTTGGACGGGGGTGTTCGGTCAGTTGGGCTTCGCGTCCGCGGAATCCTTGCTGACGAACTTGTTGAAGCGGCTTTCCTGGCCGTCCTTCTCGTCCTGGTGGAGGAACGCCAAGCCGTTCTTATCAAAGACGGAGAAGAACGTGTCCCAGTCGAGTTCCTCGAGCGTGTCCTCGCCGGAATATCCGGGGAAGTCCACGCGGAGCAGGCAGCCGGTCTTGCCCTTGGTGCTCTTGACGCATGCCGGCTTCCCGCCGCGGGATTCAATCCACCGCCGGATCTCGTCGTGATTCGTGGTCGCCTTTGCTGCACCTGCCATCTTCAGTCCTTTCGATGATTCATGACGCGACTTGCGCCCGCCTCGTGCAACGGTATGCACGCAGGTCGGGGCCGGGGCGACTTGCGTTCAACCAGATTCAGGCGGGACCCGTGCGGCGGTTTGGGAACCCGCCGCGTCGAACCCGCTGCGGCGGCTCTCCGGCGACCAACGTGGGGTAGACTGCCCACCATGCCCGCCGATGCCGACTCCGAGTCCCGCAGCTACGCCCAGTCCACGACCGCCTTCGAGCGTGCCCGCCGGGTGCTGCCGGGGGGAGTCAACTCGCCGGTGCGGGCGTACCAGGCGGTCGGCCGAGACCCGATCTTCGTGCGAAGCGGCAAAGGGCCGATCGTCACCGACATCGACGGCCAGGAGTACGTCGACTACGTCGGGTCCTACGGCCCGCTCATCCTCGGGCACGCGCCCGAAGCGGTCACGGTTGCCCTCCAGAAGGCGATCGGCCGGGGCACAACGTTCGGCATGCCGACCGAAGCCGAGACCCTCCTCGCGGAGCAGGTCGTCGAGGCCGTGCCATCCATCGAGGTCGTCCGGTTCGTCAGTTCAGGGACCGAGGCGGTGATGTCCGCGATCCGGCTTGCTCGCGCCGCGACGGGGCGTGCGAAGGTTGTCAAGTGCACGGGCTGCTACCACGGGCACGCGGACGCGCTACTCGTCGAGGCGGGCAGCGGTTTGATGACCCTGGGCGTGCCCAGTTCGCCGGGCGTGCCCGAATCGATCACGGCCCACACGCTGCTGGCGCCCTACAACGACCTGGACGGGATGCGGGCGGTGCTCGAGGCGGCGCGCGGTGAGGTGGCGTGCGTCTGCGTCGAGCCGGTGGCCGGAAACATGGGCTGCGTCCCCCCCAACGAAGGGTACCTCCAGGGGCTCCGAGTCCTGTGCGACGAGCACGGCGTCTTGCTGCTGTTCGACGAGGTGATGTCGGGGTTTCGCGTGGCGTACGGCGGGGCGCAGGCGAGGTTCGGCGTGAAGCCTGACCTGACGTGCCTGGGCAAGATCGTCGGCGGCGGGATGCCGTGCGCCGCATACGGGGGCCGAGACGACCTGATGCGCCGGGTCGCGCCCGAGGGCCCGATGTACCAGGCCGGAACGCTCAGCGGGAATCCGCTGGCGATGGCGGCGGGGCTTGCGACGCTCGACGCCCTGCGGGAGCCGGGCGTCTACGAGGCGTTGGAGAAGAGCAGCGAGAAGCTGGCGAAGGGCTTGGCCAAGGCGGCCAAGGGGGCGGGCGTTGCCGTGCAGGTCCAGCGGGTCGGGTCGATGCTGACGCCCTTCTTCAGCGACACCCCGGTGACAAACTATGAGGAGGCACGCCGGTGCCGGACCGACCGGTTCGCGACGTTCTTCCGGGTGATGCTTGATCAGGGGGTCGTGCTCCCGCCCAGCCAGTTCGAGGCGTGGTTCGTCTCGACGGCCCATGGCAAGGCCGAGATCAGCCGGACAATCGCCGCCGCGGGCGAGGCTTTCGCCGCGGCAGCCGAGGGGGAATAGCGGCTGGAAAGGCACTCGCTGCCCCTGCCGTGGCGCCCGCGGCCCGTTCCCAGGGCCCAATGCGACCGGTTCCGAGCGACCCGCAGCCTCCGCGGGGTCGTTATGATGTCCGCCCCATGATGGCTACCACCGACACGCCCGTGACGCAGCAGACTTTCCGCATCCTCGCCGCCGACAAGCTGGCCGAGGAGGGCCTCGAGTGGATCCGCCAGCAGCCCGACGCCGAGCTGACGAACAAGCCGGGGCTGAAGGAGGAGGAACTGGCGGCCATCGCCGGCGACTACGACGCCATGATCGTCCGCTCGGGCGTGCAGGTGACGGCGAAGGTGCTCGAGCACCCCGGCCGGCTGAAGGTCATCGCGCGTGCGGGTGTCGGCGTGGACAATATCGACCTCGATGCCGCGACGGCGAGGGGCATCCTCGTTGTCAACACCGCCGAGGCGAACACGATCACCACAGCGGAGCACGCGCTGGCGCTGATGATGGCCCTCGTCCGCAACATCGGCCCGGCGCACATGACGATGGCGAACGGCGGGTGGGACCGCAACAAGTTCGTCGGCCGGCAGATGGCGGGCAAGACGCTGGGGATCGTCGGGTTCGGGCGGATCGGGCGGACGGTCGCGGAGCGGGCGCTGGCGTTCGACATGAACGTGATCGGGTATGACCCTTTCTACAACGCCGAGACCGCGCTCGACGGCAAGGTCAAGATGTACCGCTCGTTCGACGAGTTGCTGCCGCACGCCGACGTGATCACGTTCCACGTCCCGCTGAACGAGCAGACGCGCGGCATGCTCGGTAAGCAGAACTTCGACAACGCCCGCAAAGGCGTGTTCCTCGTCAACGCGTCGCGCGGCGGCATCATCGACGAGGCGGCCCTCCTCGATGCGCTCGACAGCGGCCGCTGCGGCGGCGCGGCGCTGGACGTGTTCACCGAGGAGCCGCCCGCGAAGGACCACCCGCTGCGGAAGCACCCGAAGGTGCTGCTGACGCCCCACCTGGGCGCGAGCACGGAAGAGGCCCAGCAGGCAGTGAGCGTGGACGCGGCTGGGAGCGCCTTGGCCTATCTCCGGGGCGAGGGGATCCGCGGCGCCGTCAACGCCGGCGGAGTCCGCGTGGATCTCGACCCCGTGCAGCGGAGGTTCGTGGACCTCGCGCAGCGGATGGCGCAGCTCATCAGCCCGATGGTCACCCGCGGCATCGCGAGCGTGAACATCGAGCTGTCGGGCAAGCCGCTCGGCGCGGCCGCGGGCACCGTCGAGAGGACCGTGCTCGTGGGCCTGCTCAAAGGCTACCTCGACAAGCCGCTGAACGTCATCAACGTCGGGAGAGTGGCGCAGCAGCGTGGGATCAACGTCAAGACGTCCGTGGTGGACGCGGCGTCCGCATACTCCGGGGGCGGCCCGCAGCTCACTCTGGAAATCGAGGGTCCGCCCGCGGCGGTGGACGCATCCACACCGGCGGCCGACCGCAAGCGGCGGATCGTCGGTCGGGTCTACGACGATGGCCGGCCGCGGGTGGTGGAGATCAACGGCTACCACATGGACATGGTGCCCGCGGGCTCGATGGTGCTGCTGCAGAACGAGGACCGCCCGGGCATGATCGGGGCGGTAGGCGCCGAGTTCGGCAACGCGGGGGTGAATATCGCGGACATGTCCATTTCCCGCCGGCCCATCTCCGACGTTGCGGGGGGCGGGAGCACGGCGCTGATGGTGCTCAAGATCGACGCCGAGGCGCCGATCGCCCTGCTCAACCGGCTCCGGGAGCGGCCGGGCATCCTGAAGGTCGCGAACGTGAAGCTCGCGGGGGAGTGATCCCTCCATCGCCCGGACCGATCCCGCCCCCCCTGCTATCGGCATTCCGGGGTCCAGTCGGCGGCGTGAGTTCAAGTCACGGAATGCCCAGTTGGATTAAGCAAAAGCCCCGAGCGCCTCGCAGCGCCCGGGGCCGGTTCGGAGGCGGTCGGCCGTTAGAAGTTGAAGCCGATGCCCACGGTGTAGTGGAAGCGACCGTCGTTGAAGTTGTGGCGTGCGTCGCGGCTGCTCCGGAACGCCCATTCGTAGTTGGCACGGCCGTAGATAAAGGTTTCGGGCTTGACGTGCCACTTCACGCCCACCTCGGGTCCCGCGGCGAGGGTGTTGGCGACGCCGTTGCCGTAGAGGTAGGTCAAGGTTGCGCCGACGAATGGCCGGAACTGGCCGAAGTCAAAGTGGTAGTCGATCGCCGCGCCGGTCCCGAGGATCGACGTGCTGCCGCCGCTGGCGTCGGCGTAATCGATCGACTGGCGGGCGCTGACCAGCCACTCGTCGGTGACGTAATAGCCCAACTCGCCGTTGAGGTTGAACCCGCCGCTGTGGAAGCCTCGGTCGTTGCTGCCGCTGGCGCCGAGGATGAGTTCGCGGTCGCCGGCCTGGGGCGCGGCGAACGACGGCGCGGCCAGCAGCGCCGCGGCCGTGGTGGTGGCGATGAGGGTGTTACGAATCATGGAGATTGCTCCTTAGAGTACGCCGGCCTTTGCGTCAGATAGGGCCCGCTGCCCGCAGATCGCCAACCGGCCGATATATGGGGAACTACGAACGTGCCAGCGGAAGGTTGCTGGTGGTTCGCCCGCAATGCCGCGTGGGCGCTTCGCCTAGGCACCTTGAGACAAAGGACGGCTACCGCGGCGTGCGCTTCCGCTTTTTGCCGGCTCGGGTGCCGGGTGTGCCGGGCTTGGGCCTGTTCTCGCTATCGCCATCCCCGCCGCCCTTGGCGAGCTTGGACAGCTTCACCTTGCCCATCACGGGCGTCGCCTTGAGCTGCTTGATCTCGTCGCGCAGGTTCGCGGCCTTCTCGAACTGCAGGTTCTGGGCCGCGTCGAGCATCTGCTTCTCCAGCTCGGCGAGCAGCTCGGCACGGTCGTACTCCTTCTCGTCCGCGTTGACCGCCGCCGCCGCGGTCTTGCGGGCGCGGATCTCCAGCTCGATGCCCTTACGGATGGCTTTCTTGACCGTCTGCGGGGTGATGCCATGCGCGGCGTTGTAGGCGAGCTGCTTGTTGCGGCGGCGCTCGGTCTCGTCCATCGCGGCCCGCATCGCGGGCGTCACGTTGTCGGCGTAAAGGATCACGAGCGCGTTCACGTTGCGGGCCGCCCGGCCGATCTGCTGCACCAATGACGTCGGCGAACGCAGGAATCCCGCCTTATCCGCGTCCATGATCGCCACGAGCGACACCTCGGGCAGGTCGAGGCCCTCGCGCAGGAGGTTCACGCCGATGACCACGTCGAACTCGCCCTCGCGCAACTCGCGGAGGATGGTCACGCGGTCGAGCGTCTCGACGTCGCTATGGAGATAGCGGCACTTGATGCCTTCCTCCACCATGTAGCCCGCGAGGTCCTCGGCAAGCCGCTTCGTCAACGTGGTCACGATTGTCCGCTCGCCCGCCGTGATCCGCTCACGAACCGCCGCGACGAGGTCGGGCACCTGCGTCGCGGCGCTGCGGACCTCGACCTGCGGGTCGACGAGCCCGGTTGGGCGGATGATCTGCTCGACGACCTGCCCCTCGGTCTTCTGCAACTCGTAGGGCCCGGGCGTCGCGGAGACGAATACGACCTGCGGCCAGACCTTCTCGATCTCCTCGAAGCGCAGCGGGCGGTTGTCCATCGCGGAGGGCAGACGGAAGCCGTGGGCGACAAGCGTCTCCTTGCGGTGGCGGTCGCCGAAGTACATCGCGTGCATCTGCGGGATGGTGACGTGGCTCTCGTCGATGATGAGGAGCCAGTCGCGTTCCGCGGAAGGGGCCGAGGGGTCGAGAGGCCGGGGGGCCGAGGCATCGACGCCGTGGTGCTCGGGGCGTTCGGGCGTGCGATAGGTGTATTCGCCGACGTACTCGCCGCTGGTGGCGTCGGGGAAGTAGTCCATCAGCGTATAGGGCTTGCTGCCCGGCGGTCGGCCGTCGAAAAATCGGGAGTAGTTTTCGATGCCGTTGCAGAACCCGACCTCCTCGATCATTTCGAGGTCGTACTTCGTCCGTGCGAGCAGCCGCTGCGCCTCGAGGAGCTTGCCCTCACTCCGCAGCGCCATGACCTGCCGGTCGAGCTCTTCCTGGATCATCTCGATGGCTTTGGCCTTGCGGTCCTCCGCCATGACGTAGTGGACCGCGGGATAGACGAAGATCACGTCGTGGTCCGCGAGCAGCTCACCCGTGAGCGGGTGGATGTTCTGCAGACCTTCGATCTCGTCGCCGAAGAGCTCGATCCGGCAGGCGAACTCGTCGCCCGCCTGGTGCAGCTCGATGACGTCGCCGCGGACGCGGAACGTGCCGCGCTTGAGCTCGTACTCGTTGCGGGTGTACTGCAGGTCGGACAAGCCGCGCAGGAGGTCCTGCCGATTGATCCGCTGGCCCTTGGAGAGCGAGATGACACTCTTCTTGTACTCATCCGGCGAGCCGAGGCCGAAGATGCAGGAGACCGAAGCGACGATGATCACGTCCCGCCGGGACACAAGCGATGACGTCGCGGCCAAGCGGAGGCGGTCGAGGTCGTCGTTCCGGGACGAATCTTTCTCGATGTAGATGTCCCGCTGGGGGATGTAGGCCTCGGGCTGGTAGTAGTCGTAGTAGGACACGAAGTAGCTGACCGCGTTGTGCGGGAAGAGCTCCTTCATCTCCTCGTAGAGCTGGGCCGCGAGGGTTTTGTTGTGGCTGATGATGAGCGTGGGCTTGTTCACGCGGGCGATGGTGTTCGCCATGGTGAAGGTTTTGCCCGTGCCGGTGGCGCCGAGGAGGGTCTGGTACTTCCGGCCGTCGCGGATGCCCCGCTCAAGCTGGTCGATCGCCTGGGGCTGATCGCCCATCGGCTGGAAGCTCGAAACGAGCTCAAACGGCTTGTTCGTCCGCTCTTGCATAGAGGGATTGTACGGCTCCTGTGCGGGACCCGTTCGATCGACGTGCCAACAGCGTTTCGAATGTCGCCCGCGCGGTCGGCGTTAGCGGGGGCGGCCGCTCAAGGTATCTGCGGCTCGGGCGGGCGGAGGAGTGCCGCCCCCTCATACCCCTGCCAGCGATGCGCTCGCAGCGACGCCACGACCCGCTCGGCGGCCTCCACGGCGGCATACCCGGCCTCAGCGTCGACGACAGGGGTCTTGCCCCCGCGTGCCGCGTCGAGAAAGGCGGTCAGCTCGGCCGTCAGCGGGTCCTCCTCGCCGGGGGGGATCTCCATCGTGAGCTCCTCGACGTGGACGAGCGAGGAGTAGTCAACCTCCGAGAGGTCCTGCCCGTGCTCGAGGAGCAGACGGAGCTCCTGGAGCGCGACGTCGTTCTGGCTGGCGCGGATCACCACGCCCGACCGCTTCTGGTAGTCGAGGCTGACGTAGCCCGACTCGCTGAAGAGCCGGAGCTTGCGATCGGTCTTCAGGGCCAGCCTTGAGGCGGCAATGTTCGCGACGCATCCGGACTCGAACGTGATGCGGGCGTTGGCGACGTCCTCGTTCTCGCTGAGCACCGCGACACCCACCGCGTCGATTTTCGCGATCGGTGATCGCGCGAGCATGAGCACGATGTCGAGGTCGTGGATCATCACGTCCATCACCACCCCGACGTCGAGCGACCGAAAGGTCATCGGGCTGACGCGGTCGACCTCAATGAAGCGGGCGTTGAGGTTCATCGCGGCAACGGCACGGACGGCGGGGTTGAACCGTTCGGTGTGGCCGACCTGCAGCAGCGTGCCGTGCTGCCGCGCGAGAGCCGCGAGTTCCCGGGCCTCGGCCACCGTCGGCGCCAGCGGCTTCTCGATGAGGCAGGCGATCCGGCGCTCCAGGAGCGGCTGGGCGGCGATCGCGTGGTACTTCGTCGGCACGGCGACGCTGGCGGCGGCGAGCTCGGGATGCGCCGCGAGCAGTGCCTCGGCCGTCGGGAAGGCCCGGCAGCCGTACTCGTCGGCGATCGTCTCCGCACGCTCCTCATCGGCATCGACCACGCCGACAAGCTTCGCCCCCGCGATCTTGCTGTACGTGCGGGCGTGGTGGCGACCCATCCGGCCGACACCGACGACCGCCACCGGTATTCGTTGCGAAGCGTCCGACATAGCGGGCATTGTAGGGATCGCGGCGCGGTTGTCCCGGCCGGGGTGCGGCAGCACCCTCTGGATCGCCGCTCGCCACGGCCGTAGCATCCATGCCGTGCCACCGCGTCGCCTCCGTCTCAGTTTGAATCACCGCAGAAATGGCGTGACAGGCATGTCCAGAAGGTGTCGGAAGGTGAGGCCTATGAGGGAAAGCGGTTTGAGGCGGTTCGGGGCGGTTGCCGCGGTGGCTTTCGGGATGCTGTGGTGCGCTCCCCTGCTCGGGAAGGTTGAGCGGTTCGAGGCGCGGGATACGCTGGACGTTGCCTCGATCCCCGCGGCGTCGGAGGACGAGGCCGCCGCGGTCGCAGGGATTGAGTGGGAGCCGGCGGCTTTCGACGTGACGGCGATGACGGCGCCGGCGGACATGTGCGACGCGTTCGTCTTCTTTCCTTCGCCCCGACCCGGCGGGGACAAGGTGATCGATCGGGTCGCGATGGAGTGGTATGCGGCGCGGTCCCGGTCGGGCGAGCCCCGGCGGGCGCGGGCGGTGCTGCTCGTGCACACCTTGCATCCCGCGATGCCGTTCGAGCGGGCATTGGCGCGGCGGCTCGCGGGCAGCGGGACGCACGTGTTCCTCGTCCACATGCCCGGCTACGGCATGCGCGTCAGCGGGGGGGGCGAACTGCCGGGCGTGGTGGCGCTGACCCACAACGTGCAGGCGGTGGCGGATGTGCGGCGGGCCCACGACGCCATTCGCGCACTGCCGAACATCGGCGACGATCCCATCGGGCTGGTCGGCGTCAGCCTCGGCGGCTTCGCGGCGGCGACCGCGGCGTCCCTCGACAGGGCGTTTGAGCCGGTGGCGCTCTTCATCAGCGGCGGTGACGGGTACCGCGTGCTGCGGCAGGGTGCGGCGGACGCGCGGTGGCTCGGTGAGGCCATGGAGGCCGCGGGCTACCGCGGGGAGCGGCTGCGGTCGCTGCTGCTGGCGGCCGAGCCGCTGCGGGTGGCGCGGCGGCTCGACGAAAACCGGACGTGGCTCACCGTCGCCACCCACGATCAGGTGATCCCCGCCTGGAGCAGCGATGCACTCGTGAAGCGGGCCGGGCTCTCGCGGGCGGAGGGGCACTACGTCGCCTGGTCGGCGGACCACTACACATTCGCGCTCTGGATCGGCAGCGTCGCCGAGCAGGTGGAGCGGCTGCTGCGGCTGACACGCGGGGGGGACTGACGGTCAGGTTCGGGCGGCGGCGGGCGCGGCATCGAGGCGGGCCCGCAGGTTGTCCAGCACGTTCATGAAGTTGATGTAGCTGTCATACGGCGACTCGTATGGGTTGAAGTACTTGTGCACCGCCTGGTCCGCGAAGTACTTCGTGCACATGTAGTAGAAGTGGTCGCTCGTCGTCAGCCGCCGCCAGTCCCGGGTCAGTGCGACGTCGCCCGTGGCTTTGACCGGCGCCTCCAGACGGTAGAGCTCGTTGAGCGCGTTGGACTGCATCGCGTTGCCCATCCAGGCGGAGCAGTCTCGCTCGGTGTCGGCCCAGCTCGTGAGCTGCGGCGCGTCGTACACGCCGATTGGGTCGTAGGCGTCGATGCATTCGCTGGGGGTCTTAAAGTCGTTGCCCATCTCGAACACGCGGCCGGGCAGCGCCCGCATGAACTCGAAGATCCCGGTCTCCGACCACTGGTGCTCGCCGAACGTCTCAACGTCGAGGAAGAGGTTGCACACCGTGCCGTCGCCGTTGATGCGGTCGATCCACCCGGCGAACTTCTCGGCCGTGAGCGGCCACTCGCGCCAGCCACGGTCCCCGAAGCGGAACGCGATATCGTCGCTGAGGCGGTAGTTCTTCAGCAGCAGGGAGAGGTTGCCCGACTCACCCGGCGGGCGGTAGACGTAGTTCGGGGATCGCTTCCCCAGCAGGTGGTCGACACCCTCGGCGAGGATCCCGCTGTACCGATCGAGGCTGCCGATGTGGCTCGCCAGTTCGTTGTTGTAAATCAGCTCGGTGTTGCGGAACACGACCGGGCGCTGGTTGAACAGCTCCTCGATCAGTCTCGCGTGCAGGTCGATCTGGTGGAGAAACTCGTCGTGGCTGTAGGCGGACGCGAGGCTGTGGTAGTAGGTCTCGCCAAGGAACTCGCAGCAGCCGGTCTCAGCGAGCCTGCGGAACTGCTCGATCACGTCCGGGGCGTATTCGCCGAGCTGTTCGAGGAGCGTCCCCGTGAGCGAGAAGCTGACGCGGAACCGCCCGCCGTGCTGGTGGATCAGCTCCAGGAGCAGCTCGGTGATCGGCCGGTAGCATCGCGCGGCGACTTTGCGACAGATCTGCGCGTTGCGGTCGTCATCGAAGTAGGTCGGTTCGGCGTCGAAGACGCTGTAGCGGCGTAGGCGGGGTGGCTGGTGGGCCTGGAAGTAAAAACACACGGACGCCATACGGCGCAGTCTCCGTCGCTCCCCCCGGACCGCGGTCGCGGCCGATGGTCGGCGAGGCCATTGTCCGGATGCCGGCCGCACATGCAACCCGCACCGCCAGGAGGGCTCCGCCCGCGTGCGCACAAGAGGGTCCCGCAGAGCCAGTGGGTCACGACCGCCGCCCCCTCCGCCTTCCCAGCTCCAAGGGTGGCGACCGCGGCGGCGGGGGGCCGGCGTCAGAGGTTATCGAAGGCGCTCTGGGCGGTTTGCTCGAACCCGCAGTACAGGCACCGCCGATGCCGACTGGACATGGTCCTCTGGCAGCGGGCGCATTTGGAGACGGAGCGGGTCGCCTTGTTGTCGGCGACACCGTCCATCAGGTCCAGCGTGCGGACGCGCTCGAGCAGGTCGTCCTCGGTGAGGCGAGCCTTGTCCTGCAGGAGCGACCACATCGCCATGCACACCAGCGAGAGGCGGTCGAGACGGTCCTCGAGGTTGGAGATCGTTTGCCGGTCCGCCGACTTGTCACTCCGCTGAGCCGCGGTGCGGCGGCGCTGGTGCAGGTCCCGCTGGGCGGACTCCGCAAGGCCGAACGGGTCGAAGTGACTGGACATAAGCGCCTCCCGCCCGCCATTCTACCCCACCGGCCGTGCAACGGGCGCACCGGATCCGGAGCCCGCCGCGCCCGCCGCTACAATGCCGCCCCCATGGCCGACTCCACGCCCGCCCCGACGCCCGAACCGACTCCGGACCTGCCCGCCGCGACCTCCGCGTCCGGTGGCGAGCCCCGGCTCGAGCCGCTCCGCCGCCGCATCGACGAGCTCGACCAGCAGCTCGTGCAACTGCTCAACGAGCGGGCCAAGGTGGTGGTCGAGATCGGCCACATCAAGCGGCAAGGCGGGGCCGGGCCCATCTACGCCCCCGACCGGGAGATGCGCGTCCTCGAGCAGGCCCGTCGGTACAACCACGGCCCGCTGCCAGACGCGACGATCGAGGCGATCTGGCGGGAGATGATGTCAGGCAGTTTTGCGCTCGAGCGGCCTCTCCGCATCGGGTACCTCGGCCCCGAGGGCAGCTACTCCCACCTCGCGGCGCGCAAGAAGTTTGGCGCCAGCGTCGAGTACGACAAGCTCGACTACATCGGCGCCGTCTTCGAGGAGATCGCCCGCGGCCACATCGACTACGGCCTGGTGCCCATCGAGAACTCCGCGGTCGGCGGGATCGGCGAAACGCTCGACTCGTTCCTCAACAGCAACGCCCGCGTCTGCGCCGAGGTGCTGATCCACATCCACCACAACCTGCTCTCGCGCACGCCCCTGGACAAGATCCGGCGGATCTACTCCAAGCCCGAGGCGCTGGCGCAGTGCCGCAAGTGGCTCGCGGCGCAGCTCAGCCAGGCCGAGAAGGTCGCCGCCGCCTCCTCGAGCAAGGCCGCCGAACTCGCCGCCACCGAGGAAGGCGCCGCCGCCGTCGCCTCGACCCTCGCCGCCGAGATCTACAACGTCCCGATCCAGTTCCGCAACATCGAGGACAACCCGCACAACACGACGCGGTTCTTCATCATCGGCCGCGAGTCGGGCAAGCCCACCGGCGACGACAAGACCAGCCTCATGTTCACCACCGAGCACACGGCCGGCGCGCTTACCGCGGTGCTCGACGTGTTCCGGGACTTCGGCATCAACCTCACCCACATCGACAAGCGGCCGAGCCAGCGTGTCAACTGGGAATACATCTTCTTCGTCGATCTGCTCGGCCACGTCGCTGACAGCAACGTCCAGGCCTGCCTCAGCGAGGCGAAGAAGCAGTGCATGCAACTCACGGTGCTCGGCAGCTACCCCCGGGCTCGCGAGGTGCTGTAGCGGCTCGCCTACGATCACTACAAGCTGACCGGAACCCCGGCGATGACGCGTACACGACTGGTCCTGATGCTGATGCTCATCGGCGCGGCCGCGGCTTTCGTCGGTTGCACCCTCTCCGAGCGGCCGCGATCCGATCGCGACCCCTACGTCAGCGACTCGTCGTCCGATCCCAACTTCCGCGTGGGCAACCCCTACTGAGCCGCGGTGGCGGCGAGCAGCGGCGTCAGCCGGTCGCCCGGCAGGATCGGCCGGCCGCGCGCGAACTCGGCGATCGGCATCACACGCGTCCCCGGGGCCTGCACCTCCAGCAGTTCGATCGTGCCCGCTGCCGTTGCCACGTGATGGTCCTCCAACACCTCGCCCGCCGCGGCGACCTGGCCGCGTTCCTCGGGGTGCGGCCGGACGCGTGCGATCGTGAGCACGCCCAGATCACTTTCCCCGCGCCGCCATTGGACGCGGCAGCCGGGCCAGGGGGTCAAGCCGTGGACCCTCGCCCGCACCCGGTCCGCGGGCTGGTCGAAATCGACGGTGCCGTCCTCCTTGCGGAGCTTGGGCGCGCGCGTCGCCTGAGCGTGGTCCTGCGGGATCGGCCGCAGTTGTCCTCGCTCGAGGTCGTCGAGAACGCGGAGCACCGCCTCCGGCCCGAGCGCCGCGAGCCGGTCGTGCAGCTCGCCCGCCGTCTCGAGGGGTTCTATATCCAACGTCGCTGTGGCGTAAACCTCGCCCGCGTCCATCCGCTGCGCGAGGCCAATGACGCTCACACCCGTGACCCGATCGCCCTGGATCATCGCCCAGTTGATGGGCGCCGCGCCGCGGTAACGAGGCAGCAGCGAGGAGTGGAGGTTGACCGCGAGCACGCCGAGCGAGCCGATGAGTTCCGGCGAGAGCTTTTGGCCGAAGGCGATGACGACGCCCGCGTCGGCGCGATACCCCCGGAGCGTCTGGATCACCTCGGCCTGGTTCACATCGTCGTGACGGTGGATGGGCAGGCCTTGGGACAGGGCATACTCGGCGATCGGCGTCGGCGTCAACCGCCGCTTCCGACCCGCTGGCCGGTCCGGCTGTGACACCACCGCCAGCACCTCGTGCCGCTCACGCAGCGCCCGCAACGTGGGCAGACCGAACTCACCGGAACCGAGAAAGACGATGCGCATGAGGGGAGCTTGGCGACCCACACGCCGCTCGTCAACGCGTTGCCGCGGTAGCGCGGCCGATCTAAGCTCCCTAGCCTCCCCTCCTTCACGGATGATGCATGAAGACACTCCTCGCGCTGTTCGCCTGCGTCTGCCTCGCCGCCCCCGCGCGGGCCGCGGATCGGCCGCTGGACGTGCGGATCGATGACGCCGTCCGCTACCAGACCATCGAGGGCTGGGGCACCGGGATGCTCGGCCACGACCTGGCGAACATGCCCTACCGCGAGGAGCGGTTCCGCACCGCCTACCGGGACTTGGGGCTGAACATCTTCCGCGTGTGCATGAGCCGGCACGTGCTCGTCCACGAGAGCGGCCACCAGGGCACCCCCGTGATCCTCGGCCCCGACCTCGCCCGCAACATCGACCGCATGGACTTCGACCACCCCGAGGTCGTGAACTACGGCGAAATGGCTCGCTGGCTCGCCGAGCATGCGCTCGAGCCGGATCGCGTCCGGATCGTCGGCTCCGTCTGGTCGCCGCCCCACTGGATGAAGGGTCCGACCGGCAAGCGGAGCGAATGGATCGGCGATCGGCGGAAGGCAGCCGGCTCTCACCCGACGCCCTGGCTCGTCGGGGATCACGCAGGCTGGGTCCCCACCGGGAAGGGTGACAGCATCGGCGGCCGGCTTCGGACGGAAGACCCGGCCGTGCTCGAGCAGTACGGCCGCTTCATGGCGGCATGGGTCCGCGGGTTCGAGCAGCGGTACGACGTGGCGATGCACGCCATCAGCATCCAGAACGAGTCGACCTTCGAGAACCCGTTCGACAGCATGACGCTCAATGTGGACGCACGCGGCCGGACCGATCCGTCGCAGTATGCGCTGGCCCTGCGGGCGGTCCGCGACGCGTGGCGGCAATACGGCATGACAACGCGGATCAAGGGCCCGCACGTCGCGCAGATCGGCCCGACACCCCACAACCCGTGGTCGCTCTTCGCTCAGACGGCGATGATCGACGCCGCGCGAAAAGCGGATCTTGGCGACTTCCTCGACTACTACAACAGCAACTACTACATGGAGCCCAGCCCCGCCGCCGTCCGCGCGACCGCCGGGTACTACCACGGCACCGACGCGGTCAAGGCCGAGTGGGGCCGGGACTGGGGCACCCGGTTCCGCTGGCGCGGTGTCGCCGCCGATGGCAAGCCCGTCTGGTTCTCCGAGACCGGCGGCGAGCTCGACCGCTGGCTCGAAGAGGACGGCCGCGCCGGCAACGGGGCACTGACGATCCCGCTGAAGATGCACAACGCGCTCGTTCACGCCAATGCCGTCGCCTACCTCTACTGGCAGCTCTCGGACAACAGCGACACGGCGACGGCGTATTCACTCGTGGGCAAAGCCTCGCTGGACGAGCCGCTGCGCAGCCGGAAGTACGCGGGGTTCAAGCACTTCAGCCGGCATATCCGCCCGGGCGCGCAGCGGGTCGACGCGACGATCCAGGGTGGTGGGCCAAGCCACGGCGGCGCCGACGCCTACGACACCCGCGGCGCACTGAACGTCAGCGCATTTGTGCACGATGCGGACCGGGAGGCGACGATCGTCTTCGTCAACATGAGGGACGAGCCTCGCAACGTGCGGGTTGCGGTGCCGATGGCCGACACGATCCACCGATACACGGCCTACGTCACCGACGAAAAGTGGAGCTGGGAGTCGCTCGCGGACCTGCCCGTGGAGGACGGCCGGGTCTCACTGACGATCCCGAAGCACAGCGCCGTGACGCTGCACGGCGCCGCGGCCACGTCGCGGTAGCGGCGATATCGGCTACCGAAGCACGCGACGCAGCGCGGCGCGGGCGGCGTGGTGCCCGCACATCCCGTGGACGCCCCCGCCGGGCGGGGTGCTCGCGGAGCAAAGGTAGATCTGTCGGTCCGACGTGCGATACGGACCGAGCGGCTTGGCGGGTCGGATGAAGAGCTGACCGAGCGTGAGCGCGCCGCCGTTGAGGTCGCCGCCGACTAGGTTCGCGTCGAGTCGCTCGAGCTGCGCGGTGTTGAGTGTCGACCGGGCGATGATCGTGTCGCGGAAGCCGGGCGCGAAGCGTTCGACCTGTGCCTCGATCCGCTCGCGCATGTCGAAGGTCGAGCCGTTCGGCACGTGACAGTAGGCCCAGGCGGTGTGTCGCCCCGCCGGTGCACGGGAGAGGTCGAATCGGGTCGGCTGCGCGAGAATGACGAACGGGTACCGCGGGTGCTCGCCGTTCGTAACCGCCTTTTCGCTGGCGGCGATCTCTCCGAGCGTCCCGCCGACGTGGACCGTCCCGCCGTAGCGGCAGGTCGGATCGGACCAGGGGATCGGCGCCGACAGCGCCCAGTCGACCTTGAACACGCCGGGGCCGTACTCGAAGGCTTCGAGCGTCCGCACGTACCCGGGTGTGAGCTCACGGCCGGCGATCCGCAGCAGTTGCCGCGGCGTCACGTCGAACAGGTATGCCCGCGCGGGCGGCAGTTCCTTCAGATCGTTGACCCGCCAGCCGGTCCGCACCGAGCCGCCGAGCGACTTGAAATAGGCCGCGAGCGCATCCGTTACCGCCTGCGCCCCGCCCTTGGGGATGGGCCATCCGACGGCGTGCCCAGCGACGGCGAGCAGCAACGCCACCCCCGCCGTCGGCCGCGCCGAGAGCGGCTGCGCCGAGTGGCCGCCGATCCCCGCGAGCAGTGCCGCCGCACGCTCGGTCCGGAATCCCGCGGCGAGCGCCTCGACCGACTTCACCGCGGCGGCGCCGAACCTGCCCATCAGCAGCGGGCGCAGCGGCAGGTGCGCCGGAGCCAGCACTTCCTTCGCCAAGGTCGGCCACGCCTTCACGAACCGGCCGACCAGCCGGGCGTACCGCTCCGCATCGCGAGCATCGTCGAAGGTCTTGCCCGTCTTCTCGATGTCGGGGTTGAGCACCACCGCCGGCTCGCCGTCGAGCGGGTGGGCCAGCGGCACGGGCGGGTGGACCCATTCGAGCCCGAACCGCTCGAGCGGGAGCGACGAGAAGAACGGCGACCCTACGCCGAAAGGCATCACCGCGGCGCCGAAGTCATGCACGAAGCCGGGAAGGGTGAGCGCCGCGGATCGGCACGCCCCGCCGAGCGTGTCGTTGGCTTCGACGAGCAGGCAGGAGCGGCCGTTCTGCGTGAGCGTGATCGCCGCCGCCAAGCCGTTCGGGCCGCCGCCGATGACCACCGCGTCGAATGCTTCCCCAGCCATGCGGGGAGTGTAGGGGAACCCGCGGCCGCGGGGCGTCGCGCGCTACGCCGATCGCCGGCGGATGTCGGTCGCGTGCTGCTTCGCGCGGATGGCGGCGAGCGGGCGGTCGCTGTTGAGCCGCTGGTTGAGCTTGCGGAGCGCTTCGATCTCGATCTGACGCACCCGTTCCCGCGTGAGCCCGATGATCTTGCCGATCTCCTTGAGCGTCATCGGCTCGTCGCCGTCGAGCCCGTAGCGCAGGCGGAGGATGCGTGCCTCCCGGTCGTCGATGGCGTCGAGCAACTGCCCGATCGTCTGCAGGTCGTCTTCACGGAGCACCTGCTCGTCCGGCGAGGGCGTCTTGTCGTCCGACAGCATCTCGCTGAGCGTCGGCCCCTCGCCGTCCTCGCCGCTGCCGCCCGTCTGTGCCGGCCGCTGGTACGCGCGGACGGCCTTGCGGATGATCCGCACCTTCCGCGGCGGCAACTGCATCTCGTCGCCGAGTTCCTGCAGCGTGGGCTGCCGGCCGAACTTCTCCTCCAGGTCGCGCGCCGCCTTCTTCCACTTGCCGATCAGCTCGACCATGTACGCCGGGATGTGCACCGGCTGCACCGCGTTGATGAGCGCCCGCTTGATCGCCTGCTTGATCCACCAGCAGCCGTACGTCGAGAACCGCGCGCCCATCTCCGGGTCGAAGTTCTCGACCGCCTTGAGGAGGCCCAGGTTCCCTTCCTCGATGAGGTCCTGCAGCGGCAGGCCCCGGTTGTTGTACTTCTTCGCGATCGAGACGACGAGCCGCAGGTTCGCGCGGATCATCCGCTCCCGCGATTCCGGGCAGTTCTCCGCGATGATCTTGCGGCAGAGCTGCTTCTCCTCGTCGGCGGTCAGGAGCTTCACCTCGTCAATCTGCTTGAGGTAGAGCTCGAGCCCCTGCTTGACTGCCACTGATCGTTTGGCCATGCCGCATCCCACCTGTCTGGTCAAAGCGGGCATCCCGACCCGCCTCATGCAGGGCCACTCGCCCCCGGCTAACGTCGGACCGTTCGGGGGGCGGCTTGAGGAGCACGGCAAGCTGCGGCGGAACCGCCGCTTTTACCGGGCCCGCCGCGCCCAGCCCCGCCTGCGCCCCCCGCCGCCAATCGCTACGCTCTGCCCCCATGCACCCCGTCCGATCGAGCAGTGCCTTCCGCGGGCGCGCGGCCGCATGGCTCTCCGGCCTCGCCACCCCCTTCCGCGAGGGGCGGCAGACCTGGCGCCGCTACAACCGCGCCATGCTCCGCGGGGACCTGCTCGCCGGCGTCACCGTCGCCGTCATCGCCCTCCCCCAGTCCATGGCCTACGCCATCATCGCCGGCGTCCCCGCCGTCTACGGCATCTACACCCTGCTCTTCCAGATCGTCATCGGCTCGCTGTTCAACTCCCACCCCCTTCTTTCCATCGGGCCCATCAACACCCAGAGCCTCCTCGTCGCCTCGATCGCCACCGGCGTCCTCGGCGCCGCCGGCTCGATCGACGAAGCGTCCGCCACCGGCTTCTACGTCGGCCTCGTCGTCGCCCTCGCCTGCCTCAAGGGCGTCATGCAGCTCCTCATGGCCGCCGCGAACCTCGGCAACCTCGTCCGCTACGTCAGCCAGAGCGTCATCGTCGGGTTCACCGCCGGCGCCGGGGTCCTGATCGCCGCCGGGCAGATCGACGCTTTTCTCGGTTTCGACGCCCCCCGTGTGCCGGACCAGTGGCCGGGCATCGTCGGCATCCTGCAGGGACTTCTGCCCCACCTCGGCGAGGTCAGCGAGGCCGCCGTCCTGCTCGGCCTGCTCTCCCTCGCCCTCGTGGCCGGCTCCCGCGCGATCTCGCCGCTGGTGCCCGGTCCCCTGCTCGCGGTTGTGGCCTGCGCCCTGGCCGTTCGCTTCGCCGGTTGGACCGAGGCCGACATGGACCTCGTGGATCCGCTCCCCCAGGGCCTGCCGGTGCCCACGTCGCCGCTGCGCGGCCTCGACTGGGGCACCCTCGAGGACCTCCTGCCCGGCGCCCTGGCGCTCGCGCTCCTCGGGCTGCTCGAGGCCTACTCCATCGCCAAGGCCCTCGCCATTCGCACCGGCGACCGCATCAGCGCCAACCGCGAACTCTTCAGCCAGGGCTTCACCAACGTCGTCACCAGCTTCCTCTCCTGCATCCCCGGCTCCGGCAGCTTCTCCCGCTCCGCCCTCAACCACTACGCCGGCGGGCAGACG
>CAZKRE010000016.1:0-16481 GCA_964555075.1 uncultured Phycisphaeraceae bacterium
GCATGGGCCCGATCGGCGTCCGGGCCCACCTCGCGCCGTTCCTCCCCGGCAACCCACTCGATGCGGACAGCACCGCCGTCTCCGCCGCGAACTGGGGCTCCGCCCTCATCCTCCCCATCCCCTGGATGTACATCCGCATGATGGGCGGCGACGGGCTCACCGCCGCCACCCAGGTCGCCATCCTGAACGCCAACTACATGGCCGGGCGGCTCGAAGAGCACTACCCCGTGCTCTACCGCGGGCAGAACGGCCGCGCCGCGCACGAGTTCATCATCGACTGCCGCCAGTTCGAGAAGTCGGCGGGCATCAAGGTCGAAGACATCGCCAAGCGGCTCATGGACTTCGGCTTCCACGCCCCGACGATGTCGTTCCCCGTCGCCGGCACGCTCATGATCGAGCCCACCGAGAGCGAGCCGAAGCACGAGTTGGATCGCCTCTGCGACGCCCTCATCGCCATCCGCGCCGAGATCGACGCCGTCGAGAAGGGGCAACTGCATCGCGACGACAACCCCCTCAAGAACGCCCCCCACACCGCGGAGCACGCCACCAGCGACGACTGGCCCCACCCCTACGCCCGACAGCAGGCCGTCTACCCGCTCCCCTGGGTCCGCGACGGCAAGTTCTGGCCCAGCGTCGGCCGCATCGACAACGCCTACGGCGACCGCAACCTCATCTGCACCTGCCCCAGCGTCGAGGAGGCCTCCGCCGTTTAGCGGGTGCACCGCGGGCGCCCCGTCCCCCCCGGCTAGAATGTCTCCATGACCGCAACGCCGCAGACCATCACCACGGCGGAGCAGCTCGAGCAGGCGGGCGACATCGGCCGGTGCGAACTCGTGCGGGGGGAGCTCATCATGATGTCCCCGGCAAGCGGATGGCACGGCTGGTCGGCGAATGACTTGGCCTACCACATCACTCATCACGTGCGACAGCACAAGCTGGGTGCCGTGCTTACCGCCGAACCCGGCTTCCTGATCGCCCGACAACCCGACACCGTTCGCGCTCCGGATATCGCTTTTGTCAACTCCACGCGATTGCACATCATCCCGCAGCGCGGCTACGTCCAGGGGCCGCCCGACCTCGCCGTCGAGGTGATCTCGCCCCGCGACACCGCAACCGAAGTCATGGACAAGGTCGATCAGTGGCGGGAAGCGGGGTGCCCCCTCGTCTGGGTCGTCGATCCGCAGCGGCGGGTGGTAACCACCTATTCCGCCAGCGAACGCCGGGTGCTCCGACAAGACGACACGCTCACGGCGGATGACATCCTCCCCGGCTTCGCCCTCCGCGTCGGCGACATCTTCCCCCGCTGAGTCCCACCTCACGCCGGCCCCGAGGAGCCCCTCCGGGGGCGACGAAGGCGGGGTCTCCGAGCGCGCCGCGCTCGCACCACCGCCCTCACTCCGCCGGCCGCACGTCCTTGAGGTGCAGCTCCGCCCGCCGCATCCCCTGCCACTCGCTCACCCGCGGCTCGAACACCACGTCCACCGCCACCCCCGCGGGCAACTCCTCCACCAGGTCCCCGAGCCCGAACCCCACCGCCCGCATGATCCGCTGATCCTGTCGGAGCATCACCGACAGGTGCCGGCCGCCGCCGCCCATCCGCGTCGCCGGCCGGTCCACCGCCGCGCCCCGCAGCAGCAGCCGCGGCGACGGGTTGCCCCGGCCGAACGGCTCGAGCTGCCCGATCTGGTCGAACAGCGCCACCGTGCAGTCCTCCAGCCGAACCTCCGCGTCCACGTCGATCGCGTGCGTCAGGTCGCTCGGCGAAAGCCGCTCGGCCGCGTGTGCCCACAGCGCTTCGCGGAACGCGTCGAGCGACGCCGCCGGCAGCGCCACCCCCGCCGCCATGCTGTGCCCCCCGAACCGATCGAGCAGCGGCCCGCACGCCGCCAGCGCGTCGTGGATCGAGAACCCGTCGATGCTCCGGCCGCTGCCCTGCGCCGTGCCCCCGTCCCCGCCGCAGATGTCCAGCACGATCGCCGGGCGGGCGAACGCCTCGACCAGCCGCGACGCCACGATCCCCACCACCCCCGCGTGCCAACCCTCCTTCGCGACCACGATCGCCCGCCGATCCTCGTGGTCCCATCCATTCGCGACGACCTGATCGCGCGCCTCGTCGAAAATCGCCCGCTCCGTCTCCCGCCGCCGATCGTTCTCCCGCGTGAGGAACTCCGCCGTCTCCCGCGCCTCCCCCTCCGTCGCCTCGGTCAGCAGGTGCAGCGCCCGCGACGCGTGCCCCATCCGCCCGCACGCGTTGAGCCGCGGCCCGAGCACGAACCCCACGTGGTACGCGTCGACCTTCTCCGCGCGCAGCGCCGCCGCGTCGATCAGCGCGTTGAGCCCCGCGAACCGCGTCCGCTTGATCTGCCGCAGCCCGAACGCCGTGATCGCCCGGTTGTCCCCCACCAGCGGCACGACGTCCGCCACCGTCCCCAGCGCCACGAGCGACATCAGGTCCACCAGCAGCTCCCGCAGCTCCGCAGGCAGCCGCTCGCTCCCGCAGTGCTCCTTCGCCACCTGCCACGCCAGCTTCAAGGCCACCCCCGCGCCGCACAGGTCCGCGTAGGAGGGCGGGCCCGCCGCGTCGATCGTTTCCGCACCCGAACCCTCGTCCCCGTCACCCTCACCCGCCGCGCCGCCCGCCAGCCCCGGGTGCACCAGTTCGTACGCGTCGGGCAGCTTCGCCGGGTCGAACTGGTGGTGGTCCGTGATGATCAGGTCGACGCCGAGATCCTTCGCCAGCACCGCCTGCTCGCACGCAGTGATGCCGCAGTCGACGCTCACGACCAGCGGCCGGCAGGAGGGGTCGTCGCCGCACAGCGTGCGCAGCGCCTCCGTGTTGAGCCCGTACCCCTCGTCGATGCGGTGGGGGACGTAGGTGCTCACCTCGCCGCCGCACGCGCGGATGACGTGCCACATCGTCGCCGCGGCCGTCACGCCGTCGACGTCGTAGTCGCCGTACACCACGATCGCCTGCTCGTCCCGGATGGCCCGGGCGATCCGCTTCGCCGCCCGCGCGACGCCCGGCACACGGGTCGGCTCCGAGAGGTGCGTGAGCTTCGGGTGCAGGAACCGCCGCGCCCCCTCCGCGTCCGTGATCCCCCGCCCGATCAGCAGCGACGCCACCAGCGGGTGGACCCCCGCCTCACGTGCCAGCGCCGCCGCGTCCATGCCGGCCGCTCGCTGCTCACCTTGGCGCACCCGCCAGCGTTTACGCATCCGTGCGATTCCCATGCCGGGATGATAACCCTTCGCGGACGTGCCCCGCTCCGTCGGGGGCGCCGCCGTCACAACCGTTCCAGCCGATCGACCTGGCACGCGTCGCGGCCGACTTTCATGCGCCCGCGCCGCCGCTCTGAATGTACGGTTCTCACGGGCCGATGGATCGCCGGGGGCTACCCCGCCAAGGGGCGGGAGGCGACACGCGAGCCCGACGAGGAGCGCCAAGCATGCCCGGTCGATTCGATGTTCACCACCCGATCCCGCGCCCGCGCCGATCGGGGTTCACGCTCGTCGAGATCCTCATCGTCGTGGTGATCCTCGGCATCCTCGCCGCCATCGTCCTGCCCCAGTTCACCTCTGCCGCCGATACCAGCCGCAAGAGCGCCATGGAGCAGAGCATCCACCGCATCCGCCAGCAACTGGTCATCTACGCCGCCCAGCACCGGGACCAGTTCCCCACCGACGCCGCCACCTTCCTCGACCAGATGACCTTGGCCACCAACGAAGCGGGCGAGACCGCGCCCGTCGGCACGCCCGGCTTCCCCCTCGGCCCGTACCTCCGCGAGATCCCCACCAACCCCTTCACCAGCGGCGACGACATCGGCGACGGCGAGCCCGGTAGCAGTTCCTGGTACTACGCCAACGGCGAGTTCCGCGCCAACCACTCCGCCGCCCACCGCGCCTACTGACCCGCGTTCTGCACCGCGACCACCCGGGAGCCCGGTGACCGAAGCGGCCGCGCAGCTATACTGCGGCCCCTCCTCCCGCTCACCCGATGGGATCACGGATGATCCGTCCCTCCGCCACGCGCCCCGGCCGCTCCCTCCTCACCCTCACCGCGACGCTCCTCGTGGCGGGCGTGACGGTGCTCACCTCCTGCCAGACGTCGCAGCCGCACCGGCAGGAGCCGACGACGCCGCGTGTGAGCGCGATTCAAGAGGAGCCGCGCGTCCGCGTGCGGATCATGAAAGCGGTTCAGCAGCTCACGGTCGCGGGGCCCGACGTCCGCCTCGCCGTGCCCAACGGCCCGGGCCAATCGTTTGCCTCGCCGCTCACGATCGGCCGCGATGGAGCGTCGTTCATCATCACGGACGCACGAGGGCAAGCCGTCCGCGCCGGAAGCCCGCTCCTGGAGGTCACCGCGGGCGGCGGCGGCGTCGTCATCGACGGCACCTCGTATCCGGGCGTCGTCATCCTGCACGGCGACGGCTCCACCCTCGACGCGGTGAACCATGTTTCGATCGAAGACTACCTCCCGGGCGTCCTCGAGCGCGAACTGTATTCAACGTGGCCCGTCGAGACCTTCGTCGCCCAGGCCATCGCCGCCCGCTCCTACGCCATCGCCCAACTGTCGACCACCGGCACGAGGCACTACGACCTCGAATCCACCGTCGCCAGCCAGGTCTACGGCGGCCGGGCCAGCAACCCGCGCGCGATCGAAGCCGTCCAGCGCACGCGCGGCCAGGTCCTCACTTGGGACGGCCGAATCGTGCGGGCCTACTTCTCCGCCTCGTCGGGCGGCGTGAGCCAGGATGCCGCGGCCGCATTCCCAGACAACCGCGCGGACCACGCGGTGATCCCCCTGCGGGGCCGGGTACACGGCTGGGGCCGATCGAGCTCCAACTTTCAATGGGGCCCGATCCGTCGGGAGGTCACGGAACTCGCGGCGCGGCTGGCCGCGTGGGGCCGGGCCCAGCGCCACCCCGTCGCCAACCTCTCGGGCCTGGCCCGGATCGAGGTCGCCGAACGGGGCAGCACCGGCCGCCCCGCGCGGTTCCAACTCGTCGACCGGCGCGGACAGGTCTTCACCCTCTCCGCCGAGCAGTTCCGCTTCGCGTGCAATGCGGAGGCGCCGGGCCAGCCAAAACTCGGCGCCTCCGAGCAGCTCAAAAGCAGCTTCCTCGAACTCCGGATCGACGGCGGGACCGTCACGTTCACCGGCCGGGGGCATGGCCACGGCGTGGGCCTCGATCAGTGGGCGGCCCGCGACATGGCGACCCAGGGCTACACCGGCCACCAGATCGTCACCTTCTTCTACCCCGGCGCCCAGGTCCAGCGGGTCTACTGACCCCCGGGACCATGCGGGGAGCAAGGGAACCTCTGCAATCGCCATGCCACGCGCCGTGGCGGCTTCCCGCGGCGCGCGACCGCCTCAGGAGGCCGCAAGCACGCGCCGATCGGCCCCCGCCTGCCGCACGGCGTGGCGGCGCGTTCCTCCCGATCCGCGCGAAACCCGCCAGAAGCTCTAGAATCCCCTCCATGACCCCGGGCGCCCTCCACCGCGACCTCCGCATCGACGACGCCATCGCCGGCCGGCGGCGGCTGAGCCCCGCGGATGCCCTCCGCCTCTACCGGGAGGCCTCGCTGCACGACCTGGGCCGGTGGGCGACCGCCGTCTGCGGGCGCATCCACGACGGCGGCGAAGGCCCCGGCACGCTCCCCGGCAAGGCAGCACGCCCGGCGGTCCGCACCTACGTCATCGACCGCAACATCAACTACACCAACGTCTGCTCGGCCCGCTGCACCTTCTGCGCCTTCCGCCGGGACGAGGGCGACGCCGACGCCTACACCCTCACCCGGGACGAGCTGCACGCGAAGGTGGCCGAGCTGGTCGCGATCGGGGGGACGCAGGTGCTCCTGCAAGGCGGGATGCACCCGGGCCTGCCGCTGTCCTTCTACGAAGACATGCTCCGCGACCTCAAGGCCGCGTTCCCGCGGGTGCACGTCCACGGCTTCTCGCCGCCCGAGTTCGTCGAGTTCGTCGCGGCGGTGGACCTCGACGGCTTCCCCACACCCGGGGTCGGCCGGGCGGGCGAGCTGCCGCCCGACACCTTCCGCGGCAAGCTCGAGGCGGTCATGCGCCGCCTCCAGGCCGCCGGGCTCGACTCGCTCCCCGGCGGCGGAGGCGAGATCTTCGCCGAGCACGTCCGCCGCCGCATCGGCCTCGGCAAGGCGACGGCGACGCAGTGGCTCGAGACGATGGCCTGCGCCCACCGGCTGGGGATGTTCACCAGCGCCACGATGATGTTCGGGCACATCGAGGGGGTCGCCGACCGGTTCGACCACATGGCCCGGGTCCGCGACTGGCAGGACCGCGCGATCGCCGAGGGCTGGCCGGGGCGGTACGTGAGCTTCATCTCCTGGCCGTTCCAGCGGGAGAACACGCCGCTGGGCCGGGTGCCCGACTTCGACCCCGAATCGGGCGACGTCTTCCCGGGCGACGAGCTCGCGGAGCTCGTCTATAGCGGGAAGGTGGACGGGCTCGACAAGGCCGCTTGCGGCGCAGCGGTCCCGCGGGCCGGCAAAGCCGTCCGCATGGCGGGCGCAAGCGAGTACCTCCGCATGCAGGCGATCTCGCGGCTGTTCCTCGACAACATCCACTCGATCGGCTCGTCGTGGGTGACGATGGGCCCGAAGATCGGGCAGCTCGGCCTGTCGTTCGGCGCCAACGACATGGGCAGCGTGATGATGGAGGAGAACGTCGTCTCCGCCGCGGGCACGACCTACTGCCTCGACGAGCCGTACCTGTGCCACCTGATCCGCACGGCCGGCTACACGCCCGCGCAGCGCGACAACCGGTACGGGTATCTGAAGGTTCACGACGGGCCGGATTCGCCGGACCTGCGGGTGGCCGACTGGTCCCGCCACCGGGCGGCGAAGCTGCACGTCGAGACCCGCCGCGAAGAAGCCGTCGCGGTGACGGTCGAAGCGGGCGCCCGCTAGCCGCCGCTCGGGAGCGGGGTGGGCGACCGGGGTTTGAGGATTGTTCGCGCGGCGTGAACGCCGCGGCTGGCGCGCGGTTTCTTTTTTGACGGGTCCGTGAAACAAGAAGTGGTCTGGTGCGTCATCCTCTAGAGAGCCTCGATTCTGGCTTGGGAGTCCTGTCAGGTGGTTCAACATGCGGGAACGATCCGGGGGACCGACCCTGCACCGACGTCGGCCGCGGCGGGCGACGCTGCGCCCGCGGCGCGGCTGGGGGAGCTGCTGCGCCGCGCGGGGCGGGTTGAGCGGCACCAGGTGGACGAGGCGCTGGCGGACCAGCGGCGGACGGGGCAGCTCCTGGGGGAGACGCTGCGCGCGCTGGGGCACGTGCAGCCGGCGGCGGTGACGGAGGCGCTCGTGGAACAGTGGGGGCTCGAACGGGTCGACGCCGAGGCGGCGAACCCGCCCGCGGAGACGCTGGGCCTGATCGACGCGGACCTGGCGGGCCGGTGCGTGGCGCTGCCGCTGGAGGTGCGGGGCGGGCGGCTGCGGGTGGCGATGGCGGACCCGTTCGACGCCGAGGCGCTCGAGGCGCTGCGGCTGGCGACGGGGTTGCGGCTCGAGCCCGTCTACAGCCCCGAGGCCGACCTCCGCGAAGCGATCCGCAAGCGGTACGGGTCGGGCGTGGCGCGGATGATCGCGAACCTCGACCCGGGCGAGGCCCGGGGGTCGGACGCGTCGTCGGAAGACACCGACGCCCGGACGCTGATGGAGCTCCAGGAGCTCGCGCGGGAGCCGTCGGTCGTCAACCTGGTCAACCTGATCCTGCTCGAGGGGATCGAGGCGGGGGCGAGCGACATCCACATCGAGCCGTTCGAGAAGGTGCTGCGGGTGAAGTACCGGATCGACGGCGTGCTGCAGGAGGTGTCGCCGCCGCCGCGGCACCTGTATTCCGCGATCGTGTCGCGGGTGAAGATCATGGGCGGGATGAACATCGCGGAGCGGTTCATCCCGCAGGACGGGCACATCGCGTTCCAGGCGCCGCGGGGCGGGGTGGACATCCGCGTCGGCACCGTGCCGACGGTCTTCGGCGAGAGCGTCGCGCTCCGCCTGCTCGACAAGTCGATCGGGCTGATCGACCTCGCGCGCGTCGGGTTCCCCGAGCGACCACTGCAACAGTACGAGGAGCTGCTCACCCGGCCGCACGGCATCATCCTCGTCACCGGGCCGACGGGTAGCGGCAAGACGACGACGCTCTACGCGTCGCTCAACCGCATCTTCACGCCCGAGAAGAAGATCATCACGATCGAGGACCCGGTCGAGTACCAGCTCGACGGGGTGAACCAGATCCCCGTCAATCGCAAGCGGGGGGTCGACTTCGCGCGCGGGCTGCGCGCGATCCTGCGTCAGGACCCGGACGTGATCATGGTCGGCGAGATCCGCGACCGGGAGACGGCGGACATCGCGATCCGCGCGGCGCTGACGGGCCACCTGGTGTTCTCGACGCTGCACACGAACGACGCGGTGGGCGCGGTGTCGCGGCTGCTGGACATGGGGATGGAGCCGTTCCTGCTCGCATCGTGCCTGGAGGGGGTGATCGCGCAGCGGCTGGTGCGGCGGATCTGCAACCACTGCCGCGAGCCGTACGACCCGCCGGCGGAGGTGCTGGAGCGGCTGGGTCGCACGAACGGGAGCGTGGCGACCTACTTCCGCGGCCGCGGCTGCCGGCAGTGCCGGCAGACCGGGTACCGTGGGCGGATGGGGCTGTTCGAGCTGCTGTTCGTGAACGAGCCGATCCGCCGGGTGATCCACGACCGGGGCACGGGCGCGGAGATCCTCGCGGCGACGGACGCGTCGCACGAGCGGATGCGGCAGCACGGGCTGACGAAGGCGGCGGCGGGGGAGACGACGGTGGAAGAGGTGCTCCGCGTCACGCAGGACACGCCCACGGAGGAAGCGCTCGAGACGGAGTAGCGCGGTACGCGGGGTGATTGAAGCCGGTCAACTGAAGCAGGCATGACGACGTTCGAGTACAGCGCCGTGGACGGTTCGGGGAATACGCGAAGTGGCCGCATCGACGCGGCGACGCGCCAGGGCGCGATCGCGGCGCTCACGGGGCAGCGGCTGTACGTGACGCGGTTGCTGGAGGCCGCGGCCGCGCGGGGCGGCGGCGTGGGGGAGGCGGAGGGCGGCGCGAAGCCGCGCGCGGCGGGGGTGCCGACGATCGGCCGGCAGCGCGTGGGGGCGAAGCAGGTCGCGGCGCTGTGGGGGCAACTGGCGACCGCGCTCGAGGCGGGGCTGCCGCTGCTGACCGCGCTGCGGGTCGTGCGCGAGCAGTCGGATCACGCGGCGATGAACGAGCTGGTCAGCGACCTCGCCCGGCGTGTCGAGGGGGGCGAGGCGCTGTCGGACGCGCTCGCTGCCCACCCGCGGACGTTCACCCCGCTGCAGATCAGCATGGCCCGCGCGGGGGAGACCGCGGGCGTGCTCGACGGCGTGATGGCGTCGCTCGCGGAGTTCAGCGAGCGGGACCTCGCGATCCGCGAACAGGTCCGCAGCGCGTCGGTCTACCCGGCGATCGTCCTGTCGCTGGCGGTGCTGTCGGTGATCGTCATCGTGACGTTCATCCTGCCGAACATCATGGAATCGATCGGCACGGACCCGTCGATGCTGCCGCTGCCGACGCGGCTGCTGCTGGGCGTGTCGTGGTTCATCAAGTGGTTCGGGTGGGCGGTCGCGATCGGGATCGGGATCGCCGTGTGGCGGTTCCGCGTCTACACCGCAACGCCCGAGGGTCGGCTGGTGTACGACCGGGCCCGGCTGCGGATCCCGGTGGTCGGCGGGCTGCTGCGGAAGGTGGCGGTGGCGCGGTTCGCGCGGGCGCTGGGCACGCTGACGAACGCGGGGATCCAGGTGGTGGAGGCGCTCCACGTCGTCCGCGGGACGGTGGGCAACGAGGCGATGGCACAAGTCATCGACGACGTGCGGCAGCGGGTGATCGGGGGCGCGTCGCTCGAGGAGCCGCTCCGCGACAGCGGGCAGTTCCCGCCGCTGTTCATCCAGGTCGTGTCGCTGGGGGAGAAGACGGGCAAGCTCGACGACCTGCTGCTGAAGGTGGCGGAGTCGCTCGACAAGGATGTGCAGACGGCGGTGCAGCGGGCGATGACGGTGCTCCCGGCCGTGTTCATCGTGGCGCTGGCGATCCTCATCGGTTTCATCCTCGCGGCGGTCCTCCTCCCCATCGTGGGGATGGGCGGGCAGCTCGGGTAAGGAGTGGTTTCATGCATCGGCGTGCGGCATTGGCATCCGGTTTCACGATGGTCGAGATCATCGTGGTGGTCATCGTCATCGGCGTGCTGGCGGCGCTGATCCTGCCCAACGTGGTCGGCCGGATCGGGCAGGCGAAGCAGAGCGTCGCGGCGCAGAAGATCGCGAACATCGAGCAGGCGGTGCAGCTCTTCCAGGCAGACTACGGCCGGCTGCCCAACACGCTCGAGGAGGTCGTCAACCGCCCCGCGGACATCGACGCGGCGCAGTGGCAGGAGCCGTCGATCCGCGCCCGCGACCTGACCGACCCGTGGGGCAACCCCTGGGGTTACCGGTTCCCGGGTGACCACGGCGTGTTCGACCTGTACAGCTACGGCGCCGACGGGCAGCCCGGGGGCGAGGGCGAGAACGCGGATGTGCAGAACTGGTAACAGGTCACCGCAGCGCGGGGTGGCGCCGCCCGGGGCCCCGGCGACCGGGCGCCCCTGCGCGCGGGAGGCGCCGTCCGCTGGGCCCCGGGGCTTTCGGCGCGCCTTCACGCTCGTGGAGACGATCGTGGTGATCGTGCTCATCGCGGTGGTGGCGGCGATGGCGGTGACGTCGCTGGGGGGGAATGTCGCGGCGGCGGAGCTGCGGACGGCGGCGCGGCGGCTGCACCTCGCCGCCGACGGCGCCCGGTCCCGCGCGGCCCTCTACGCCGTCGCCACGCGGATCACCTTCGACCCCGCGGGGAACCGGTACCTCCTCGAGCAGGAGTCGGCGGACGTGCCCGGGACGTTCGAGCCGCTGCGCGACGGGGTTCACAAGCCCGCGGCGCTGCCGTCGGGCGTGTCGTTCGGGTACTTCGACGTCGAGTCGCTCATCCCGGGCGAGACGTCGGTGCGGTTCAACCCCGAGGGGGACGCGACGGCGGCGGTGATCGAGGTCACGGACGGTCGGCGGAGCTTCACGCTCCGCGTCGATGCGTCGACCGGGCGGGTTGAGCTGTCGGAGGGGCAGGTGTTCGAGCGGCTGAGCGAGCGGATCGACCTGGATGCATAGACGGACGGCGACAACTCGAACCGGTCGTCGCGCGGCCGGGCGACGCGACGGGGGCTTCACGCTGATCGAGGCGCTGCTGGCGGGGGTGATCCTCGCGGCGCTGGGCGTTGCGGTGGGCGGGGGCGTGATCGGGTCGCTGCGGTCGAGCGGCGCGGGGCGGGACTACGCCACCGCGGCGCAGCTGCTGGACGACACGCTGACGCGGATCGACCTGATCGGCCCGTCGCGGCTGCTCTCGGAGGGGCCGACGTCGGGCGTGTTCCCGCCGCCCCACGAGCGGTTCCGCTGGTCCGCGACGATCGAGCAGCCGAACCTGCCCGACCTGTACGAGGTGGTCCTGACCGTCACCTGGCCGGGCGACCGGGGGGAGCGGACGGCGGTGGCGGCGACGCGGCTGTACGACCCGCTCAACGCGCGGAACCCGCTGCTGCGATGGGAGGACCTGTAGGCGTGCGTCGTCACCCCGCCGGCTTTACGCTCGTCGAGCTGCTCGTCGCGGCGACGGTCACCGCGCTGATCGCGGCGTCGGCGACGCTGGTGCTGCGCGGGGTGACGGAGGCGGATCGGCGGATCGAATCGCGGGCGCGGCTCGCCACGGAGGCCCGCGCGGCGGTCAACACGATCGCCGACGCGCTGCGCAACGCCCACCGCCCGGTCGGGGAGAACGAGCGGCCGATGCTCGAGGGCATCGACGACTCGATCGGCGGCATCCCCCGCGATCGGCTCCGCTTCTTCACCATCAGCCGCCGACCCGTCCGCGTGGGCCAGCCCGAGTCGGACGTCCGCGAGGTGGAGTTCGGGCTCTTCGACCCCGACGACGACAGCCCCGCCGCGCTCGTCCGCCGACTCGACCCCACCCGCAACGACGAAGACGAAGACGGCGCGGACGGCGGCGGCGTGCTCGACCGGATCGCGACCGGGCTGTTCGCCTTCGACGTGACCTATCACGACGGCACCGAGTACCGCGAGGACTGGCCGCAGGAGCTGGGCTTCCCCACCGCGGTACGGATCGAACTCACCTTCGCCCCCACGCCCGAGCACCCGGCGCCGCTCGTGGTCGCGCGGACGGTCGCGATGGCGCACGGCTACCGCCCGACGGGCCACGAGGCCCGGACCCCCACGGCCAACGACACCGACGCCGGCGGGACCGGCGCCGGCTCGGGCTCGGGCTCGCCCCAGCGAACGGGGGTGGAGCGATGAGCGACCCTCGTTGCCGCGCGGTGGCGCTCCTGGCGGTGCTGTGGATCGGCGCGCTCGCCGCGGTGCTGCTGGTGGGCGTGCGGCTGAGCGCGAGCGTGGACCTGTCGCTGTCGCACGCGGAGCTGGAGCGGGTGCAGGCGCGGTGGCTCGCCCGCGCGGGGGTGGACCAGGCGATGGCGGTGCTCGCGGACGACCTCCCCGACATCGATTCCCACCTCGACCTCTGGTACCGCGAGCCGGGCTACTTCGAGAACGTCGAGCTGGCGAGCGGGACCTACAGCGTCACCGCGCCGCCCGGGGACCGGGACGACGCGACCGTGCCCCGCTTCGGCGTGACGGACCTGGCGGGGCTGCTGAACCTCAACGCCGCGGACAGCCGGCAGCTGCAGGAACTGCCGGACGTGCCCAGCTCCTTCGCCCCCAGCGTGCTCGACTGGCGCGACCGCAACAGCAGCACCCGCACCGGCGGGGCGGAACGGGCGCACTACGCGAAACTCGAGTTCCCCTACAGCCCCGCCAACAAGCCCTTCAGCACGCCGCTGGAGCTCCGCCTCGTCCACGGCGTCGACGATGCGCTCTTCTTCGGCGAGGACACGAACCTCAACGGCGTGCTGGACCCCAACGAGAACGACGGCCCGGCGTCGCCCCCCGAAGACGACGCCGACGGCAAGCTCAACCGCGGGCTCGCCGGACTCACCACGGTGTACGGCTACGAGCTGAACCAGACCGCCGCCGGCCTGCCGCGGCTGAACGTCACCACCGCCCGCGAGTCGGTGCTCCGCGATCGGCTGCGGTTCACCCGGGCGCTGGCGCGCGGCGTCGCCAACACCCGCGACCGCAACCGCTGGGACAGCGTGTTCGACCTGCTCGACGCCCGCCCCGACAACACCGCACGCGATGCGAGCGAGGACGAAGAGGAGCTGGTGAGCAGCATCACGCTCGACTGGCTCGCGGAGAACCTCGACGAGCTGACGCTGACCGACGATGAACGGCTGCCGGCGAAGGTCAACGTGAACACCGCGCCGCGCGAGGTGCTGCTGACGCTCCCGCAGGTGACGGAGGACGTGGCGGAGCAGATCATCAGCCACCGCGCGTCGGACTCCGGCCCTTTCGATACGCTCGGGGAGCTGCGGTCGTCGGGCGTGCTCAACGATCGGCAGTTCCGGGCGGTGGCCGAGCGGCTCGTCGTCCGGTCGCACGTGTTTCAGATCGACGCCACGGGCAAGAGCGCCCGGGGCATCCGCCGGCGGGTCGTGGCCGCGGTGGACCGGGGCGTGGCCCCGATGCGGGTGCTCTATTGGCGTGAGGAGCCTTGATGCCAGCGACCGACCAGCCGACCACCGCCGCATGGGGCGTCGCCCGCCGGGGCGAGGGGCTGTGCCGCGTCCGCGTCGAGCGGCGGGGCGGGGGGATCGCGATCGGCCCGGTGGAGGGCGTGACCGAGGGCGATGCCGCGCGGTGGGCGCCCCCGGCCGATGAGCCGCTGGGCGTTGCACTGGTCGACCTGGGGGTGCTCTACCGCCGCTTCGCGCTGCCGCCGGGCGAGGGGGAGACGCTGCGGCAGATGGCGGAGTCGCAGCTCGAGGTGGTGTCGCCCGTGCCGGTGGAGGGGCTGGCGTGGTCGTGCCGGCGGCTGGCGTCGGGGGACGTGCTGATCGCGGGGGCGAGGCGGCAGTCGGTGGACGCGACGCCGTGGGCGGGCAGCGCGGCGGCCGTGGTGCCCGCCGCGGCCGGGATCGCCGACGCGTGGGCGCGGCTGTTCCCGCGGGACACGCCGGCCCTGCTGGTCCACATCGGCCGGGACGCGACGAGCGTCGTCCTCACCGGGGAGGCCCCCGCGCAGGCGCTCGCGGCCGTGGGCGACGGGCTCGACTCGGTGGAGTCGCCCGACGCGGCGGCGGTGGCGGCGTGGTCGCGGGAGCTCGCGGTGGCGGCGCGGCGGCTGATCGCCGAGGCCGCCGTGCCGCCGACCCGGTGCGTCGTGCTGCACACCCGCGCGGCGGACGAACTGCTCGACGCCTGCCGCCGGGCGACGGGCCTGGCCGCGGAACGGGTGGGCGCGGCCCCGGGGGTTGCCGATGCGGAGGTGGTGGACGCGCTGCCGGCGGTTGGCGCGGCACTGGCGGCGCTGGACCCGGCGGCGGCGACGCTGCCACTCGTGACCCGCTCGCCGGAGCCGGGGGCGCGGCGGCGTCTGCCCCTGACCCGCCGGGGGCTCGTCGCCGCGGCGGCCGCGGTGCTCGCGGTCGCGTCGATCTACGTGCTGGATCGGTGGGAGGCGTCGCGCGTCGCCGCGGCGGCTTCGGACGCCGCGGCGGTTGCCCCGGCCGACACCGCGGCGGCTTCGGACGCCGCGGCGGTCGCCCGCGCGCTGGGGATCGGGCGTTACCTGCTCGACCGGCCGACGCCGCCGCTCTGGGCGATCGCCGCGATCTCGCGCGACGCGCCGCGGACGGTTCAGGTCAAGCGGTTCCAGTACCGCGGCAACGGCGGGGTCCGCTTCGGCGGCGAGGTGCAGGGGATCGGCGAGCTGGACCAGGCGCTCTCCCGGCTGACGAAGTCGCCGCCGCTGACGGGCGTGGAGATGCGTTCCGGCAGCGTCGAACGGGACAAGTGGACCTTCGAGGTCGAGGCCGACCTCGTCCCGCTGTACCGCCACGTCGCCTTCGCGGCGCGGGGCGGGGCGGGGGGCGAAGCCGAGGCCCCCGCCGCGGCGACCCGGGAGGTGACGCCGTGAACCTCTCGCAGCGTGACCGGCGGGCCATCTTCTTCGGCGCCATCGCGATCCTGGCGGTGGCGGGCTACCTGTACGTCGTGTCGCCGTTTCTGGCGTCGTGGTCGGAGGCGCGGGCGACGATCCAAGGCGCCCGCGCCGCGGAGCTCCGCCTCGCCGCCGACCGGGACCGGCTCGAGTCGCTGCGGCGGCAGCTCGCGCCCTACTACGGCCCGGGGCTCGACCGCCCGCTGCCGCCGGTGACGCAGGTCCGCGTCGGGTTCGTGAAGACGGTGCAGGAGCTGCTCAAGCAGAACGGGCTCGAGAGCCGCGACGTCCGCTCGCAGCCGCTGCAGACGATCCGGGAGGTGCCGGGCGTCGGGCTCGTCGCGCTCGAGGTCGAATGCCAGGGCTCGCCCCAGAGCCTCATCAACACGCTCGGGAAGCTCGGCAGCGCGGAGCACCCGATCCTCGTGGAGCGGCTGACGGTGGAGCCCGACCCGCAGCGGTCGGACCAGGTCCGCGTGTCGCTCACGCTCGCGACGTTCGCCACGCTGGAGGACGCGCGATGAAGCGATTCGATCGGGCGGAGCTCGGGCCGATGCTGGAACGGGTCGGGGTGATCCTCGCGGCGGCGGTGGTCGTGTGGGCGGCGTGGTCGTGGGTCGACCGGGCGCTGCTTCCGAGCCGCTCCGCGGGGGCGGCCGCGGCGGATCAGGCCCGCGCGAGCGAGCGGGCCGCCGCCGCCGTCGACGAGACGGTCCGGCTCATCCAGGACCGGGCGATCTTCCAGCCGCCCAAACCCAGCGGGTTCCAGTTGCAGTTGACTGGGGTCGCGGGGACGCGGGCGATCTTCACCGGCGGGCAGGCGGCGGGCGCGGGGGACCAGGTCGGCGGGGCGACGGTGCTCGCGGTCGGGCCGGACTGGGCCCAGATCGAGTTCGAGGGGGAGACGCAGACGCTGTACCTCTTCGGCCCGCGCGAAGGCGCCGGGCCGGGCGTCGGCGGGGGCGGGGGAGGCGGGGAGGCAAGGGGCGCGCGGCCGGGCGGGCCCGGCGTGCCCCCGTCGGGAACGTTGATGATGCAACCGTCGCGGGCGCCGTGAGCCGCGACCGGAGGATCGGATGATGCGATGGACTTTTCAGTGGACGACGGCTGCGCTGCTCGCGGCCGCGTGTTCGATCTCGACCGCGTCGGCGCAGAACGGCGAGGGCGAGGTGGCGGCGCCGCCGCCGACGGCGACGGAGGGCGCTGCGCCGGTGGATGCCGCGGCGGCCGACGTGCCCGCCGCCGCGCCCGCCGAAGGAGCGGCCGATGCTCCGACCGAGGCCGACCCCGA
>CAZKRE010000016.1:16581-30904 GCA_964555075.1 uncultured Phycisphaeraceae bacterium
GCGGGTGCGGCGGCCGCTGATGATCTGATCGCGCTGGCGTTCAAGAACACGGAGATGGAGCAGGTCGCGCGGTTCATCTCCGAAAAGACCGGCAAGCCGGTTATCCCGCACGAGGAGGTCAACAGCAAGCGGATCACGATCGTGTCGACGGAGAAGATGTCGCCCGCGGTGGCGATGCAGACGCTCCGCGAAGCGCTGCGGTTGTCGGGCGTGGTGATGGAGGAACACGAGCGGGTGATCAACCTCCGCCCGCTCGAGCAGACGAGCGAGGCGAACCTCCCGCTGCTCGGCCCGAACGACCCGCTCGGGGCGGTGGACGACCGGGCGATGATCGTGCGGAAGGTGTTCACGGTGCGGCACCAGGACCCGGTCCAACTGCGGGAGGCGATCACGCCGATGCTCCCGACGTTCGGCGGGGTCGTGGCGGACCCGAACACGCGGCAGCTCATGGTGACCGACACGGTCGCGGGGCTGGCGCGGGTGGAGGAGGTGATCGCCGCGCTCGACGTGCCCGCCGCCGCGGACGTGGAGCGGAAGATCTTCCCGCTCCAGCGGGCGGACGCGTCGTGGGTCGTGCAGGTGCTGAAGCTGATGCTGTCGGGGGAGGGGGACGGGACGGAGCTGTCGGTGGGGGTGGGCGGGCAGACGACGCGAGGCCGGCCGAACAACCGGCGGCGGTCGAACAACCGCCGCAACGACAGCGTGGACGGCGCGATCTCGGTCTCCATCGCAGGGCGCGAGGGGACCGTGCTGCTGCTGCCGGACGCGGAGCGGAACTGGGTGCTCGCGGTCGCGCCCGCGGCAACGATGCGGGAGATCGAGCAGTGGGTGCGGCGGCTCGACGGCAACGAGGGCGTCGACGGCGTGCGCGGTGACGCCGGCGCCGCCGGCGGCGCGGGGGCCGAGGGCGAGGTGGCCGGCGGCCACAGCCAGTTCACGATGATCAGCATCCAGCACGCGGACATCGACGAGGTCGCGCAGCAGGTGTCGCAGGCGCTGTCGGCGATGCCGGGCGTCGCGGAGAGCGTGCAGGTCGTGCCGTTCGTCAACTCGCGGAAGCTGCTGGTGTTCGGCTCGCGGCGGGGGCAGCAGCTCGTCCACGACCTGCTGGCCCAGCTCGACGTGCCCGACTCGGGCAGCCGGGTGATGCGGGTGATCCAGCTCGAGTTCTCCGACGCCGAGACGGTGGCGGAGAACATCCGCGAGCTCTTCGCGAGCGCGACCTCGGGCTACGGATTCCGCGGCCGCGGCCGACAGCCGGAGACGATCCGCGACCTGAAGGTCACCGCCGACCCGAGGCGGAACAGCCTGGCGATCGTGTCCGACGCCATCACACTCGACGAGATCGAGACACTCATCCGCGAGCAGTGGGACCTGCCCGTCGAGCAGGACCAGGTGCAGCCGCGCGTCTACACGCTCAAGCACGCCGACCCCGTCCAGGTCCAGGACCTGCTGACGAACCTCTTCAGTCGGCGGGAGCAGTCGTTCGACCCGTTCCGGTTCTGGTACGGCGGGAACCGGGCGCAGGAGCAGGCGGCGCCGGTCGGCCGGCTGTTCGGGCAGTTCACGTTCCAGTCGCTGCCCGACTCGAACCGGCTGGTGGTGACGACGAAGAACATCGAGAACTACTCGGTGATCGACCAGTTGATCGAGGACCTCGACCAGCCGGGCGACGCGGGGCTGCCGCGGCTCGTCGAACTCCGCCACGCCCACGCGGAGGACCTTGCGGAGCAGATCAACGCCGCGCTCGCCGAGCCCGGGACGCTCGCGGAGATCGTCCGCACGTCCCGGCAACTGACGCTCGAGGACTCGAGCAGCGGGATCTCCGACGCGCTGAACAACACCAGCGGCAGCCAGCAGAGCGGCAGCGCCAGCCGCAACCAGGCCAACGAGCAGCGCAACCCCAACGCGATGCAGTTCTGGTGGCAGCGCGCCCAGCGGAACCCGGACGAGCAGTCGGCGAGCAACCTCATCGGCAAGCTCCGCGTCGTCCCGGTCGTCCGCCGAAACGCGCTGCTCATCGTCGCGCCCGACGCCTACCGCGGGCCGATCGAAACCATGGTCGAAGAGCTCGACCAGCCCGGGGCCCAGGTCATCATCCGGGCCGTCGTCGCCGAGATCCAACACGACGACGCGTCGACCCTCGGGCTCCGCCTCGCCTCCAGCGACTCGCTGCTCTCCGACCCCTCGCTCGCCGATCAGACCATCGGCATCGGGACCGGCGCGGGGTTCAGCGACATCTTCGGCGGGACCTACACCGTCGGGAACGACACCGTCGCCCGCGGCGTGTTCGACTCGTCGGTCAACGTCAACGCGCTCCTGCAACTGCTCATCCGCGAGTTCGGGCTCCAGATCCTCACCGAGCCCAAGCTCTACACCGCCGACAACGAGGAAGCCGAGTTCTTCGACGGCAGCGACGTCTCCGTCCAGACCGCGGACCGGATCAACGACGACGGGGGGATCACCCGCAGCTTCAAGTACGTCGCGGTGGGCACCCGCCTCCGCGTCCGCCCGCACATCACCCGCGAGGGGGATGTGCAACTGCTGATCAACCTCGAACTCTCCTCCATCGCGCCCGGGCGGACGACCTTCGGCAACCCCACGTTCGACCGGCGGGAAACGACGACCCGCATCGTCGTCAAGGACGGGCAGACGATCATGCTCAGCGGGATCGTGCGGCAGGAGGAGTTCCGCGACGTGCGGAAGCTGCCGCTGCTGGGCGACATCCCGCTCTTCGGGCGGGCGTTCCGCAGCACCGACCGGGCCGTGCGCAACCGGGAGCTGATCCTCTTCATCACGCCGGACATCGTGGAGAACACCGGCGAGGCGACCGACCGCGAGATGCAGCCCTACCGGGACACGCTGGAGCGGATGCGGGAGCGGCTCGGCCCGCCGCCCGTGTCGCCGGAGGCCGACTGATCCGAAAGTCGATGATCATTTTCTATTGAACTTGGAAGCTGGCGGAGGTATGATGGGTGGGGTCCGAGGCGGCGCCGTGGCCCCGTTCGCCCGCCCCCCGCGCGGGGGAGCGGGGCGGGATGCGCCGGGGCCCGGATGGGGGTGCTGGGGAGGGGGGATCGTGGCTGCTGCAATAGGGCTCCTCCGCCGGCGTTGTGCCCGTATCGTGGCTCGCGTTCGGTGTTTCGGGTTCACCTTTTTGGAGGTTCAGACGATGAGGCAGCATCTGATTGCGGTGTTGGGGTTGGCGGCGGTGGTCGGCACGTCCGGCCTGGCGTTGGCGCAGGACCGCGGCGGCGATCGCCCGGAGCGTCCGAACCGGGAGCAGCGCGAACGGGGCGACCGGGGCGATCGCGCGGAACGGGGCGAGCGCGGGCCGCGGGCCGAGCGGGGCCAGCGCGGCGAACGGGGCGACCGGGGCGACATGCAGGCCCGGATGGCGGAGCGGATGAAGGAGCAGATGAAGGTCTCCGACGAGGAGTGGGCCGTGCTTCAGCCGAAGCTCGCGAAGGTGATGGAGGCCCAGCGTGCCAGCCGGGGCGGGATGATGGGCGGCTTCGGCCGCGGCCGGGGCGGGCCGGACGGCGGCGCCCAGGCGGAGACCCCGCTGGCGAAGGCGTCGTCGGAGCTGCGTCAGACCCTGGAGAAGGAAGACGCGTCGGCGAACGAGATCAAGGAGCGGCTCGCGGCGGTCCGCGAGGCGCGGAAGCAGGCCGAGGAAAACCTGAAGGCGGCGCGGGAAGACCTGCGGTCGGTGCTCACGCCGCGGCAGGAAGCGGCGCTGGTGGTCGTCGGCATGCTCGACTGAGCCCTTACGTGGGACGCGTGACGTGCAGCACTTACTCGACCGGTTGTGTGCCGCGGGGCTGTTGAGCGGCGACGCGGCCGAGCGGGCCGGGGAGCGTCTCGCCGGGGGCGAGCGCTTCGAGGACGCGGTGCTCGCCGTCGACGGGCTGGGCGAGGAGGCGCTGTTGCGTCACCTCGCCGAGGCGTGGGAGCTGTCCTACGTCGATCTCGACGCCGAGCCGCCGGACCGGGCGTTCGTCGCAACGTTCCCGGCCCGGCTGCTCGTGCGTCACCACGTCCTGCCGCTGCGCGAGCGGGAGGACGGGGTGACGCTCGTGGCGACGGCCCGGCCGACGGACCGGCTGGCGCTCGACGAGCTGCGGCTGGTCACCGGGCGGGACTGCGTCCCGGTGCTCGCCCCGGCCGCGGAGATCGATCGGGCGCTCAAGCAGTTCCTGGGCGTGGGCGCCGACACGTTGCAGAGCCTCGACGCCGACGCGGGCCTCGAGGTCGTCGACGCCGACTCGGACGACGACGCGGACCTCGAGTCGGCGGCGCAGGACGCGTCGATCATCCGCTTCGTGAACCAGGTGCTCACCGAGGCGATCGAGCTCCGCACGACGGACATCCACATCGAGCCGTTCGAGGACCAGCTCCGGCTGCGGTACCGGATCGACGGCGTGCTGCAGGATTCGAACGTCCCGCCCTCGGTCCGCCGGTTCCACGCGGCGATCGTGTCGCGGTTGAAGATCCTCAGCCACCTCGACATCGCGGAGAAGCGGCTGCCGCAGGACGGGCGGATCAAGCTCCGCCTCGGCGGGCGGGAGGTCGACGTCCGCGTGTCGATCATCCCGATGATCCACGGCGAGGCGGTCGTGCTCCGCATCCTCCACCGCGGCGACGCGCTCCTGGGCACCGAGCACCTGGGCATGTCCGAGCGGGACCGGCGGGTGTTCAGCCGGACCCTCGAGCTGCCGCACGGCATCGCGCTGGTCACCGGGCCCACCGGCTCGGGCAAGACGACCACGCTCTACGCGGCACTCGCGAGCATCAACGACTCGACCCGGAAGATCGTGACGATCGAGGACCCGGTCGAGTACCAGCTCCGCGGGGTCAACCAGATCCAGGTGTCGAACAAGACGGGGCTGACGTTCGCGGCGGGGCTGCGGGCGATCCTCCGCCACGACCCGGACGTGGTGCTCATCGGCGAGATCCGCGACCGGGAGACGGCGGAGATCGCGGTGCAGGCGTCGCTGACGGGGCACCTGGTGTTCTCGACGCTGCACACGAACGACGCCCCCAGCGCGGCGACGCGGCTGATCGACATGGGCGTCGAGCCGTACCTCATCTCGTCGTCGGTCGAGGTGATCGTGGCGCAGCGGCTGGTGCGGGTGATCTGCGAGACGTGCAAGGAGCCGGTGCCCGCGGACGAGATGGGCCGGCTGCGGGAGCGGTTCGGCGACGAGCTGCCGGCGGAGTTGCACCGGGGGCACGCGACCGGCTGCCGGGCGTGCCAGGGCACGGGGTTCCGCGGGCGGCAGGGGATCTTCGAGATCATGCCGATCGATGACGAGATGCGGCGGCTGATCCTCAACCGGGTGCCGGCGCCGGAGTTGCGGAAGCACGCGACGCGGCAGGGGATGACGAGCCTGCGGCAGGACGGGTGGCGGATCGCCGCGATGGGGCGGACGACGGTGGAAGAGGTGCTGCGGATCACGAAGGACGCGGCGCAGAACGTCGGCGGCGCGGACTTCATCGCGGGGGGGGACGCGTAGGCCATGGCGACGTTCGCCTACACCGCGCTGGACCGGGGAGGCCAGCGCAAGAGCGGGACCGTGCTCGCGGACACGCGGGCCGCGGCGCTGTCGCTCGTCGAGCGGCAGGGGCTGATGCCGGTGAAGGTGGAGGAGCGGGCGGAGTCGCGGGCGGCGGGGTCGAGCGGCGTGGCGGGGCCGGGCGCTTTCGGGGGTCGGCGGAAGCGGGTGTCGCGGGCGGCGGTGGACGCGTTTACGCGGGAGCTGTCGAACCTGCTCGCCGCGGGGCTGCCGCTGTCGCGGTCGCTGCAACTGCTCAAGCGGGAGTCGTCGAACCCGGCGGCGGCGGCGGTGTGGTCCGCGGTGCACGACGACGTGGTTGGCGGGACGCCGCTGGCGGACGCGCTGGGCAAGTTCCCGCAGGTGTTCCCGTCGGTGTACGTGGCGATGGTCCGCGCGGGGGAGACGGGCGGGTTCCTCCACGTCGTGCTGCAGCAGATCGCCGACTTCCGCACCCGCGAGCAGGACCTGAAGGGGAAGGTGACGGCGGCGCTGGTGTACCCGTGCGTGCTGATGGTGGTGGCGACGGCGGTGCTGATCTTCCTGCTGACGTTCTTCATCCCGCGTTTCACGGGGATTTTCGAGGAGTTCGGCAGCAACCTGCCGCTGCTGACGCGGGGGGTGGTGGCGGTGAGCGAGGGGCTGGCGCGGTACGGGCCGTTCCTCGCGGTCGCGGCGGTGGTGGGGGTGGTGCTGCTGCGTCGGTCGCTGCGGACGGACGCGGGCCGGCGGGCGACGGAGCGGGCGGTGCTGCGGACGCCGCTGCTGGGGATCGTGATCGCGCGGTTTGCGCTGGTGCGGTTCACGCGGATGCTCGGGACGCTGGTGGGGGCGGGGGTGCCGCTGATCGCGGCGTTGCGGGTGGCGCGGGAGGCGATCGGCAATCAGACCCTCGCCGACGCCGTTAGCCATGCGATCAGCGAGGTGCAGCGGGGCGCCCCGCTGAGCCGGAGCCTCGCGGCGGGGACGCTGCTGTTCCCGCCCTCGGCGATCGAGATGATCGCGGTCGCGGAGGAGACCGGCCGACTCGACCAGGAACTCGTGCGGCTGTCGACGACGTACGAGGGGGACATGGACCGGAGCCTCCGGATGCTCGTGTCGCTCGCGGAACCCGCGATCCTCTTCATCATGGCCGCGCTGATCGGCACGGTCGTCGTCGGCATGCTGCTGCCCGTGTTCACCCTGCAGGACCTGATCCAATGACACACGAAATGACCCGACCCTCGACCCGACCCTTCGCCGAGCCTCAGGGTCGACGTGGGGGCTTCAGCCTGATCGAGCTGCTGCTGGTGCTCGTGATCCTCGCGGTGCTGGCGGCGCTGGTCGTGCCGAAGTTCACCAACCGGACCGAGCAGGCGCGGACGACCGCGGCGCGGACCGACATCGCGAACCTCGAGACGGCGATGGACGCCTTCGAGATCGACACCGGGCGCTACCCGACGACGGAGGAGGGGCTCAAGGCGCTGATCGAGGCGCCGCCGTCGGTGCGGGACTGGCGGGGGCCGTACATCAAGCGGGGCGTGCCGACGGACCCGTGGGGCAACCCTTACGTCTACCGCTACCCCGGGCGGAACAACACGAACGGGTTCGACCTCTACTCGACCGGCGCCGACGGCCGGGAGGGCAACGACGACATCGGCAACTGGGCGACGGGGAGCAATTGACACAGCACCGATCCAGCGCGTTTTCGCTGCTCGAGCTGGTGCTGGTGCTGGTGATCATCGGCATCGCGATGGCGGTGGTGACGCCGTCGCTGGGCGGCTGGAGCCGGGGCATGAAGCTGCGGACGCAGGGGGACGAGTTGCTGGCGGCGACGCGGCTCGCGCGGGACCGCGCGGTGACCACGGCGACGCCGCACGCGCTGATCGTGGAAGGGAACGGCTCGGGGTGGCGGGTCGAAGCGGTGGACCTCGCGGCGGAGACGCGCGGGCCGGCTTCCGCCTCGCTCGGGGCGGCGCTCCCCGCGGCGGCGCACCTGCTGCCCGAGGGGTGGACGTTCGCGATCGAGTCGCCGTCGGGCGAAGCGCTGGAGCGGGCGGTCTTTTACCCGGACGATCGGGGCGACCCGGCGATCCTGATCCTCACGAGCGATCGGGGCGAGTCGGTCGCGTTCGAGCGGGTCTCGCTGTCGAGCGGGTTCGTGCGGGCCGAGGGGGCGCTGCGATGACGCGACGCGTCGGGTTCACCTTGCCGGAGGTGCTGGCGACGCTCGTGCTGGTCGGGCTGGTGCTGCCCGTGGTGATGCAGGGGATTTCGCTGTCGATGCGGGCGTCGAGCGACGCCGGCCGGCGGACGGAGGCGGCGTCGCTGGCGGAGACGAAGCTCGCGGAGCTGGCGCTGATGGGCGACACGATCCGCGAGATGTCGGGCGACTTCGGGCCGGACTTCCCGGGATACCGCTGGACGCGGGACGAGGCGTCGGCGGACGACGGGATGGTCGAGGTGACGGTTCACGTGCAGTGGGAGACGCGGGGCGAGCCGCGGGTGTTGTCGCTGTCGACGTGGCGGTCGCCGGACCTGGCGGCGCTGCGGGCGGAGCGGGCGGTCGAGGCCGGGGGGGTGTCGCCATGACGATCCGCCGCGGCCGCCCCCGGGGCTTCACGCTGCTGGAGCTGACGCTGGCGACGGCGACGGCGGCGGTGATCGCGATGGCGCTCTACGCGAGCCTGAACATCGCGATGACCGCGCGGTCCGCGGCGCACCGGGCGGTGGCGCTGGACCGGCGGGCGGCGATCGCGGCGGACCTGGTGGTGCGGGACCTGGAGGCGGTGCTCCCGCCGACCGGGGTGCTGGCGGGGCCGTTCATCGCGGAGGTGGGGCAGGGGGGTTCGCTGGTTTCGTTCCACGCGTTCCCGCCCGCGATCGGCGCGGGCACGGCCGACCTGCCGCAACGCGTCGAGCTGGAGCTCGTTTCGCCCGGGGTGCTGGTGCGTCGGCGGCAGGCGAACCTGCTGGCGCCGACGGAGACGGTGCTCGACGAGGAGGTGATCGCGCGGGGCGTGAGCGCGTTCCTGCTGCGGTACTTCGACGGCGAGGCATGGGTCGACACGTGGGACTCGAGCGCCCCGGAAACGCTGGAGGAGGGCGTGCTCCCGCTGGCGGCGGAGCTGACGCTGACGTTCGAGGGGGACGCGGAGAGCGCGGGGGGCGGCGTGGAAACCCCGCGGGTGACGGTGGTGCGTCTGGTGCGGATGCCGTTCGGGTCGGACGTGCGCGCACCGACGGGCGAGGCCCCCGCGGGCGGGTTGGGAGGGGGAACATGAGGCGCTGTTTGCGAGGCCCATCCAGGGGTGCCACGGCTTGCGTCCCGTGCAACGAAACCAAGCCGTCCGGCCGTGGCACCCGCGACGCGCGGGCGCGGGGGTCGGTGCTGATCATCGCGATGGTGATCCTGTTTGCACTGGCGGCGATGACGCTGGCGCTGGCGCACGGGGCGCGGATCGACGCGGGGGCGAGCGCGAACCGGGCGGCGGCGCTGGAGGCGGACGCGATTGCCCGCGGGGCCGAGGCGTGGGTCCTGCAGCTCCTGCTGAACGAGGGGCCGGCGGTGACGGAGCGTGCGGAGGGGGAGTTCGAGCAGCGGCCGCTGGGGGCGGGCTTCTTCTGGATCGTCCGGCCGGACTACGGCGACCCGTCGCTGCCCCGGTTCGGGCTGACGGACGAGGCGGGGAAGCTGAACGTGAACGAGGCGACGCTGAGGTCGCTGCGGCTGCTGCCGGGCATGGTCGACGAGGTGGCGGGGGCGATCGTGGACTGGCGGGACGAGAACGACGAGGTCGCGGCGAACGGCGCGGAGAGTCCGCACTACCTCGCGTTGGAGGAGCCGTACGAGGCGAAGAACGGGCCGTTCGAGTTCGTCGAGGAGCTGCTGCTGGTGCGGGGGGTGGAGCGGGCGTGGCTGTTCGGGGACGGGACGGCGGACGCGGGGGCGACGCGGATCGGGCTCGGCGCTGCGTTTGGAGAAGCGGCGCTGCGGCACGGGCTGTTCGACTACCTGACGGTCCACAGCGTGGATCCGGGCCTCGACCGGGACGGGGCGGAGACGATCAACGCCAACGTCCGCAACGAGCGGGACCGGCTGCGGGAGAAGCTCGGCGAGCGGCTGACGCAGTCGCGGGCGGACGAGATCGTGGACGCGATCGGCGGGGCGGAGCTGCGGGACGTGTTCGACCTGTATTACCGGGCGAGCCTGGAGCCGGACGAGCTGCGGCAGATCGAGGACGTGGTGCGGACGACGACGCAGGTGAGGCGGCGGGGGACGGTGAACGTGAACGCGGCGCCGCGGGAGGTGCTGCTGTGCGTGGAGGGGATGACGGAGGAGGCGGCGGAGACGCTGCTGAGTTATCGTCCCGATGCGGCGGCGCGGCACCCGGGGACGATGACGTGGGTGGTGGAGGCGCTGGGGCAGCGGGCGATCGGGCTGGGTGAGTCGCTCGTGGCACGGTCGTACCAGTACACGGCGGACGTGGTGGCGGTCAGTGGCAATGGACGGGCGTTCCGCCGCGTTCGACTGGTGATCGACGCGTCGGGGGACACGCCGCGGGTGATCTATCGTCGGGACGTGACCCACCGGGGCTGGCCGCTGGAGGCGGAGCTCCTGAACAGCTTGCGGCGCGGGGAAGGCCCGGGCGCCGGGACGGTTTTTGGGAGGATGCGTTGATCGGCCGTCGCAGTTCCATCCTGGCCATCGCCGTCGCGGACGGCTCGTTCGCCTGTGCCGAGGTCGCGGCGCGGGGGGATCGGCGGGTTCGCCGGGCGGCGGTCTTCGCGTGGCCGGCGGGTCTGACGCTGGGCAAGCCGGAGCCGCTGGGCCTGGCGCTGCGGGCGTTTCTCAAGGCGGAAGGTTTCGGGAATCACCCGGTGGCGGTGGGGCTGCCGGCGCGGTGGGTTCTGGCGCAGGAGCGGGAGCTGCCGCCGGCGTCGGCGAGCGAGGCGCTCGACGCGCTGCGCTTGCAGGCGGAGCAACTGACGGCGTCGGACTCGGCGGAGATGTGCTTCGACTTTGTCGGCCGGCTGGAGGCGGGCCGGCCGAACCGCGTGCTGATGATCGGGACGCTGCGGAAGCGGGTGGAGCAGATCGAGGCGGTGCTGACGGCGGCTGGGCTGCGGCTGCGGGCGGTGACGCCGACGGTGCTCACGCTCCCGCCGGTGGCGGGGGAGGACGACGGGCTGGTGATGCTCATCGGCGGGGGTGGGGCGGAACTGGTGTGGCAGCGGGCGGGCGCGCCGCGGGCGATCCAGCACGTGCCGCTGTCGATGAACGGGCACGGCCGATCGATGGCGCTCCTGGGGACCGAGGTGCGGCGGGCGGGGGTGCTGCCGGCGGGGAGCGGGCGGGCGGCGGAGGCGTCGGTGCTGGACGCGGTGGGCCTCACGCCGCACGAGCTGGCGCGGCTGTCGGAATCGCTGGGGGAGGGCGTGACGCTGCGGCCGACGCCGGCGGGCGGGGGCGGCGGGGAGGGTGTGGACCCGAAGGTGACGCCGGCGGTGGCGGTGGGGCTGGCGGCGGCGGATGCGCGGCTGCTGGTGGACTTCCGGCACTCGCGACTCGAGCCGGTCGAGCGGATGCGGATCGGCCGGGCGACGTGGTGGGCGGCGGCGATTGCGCTGCTGCTGATCGTCGTGGTGGCGCTGGAGGTGCTGGCGTACCGGGGGGACACGGCGGAACTGGCGGCGCTGGAAGAGGCGCTCGCGCGGCAGGCGCCGGACGTCGAGGCCGCGGAGGCGACGATCGCGCGGACCGGGTTCGGGCGCGGGTTCTACGACGGGCGTCCGGCGGCGCTGGCGTACCTCGCGGAACTGACCGGGGCGTTCGGCGAGCGGGACGCGGTGTGGGCGACGGGCGTGAGCTTCCGGCAGGACGGCCGGGGCCAGCTCGTGGGCGCGGGGGCGGACCAGCCGTCGGTGCTCGCGCTGCTCGACCGACTGAAGGCAAGCGGGGCGTTCACGGACGTGACGCTCGTCGACCTGCGCGAGTCGACGACGACGCGGGAGCGGGAGGTGTCGTTCACGATGACGTTGACGTTCAGGCCCGAAGCCGCGCCCGCGGCGCCGGCGGCACCGGGCGTCGGGGAGGCCGGCCGATGAAACTGTCGAAGCGTGAGCGATACATCGCGATGGCGACGGGGGCGGTGGTCGGGCTGCTGGTGCTCGACTCGCTGGTGCTGACGCCGTGGATGGAGGCGCGGGCGGACCTGACGATGCGGCTGGAGGCGAGGCGGGAGGAGATGGCGCGGGCGGAGCAGACGTTCACGAACCTGCGGCGGGCGAACCGTCGTTGGGCGGAGGTGGCGGGCGGGACGCTGCGGGACGACGCGTCGGCGGCGGAGAGCCAGTTGCTCAACGCGCTGCGGGACTGGTCGCAGGAGGCGGGCCTGACGCTCAGCGCGGTGCGGCCGGACCGCTCGGGCGCGGCGGGGGGGTTCGGCCGGGTGACGCTGCGGGCGACGGGGGCGGGGCGGATGGGTGACGTGACGCGGTTCCTCTGGAACGTGGAGACGGCGGGCGTGCCGGTGCGGATGGAGGAGTTGCAGTTGACCACGCGGAAGCCGGGCGAGGATGACCTGTCGATGCAGTTCACGCTGGCGACGATCCACCTGGAACCGCCGGCGGCGGAAGGGGGGACGCCATGAGGATCGCGGCGTGGGCGGTGGCGGCCGTGGCGGCGGCGGCGGCGGTGGGGGCGACCGAGCCGGCGGCGGCGCAGCCGCGCGAGGGGCTGCGGGAGCGGTACGGGATCCTGCTCGAGCGGAACATGTTTCTGAAGGACCGTCGGCCGAAGCCGCCGGCGGTGGAGCGGGTCACGGAAGCGCCGCCCCCGCCGCCGATCGAGACGCTGTACGTCGTGATCGGGCTGGTGGAGGAGGGCGGCTCGGTCCGGGCGCACGTGGAAGATCGGCGGACGGGTGAGCTGCTGCTCCTGCGGCCGGGCGACCTGCTGGCCTCGGGGCGGATCGAGTCGGTGGACCTGGACGGCGTGGTGTACGCGACGGAAGCGGGGGAGACACGGGTCGCGATCGGGCAGGACCTGCGGGGCGAGACGGCGGCGGCGCCACCGGGGGATGCGGGAGCCGCGTCGAGCGGGAGCGGCGGGCGAGAGGGCGCGGCGGGCGAAGTCAACAGCAGCGGATCGGCGGACCCGGCCACGATGAGCATCGAAGAACGCATGCGGCAGCGCCGCCTGCGGGGAGATTAGTCTTGAACAAGCGACGTCACGCCCCGGCCACCCCGTCCCACCGCCGCGCACGGTTCACGATGGCGGCGCTGCTGATGGCGGCGATGAGCCTGCCCGGCTATGCGCAGGACGAGCCGGTCGAGATCGACGCCCCGGCGGCGCCGCAGATGCCGGCGGAGCAGTCGGGCGGCGACGAGGAGGCCGAGGCGCCGCCGATGGCGCCGGCGGCAGACGGTGAGGACGACGACGGCGACGAGGACGACCGGGGCGCCGGGGCGCCGCCACCGGTCGCGGATGACGACGACGCCGACCGGGGCGCGGGGGATGGTGCGTCGGGCGCTCCCGCGGCGCCGGCGCGGACGCCGCAGCCGGCTCGGAGCGGGCCGATGGGCTCGGTGACGGACGCGCCGGACGGGGCGGACCTGCCGCCGCCGGGCGTGACGCAGGCGAACGGGCGGTCGCTGAAGCTGAACTTCCAGGACGCGTCGATCGACCTGGTGCTCAACGAGCTGTCGGCGGCGGCGGGTTTTATCGTGGTGAAGGAGGTCCGGCCGGAGGGGCGGGTGTCGCTCGTGAGCCGGCAGGCGGTTTCGCCGACGGAGGCGGTGCTGCTGCTCAACACGGTGCTGCACAACGCGGGTTACGCCGCGGTGCAGCAGGACCGGGTGCTGAAGATCATGACGCGGGACGTCGCGAAGCGGGCGAACATCCCGGTGCGGACGGGGTCGGACCCGGAACAGGTCGCGAAGTCGGACGAGCTGATCACGCAGGTGATCCCGCTGCGGTACGCGAGCGCGACGCAGTTGAAGGAGGACCTGTCGCCGGTGGTGAACCCGGAGGCGGACTTCACGGCCAACGCGTCGGCGAACGTGCTGGTGATCACCGACACGTCGGCGAACGTGCGGCGGGTGGTGGAGATCGTGCGGGCGCTGGACACGTCGCTGGCGTCGTCGATCGACGTGCGGGTGTTCTCGCTGGAGTTCGCCAGCGCGACGGCCGCGGCGCAGCTGATCAACAGCGTGTTCGAGAACACGCAGCCGATCGGCGATCCCGAGGCGAGCCGGCAGCAGCAGGGGCGCGAGCGCGGCGGGGGGGGCGGGGGCGGCCCGGGCGGGCGGTTCGCGCGGTTCATGCAGCAGGCCCAGCAGCAGGGCGGTGCGCAGCGGGGCAACCAGGTCCGCGCGGCGGCGGACGAGCGCACCAACACCGTCGTCGTCACCGGGCCAACCGACGTGCTCCCCACGGTGGAGCAGGTGCTTCGGGAGCTGGACTCGAACCCGTCGGCGGAGGTGTCGGTCTTCGTCTACCCGCTCAACAACGCCAACGCGATCAATGCCGAGGCGGTGCTCAACAGCCTGTTCAACGGGACGCCCCCGACGGGGCGGTCGCAGAACACGCTGCAGAACGCGCGGACGGGCACGCAGCGCGGCGGCACCGGGAGCGGCTTGGGCGGGACCGGGGGGCGGTCCACGGGCGGCGGGTTCGGCGGCGGGGGGGGGCTCGGCGGCGGGTTCGGCGGGGGCGGCTTCGGCGGCGGGGGGGCCGGGCAAGCCCAGACCTCCCGCGGCGGCGGCGGCGGGCAGGCCCGCGG